>JBFGKW010000004.1:0-73694 GCA_041576495.1 Aridibacter sp. | reverse complement strand
TTTTGCCGATATTGGATAAAGCGCCGACCGGACCTCCGGGAACCCATAACAGGCCAATCTTGAAAGGATATTTACGAACAAGACCAGTCATCATGCCTACTATTTGATCTGATTCATCACGCGCTACTAAATAAACCGCTGTCCAGCCCAGGCGGGTATAATACTGTCCCCAGGAAAATGCTTGAAATGGCGAGTACTCGGGAAAACGAGCCAGGTTCGTATCCCAAATTTTCCGCGCCGATTCTGTGGATATAATACTCCAAGTGGACATAGTGTGATTAAACCGTAGATAAGCCTAAACGGGGCACCCCGGGTCGTTACCGCGCAGTCTGGCCCGATCTGACGCTTGCTGCCGACGGCTTAATGAGGTTGAATTCAGGATTGCTCCGTAGAGAATTCAGTTTTCCCGGCGCTTTTGCGCGCTGCATAACCGTCCCCGATACGAGGTGGCTGAGCAGGGCATATAGGAAAAACGAGAGGCCGATCGACTCGAGAGACTCTTCTACTGTGGTCATAGCGACATATGGCCAGTCGGGCTGGCCGCCGGCGACCTCAACGAACTTTTCGTAATAGGCCCCGTCGATCATTTCCATAAACAGCGCGCCACTGACAAACACGAATCCAGAAAAGACCATCATTTTTCTGAGATTCGCGGGCTGACGATATAAAAAACGATACATAAACAGGGCGAATAGCGCCGTCAAAATACTCATCGGGACCACCCAGCTCATAAAGAACGGCCCGTGAAGATCCAGTGCCTGCCGCAGCGGAACCGTTGCCTGTTCATGAATGCTGATGCTTTCATCGAGGGAAAGATAAATAAAAACGAGCGATAAAAGACACCAATAACGATAATCTCTGTCTTTTAGATTATGACGAACCATCGCGATAATCATCAAAAGAAGGGCACATGTAACCATCGCCGAGGATTGAAACCAGTTTGGCAGGTTGTTTTTCTCGCCATCGACATTAAGTTTCCCGGCGAGTTTTAGAAACATTTCATTTTCGCCGCCCCCCAAAACATAATACTGACCTGCCAGACTCAGCATCGCTAAAAGAACCACGATTACAAAAAGTCCGATCAATATGTTTTTTGGAGCGATTGGAAACCTTGTCATATCCTCAAAATCCCCGGCGTCAAAAACCGCCTCAATTCAGCCCTTGGTCGACAGCCGAACTGCTTTCGGCCGCTTCCTGATCAAATTTCCCTGAATTTAAGTAAAGATACAATAGACCGGCCATTCCGATCAGCATTTCTACCAGCTCGGCCAGATTGCTCGATGCCGCGACCATAAATTTTGGAACTACGAAAATGTCGTCAAAGACGTCGAACATCGAATGGGCGGTTATTATGCCGAACCAGGAGAAAAGGATCAGCGGTGTCCCGATTTTTGTGAGCTTTGAGTATTTCGTAAGCAGGATTCCGGTCAATCCTCCGATACCGAAAAGCAAACGAAAAACCTCGGTGTGACCGTGAAAGCCTTTAATGTTGTGGAGGGTTGTTTCACCCTGCATATTAATCGTTTTGAGTGAATCCGGCGTCGCGAATCCCCAGAATTGCTGCCCCCAGGCTATTTCTTCAAGTCCGGTCAGGAGCAGCCCGAGCGAGAAGAGTGCATAAAACAGTACATAGCCAAATCGCTCCCCTTGCTTTTTAAGTCGCCTGGACAAATTCAATCCATATATGCCGCCAATCATCAGGAAGATGAAGGTTATGATTTCAACCGGATGGTTCTCCGATAAAGTCCACATTGTTGCGGCTCTCGTAGCAGGCAGCGCGAGCAGGGCCGCGAAAACAACGAATAAGATGCCGGGTGTCAGTATCAGCGCCTTGCGCCTCAACGCGGGCCGGCCGTTTGGCATTTCAAGGTTAAGCAGAACAGTATTTCTATAGTTAGTTGTATTCATAAGTTTATATCCGCGGACCCATCGCGGCATCCGAGAACCTCTCTGTATAATTCAAAAATTCCATGCGCTACACGTTTCCAGGTAAAGCGTTGTTCGACCCGCCGGCGCCCTTTGACCGCAAGCGCAGCCCGAAGTCCGCTGTCATTAAAAAACCGGAGCAGATTTGTGGTTAACCCCTCAACGCTGCCTTCATCGAAAATCAATCCGGCATCGCCGATGACCTCGGGAATCGCGCCGCACGTCGAGCCGATGACGGGGACACCCGATGCCATCGCTTCAACGATGACCCGTCCAAACTGCTCTCGAATCTTTTTTGTGGTTATGGTCGGAACGACCAGTACATCCATCTTCGCGAAAAACTGCGGTACATCTTCATATCGAACGGCCCCCGTAAATTCCACGCGATCACCGAATCCGCCTTCTGTTATTGTTTTCTCGAGTTGAACGCGCTGCTCGCCGTCTCCGACGATAAGCAGCCGCCATTTTTTGTCGTTGGTCCGCGACAATGCGTCGATCAGCAGTGATACCCCCTTTGCCGGAAGCAGCCGGCCGACGAATCCGACCGTGTGGACTGCGCCGTTCGTCCGCGGCCGGAACTTAAACATATCCAGGTCGACGCCAAACGGAACGATCCGGGTCGGCTTGTCAAATCCTTTGGCTTCAAGAACTTCCCGTACAGTTTCGCTGCACATGTAAGCAGCTGAGACTTGGTTTAGCGCACGCCGCTCGAGCAATGAGAAGGGTAACGGATATCGTTTTAAAATATTCTGCGCGGTCTGCATCACGATCGGGACTTGCGGCGAGTATAAATTGCGAATCGTCAGTATTTCCGCACAGGGGACGCTGTAGGGTTCGTGGTCCATATCGATTATGTGCGGCCGGTGTTCGCGCAGTGCCTCGACCAGTACCTTCGGATCATAGCCAAATAGCTGCATATGGCCTGAAAAATAGGTTTGGGCCGTCCTGACCGGAAAGAGGTCATCGGGCTCGGTGTGTACTTCGACTCCCGACTCAAGCCATTTCCGGGGAGCAATGACTTCCAGATCCACTTCCGGGAATGTCGTTGCAATTCCGCGTTCGCGGCCCCGCAGGGCAGGTGTCAGGCTGGCGTGGGCAATTCTTAAAACCCGTATCCGCCGCACCCCTTTTGGCTCGGTATGGGATTTCGCCAAAGCCATCCGCCGCGCGAAGATGTCAGTGCTATCTAAATAATTGAAATGATTTGACCTCAAGCTGCAACTCCCTTCCTAGACGGTTCGTTTTTCCAGTCCAAACGCCGGATAGACAACCGGTTTGGTGATTTCATTAACGCAGGATGCCGGCGCCACCTGACGCAGAAACTCCTGGATTCGCCGGGCAAAAACGCGCTGATCGAATAGTTCTGCATGTTCTCTGATTTCTGGCCGGTTCCAGGATCGGTTTTCAAAATCTTCGATTGCCTCCGATAAAGAACCGACTGTCTGTGAATCAAAGAAGACGCCGGTTTTCCCTTCAACGACCGTTTCAGTCGCACCGCCGCCCCGAAATGCGATGACCGGTCTGCCGGCGGCATTGATTTCAAGCGGTGTCATGCCAAAATCTTCTTCTCCGGGGAAAATCAACGCCCGGCAGCTTCCGGCGTATCTCGCCACCGCCCGGTCGGATTGCCGACCCAAAAACTCGGTGTTTTCGCCGGCAAGTTCGCTGAGGCGTTTTCGGTCGGGCCCGTCCCCGATTACGATCAGCCGTCGATTCAATTTACGGCACGCCTCAATAGCCAGATCCACCCGCTTATACGAAACGAGTCTCGAAAGAATCAGATAATAGTCGTCGTCACGGCCTTCGGTCGCGAATCGCTTAACATCAATCGGCGGGGGAATCACAATCGCTCTACGCTTATAGATTTCTTCGACCCTTTTGGCCACGACATTCGAATTTACAATGTAGTAATCGGGTTGACGCGAAGCTCTCAAATCCCAGTGGCGCAATCCCGATATGACCAATGGCAGCAGTTTCCTCGTCGCGCCGCCAAACCCTTCCCGGGCCGCATAATCTTCGTATCGCCATATCCAACGGGTCGGAGTATGGCAATAACAAACGTGAATGGCATCTTTTCTCTTGCGCACACCCTTGGCGTATCCGGAACTGCTGCTCAAAATCAGATCGAACGGCGAAAAATCGAAGGATTCAATTGCCAGCGGGTAGAGCGCAAAATAATGACGGAAATTTGTCTTAATTCCCGGCATATGCTGCATCCATGAAGTTTTGACCGATGATTCGCGGAGTTCCGGCGGATATTGTCCCCGGGTATCGACCGTCGTAAACATTGACGCCTTGGGAAACATCTTGTGGAATTCTTCAGCAACTCGTTCCGCTCCACCCATCTGAATGAAGTAATCGTGAACCAGCGCGATTTTTGACGATTTGTTCATATTAAACTTCGGCGGCCAAATTACCCCTTACCTCACCGATCTGGCGTTTGGCGCATACCTCGTAGAATTCCTCGAGGTTTCTCATATACTTCTCGGCGGTCAACCGTTTAATCACAAAGTTCCGGCTTTCGAGGGCGAAGCTCCCGCGCAGCTCGGGATCATTGCTGAGCCTTTCGAGGGCATGGGAAAGTGCGGTCTTATCCCCCGATTCGAACAGCCAGCCGTTCTTCAGGTGGTCGATGATTTCGGATGTGCCGCCGACATCTGTGGCAAGAATCGGTGTCCGGCAGGCCATCGCTTCGATTGCCACGATAACCAGGGCTTCGCTCTTGGAGTTGATCACGAGCAGGTCAATCGCCTGCATGATTGCGGCCACATCCTTTCTCATTCCGAGAAATCTGACGTCGTTTTCGAGTCCCAGCTTTTTCGCTCTCCGCTTTACTTGTTCAAGATAGCCGTGGTCCCGGTTGAACATCGGTTCCCCCACTACCAGGAGGGTCGAAGAGGGCATTCTCCTTTTCGTTTTAGCGAAGGCCTCAACCAGTTCGAGCTGCCCTTTTCGCGGGGTGATCTGACCGACAATGCCAAAAACAAAACGATCTTCCGGCAGACCGAGTTCCGTCCGGACCGCCTCCCGATGGCGGTTGTTTAATTGAAATTGTTCCAATTCGATCGCATTATGCATTACCCGGACCGGAATATTTTTACCGGCAGCTTTGAGGAGCGTCCCGCGAAACCGATCAAACGTAGCCTGTGACGCGGGCATCAACCGCGTTCGCGATGAACACAGTACAAAAAGCCGAATAAAGGTACTCAGGGGATGAAACGGGAGGGCGTCCTGGAGAATCCATATCACGGGCACCTTGATGCCATAGCTGGCGATCGTGGCGACCAGCCCGGCACGAATACTGTTTGCGTGAATTAGATCAGGACGGTGTTTGACGACTTCTTCTCTGAGCTGACGGATTGTATAGATAAATGACAAAAGATAACGGATAAGGAGATCAGGCCGGAGCGTGAACCTCGCTTCGAGACGACCGATGGGGGAACACCGGAGCCCCATCCGTGTAACACTTTCGGCGAGCGTACCTTCTTCCGGACAGACCGTCACCGTCGAATAGCGGTTGCTGTTTAACCGCCGAAGGATCATCAGCATAATGTTTTCAGCGCCGCTGACAATTCCCGTATGACTGTAGAAAAGGAGTTTCATATCGTTGTACCCAATTCAAAATCTAATGACCGGCCGGCGGTTTTAGCCGGCGCTTCACCGGGAAATAAAACCGCGAAAGCTTGGCCATAAATCGAAGCAAATTGTCATCCCGCCCAAGCGGCACGCGCCACAATGAATACCTTGTGTTGTTGCCGTTCCAAACCGACCAGGCGGCCCGGTATCCGCATTCTTCGATCATCTTTTCTAGCCGAGGGTTACAGTCGCCGAATGACCAGGCAAAAAAATCAATATTCTTCTGCGTAATATTTTCAAGGCGCCTTTTCGATTCGATTAATTCGAACCGTGCCTCATCATCGTCAAGTAACGGAAAATGCCGGTGGGATAACCCGTGAGAACCGACCGTTACTAGCGGATGTTCAGATAACTCTCTAATCTCCGGTTCAGAAAGATATCCCGGTTTTCCGATAAAATCGGTTGCGACAAAAACGGCCATCGGAAAATCATATTTTTCCAGAACCGGAAGCGCGGTAGTCAGATTGTCCCGGAAACCATCATCAAAGGTGATCGCGATTTCACGTCTGCCGTTATTGGCATCGAGAAGAGAATCCAACGAAACCACTCGTGCACGCCGCCGGGCCAAAAACTTCATATGCCGCTTAAAACGCTGCGGATCAATGTCAATATTGGATTCCAGGGGCAGCGCGTGCGAACTAATCGTGTGATAGACGAGTACCGTATGCATCGTTGAATTACCGTTAAAACCTTGTTTGTACCCTTAGTAAAGTGTCAATAGCTTCGCGATTTCCGAAAACAGGCGGAGGAAGCGGAATTTATCGAAACCGGGGCTAACGCGATTGATTTTTGATTCAACAATTGAAGAAATGTAAAGAAACGAGGGGTGTCATTTGCTAAAATTATCGCTCGGGCTTCTGATGCAGCTCACCGTAGCGCTTGCTTACCCAACCGATAAGCAGCCAACCGATCGGGGCGACCGAATAAATGGCGAACGAGGTACCGAAAAAATTGTTGAGAATAAATGTTGCCATCAATGCCATCATTATTCGCCAGTAAATCGATTCCCGGGAGCCGGGTACCGTCAGACTCCAGCCCCGGACACAAAAAACCAGGGAGCGCGCGATTATAAAAACTAAAAGCAGGGCCGCCGGAACTCCCGCCGTCAGGCCGAAAATCAAAAAATAATTGTCGATCGCTTGACGGTCATCGTTTGCATCGCGGTTGGCGGCCGCCGTTCTGCCCCCGATACCAATCCCGAGGGGATTTGCCGGAATATCTTCGGTGATTACCTTGGTCCAGGTCTCGAGCCGAACGGTAAGGCTTCCTTCGCTCGTCGGATCGATCGTACCCTTGGCCGTATGGCTTATCATCGTCTCGAACCGGTCGGATTCCTCTAATTCAAAAACCGAATCCCGATCGACCGGTTTTGCAAAGACGACTACGAATGCGAGTAGGATAACTACCAACGCAATTCTTCCGACCACGGCATTAAGATTACGGGCCCCCGTAAGGAATAGAATGCCGAGGCCGGTTAAAAGTCCGAATATTGACGTCCGCTGCCCGGTAAAGATAAGCATTACCGCAAGCGCGGCGGCTGCCGCAAACCAGATCCCCCGCCGCTGATTCTCGCCCCGGTAGATTCCCAGCCCAGCCGCGATTATTGTCGCAATTTGAAGATAACGTCCCCATTCTTCAGCGCTGCTAAAGGTCGCCAACGGCCGGGTTACGTTATAGACCGCGATGGAACCGTAAAGATCCGTATTTTCGATCCAATAGAGCTCAAACCACGGGTATCCCGCCGCCATTTGATAAATTCCGTAGGCTGATGAGACCAATCCGAGGACGACGATTAACCGCAGGACCCGCGGGACAAAAGTGCGGTCCGCCGCTTGTCCGAAATAGAACCATGCCATCGGTACACCCAGAAACAGGAGGCCGGTCAATCCAATTTGAATGCCGCCCTGTCGCGGATTGAAAACCTGTAGACAGCAAATTACACCCAGAACCGACACGTATCCGGCCATTGGAGTTTGAAAAAACATTTCAAACCGGTGTCGAAGCATCACCAGAATCAAGGCGCAGGATGTTACAATCGCTGAAAGCAAGTGGATCGGTTCGTTTGTGGAATAGGGCAGAAATATATACTGAGCGCGCCTTAGAAATCCGCGAAAGGGTTCGAAAATCAGAACCGCGGTCAGCCCCGCCTCCAGCCCGATCAGCAGCGGGATCAGCATTGCAACCGTCAGTGTGCTTAAAAACAGGGTTCGCAGCATCTGTTCGCCGGCGGCAATCGACCAGGCAGTAAGAATCCCCAAGACCTGCGTCGGCACAAACCATCGGATCGGGGTCCCGCCGTTTTTCGTTCGCTTTTTTGAAGATCTACTATACATTCCGTCTGATGGGCCGCGGCAAGACTTCTTGTGTCCGCGGACTTTCCCACTTGATCAGTTTCTTTAGATTCGCAAATGAAATATCATCGCGTTCGGGCCGCAGCGCGTTCCAGAATTTACTTCCGCATTTCCGATGCAGCCAAAACAATGCAAACAAGAGCATAACCCCGTAGCCGAAAAGCGATGCCCCCGCCGCTCCGATGATTCCCCATTTCGGGAGCGCCCATAACAGTGCGACCACGGTTGAAACAGCCGAAGCGATTCTGGCAAGCGTGCTGAGTCCCGGATAACCGAAGCCATTCAGTCCGCTGATCATAATCGCGCCAACGCTCCAGACGACCGATGCCAGCAGAAGTATTTTGAGTGCGCCGGAAGCGGCAAGAAATTCCTGCCCGTAAACCCAGCCAAGTATCGAGGGAGCGGTTAGCCAAAGCGGAATCAGCACTGTTAGGTGAGCATAGAAGGTCAGCCGGAGGCTTTTTCCGAGAAGTTTTGTCGATTTATCGACCGAATCGGAAGCGGCCACCTCGGGCAGCAAAACATCAGCCACGGATGACGCCAGCATCGCGGTTATTTCAGCCAGCGCCACTGCCACTATATAGAGACCCATCACAAAACTGGATGCCATCCCGGCGAGTAAGACCTGGTCGAGCCGCAGCACGCCGTGCTCCGTAAGTATGCCCGGATAGCTTCTGACGGCGTAATCAAACTCGTCGCGCACGGCCCTCCAGTTCCACGACAGGTGCGGCCGCAGTTCGTACCAGATCGCGGCGGCCATGATACCCAAACCCAGCAGTTGCCCGACCGTGATAATTGCGATTGCCACCGGCAGAGTTAAGTAACCAAACAGCCAAAAAATGAGGTAACCGCCGGCCTGGGTAAAAATAAAAGTCATTCGCGAAGCGCCGATCCATCCAAAACATCTGGCCCCTTCGAGGATTCCCCGAAACATCTCCATAAACATCAGTACAGGTATATTCAGCAGAAACAGCCGCAACAGCAATTTCACCTGCGGCGTGCGCTCGCCGACATAGAGCGGTATCAGGAATTCGCTTATCAGGACTGTAATTGAGGAGCTTATTATCGTGAATACGATCGTAAAGGTTAATATCGATGAACTTCGTTCGGGGTGGCGCGCAAGCCAGTAACGGTGGGCGTACGGAAATCCGAAACCGGTTATGAGAACGCAGATGAACGGGAAGAGAGTTATAATTGCGAGATCGCCCCTCCCTTCAGCCCCGAGCGCCCAGGCGCTGAGCAGGCTCGTCATCACGCTGCACGATAAGAAAAGTGCGTTCGTGATAAATACCGTTTTCGCGTTTTGTAAAACCAATTGACTTCCTATTAAACCGCGCCGCGTGAAATGATAACGGCGGGGATTGTCTTGATCAGGATCCACCAATCCAGCAGCAGCGACCACCGGTCGATATATTCGAGATCAAGCTGCATCCACTTCTCAAATGAGAGCTCGCTGCGGCCCGAAATCTGCCACAGACAGGTCATTCCAGGTTTTACCGAAAAACGGCGCTTGTGCCAGGCTTCTTCAAGTTTATCGGCATCACGGCTCGAGAGAGGGCGGGGCCCGACAAGGCTCATTTCGCCCAAAACTATATTTATCAACTGGGGAAGTTCGTCGATGCTTGATTTACGCAGGAACCGTCCCAGACGGGTAATTCGCGGGTCATTGCGAATTTTGAAAATCGGCCCTTCCTTTTCATTAAGGTGCTCAATATCCTTCAGTCGGTCCTCAGCGTCCTCGACCATTGTCCGAAACTTGATCATTCCAAACCGGCGTTTGTTGTAGCCCACCCTTTCCTGGACGAAGAAAACCGGTCCCTCGGAGTCGAGCTTTATCAGGATTGCGACTATGAGCAACAGCGGCAGCAGGAAGATGAGTAAAAGAACAGCCCCGATTAAATCAATTATTCGTTTAACTTCGGTCCGCCAGTTAAAGAATGGGGCGCTGTGAAAAAACGTCAGGGGTTCTCCTTCAAATTTTAACGCCTGACATTTTGCAAACTGCCGCGGGAAAAAATCCGATAACAGGTGGATCCCGACGCCCTGTTCTTCGAGCAGCTCGATAACGGTTCTTATCTGGGAATAACTTGATTTAATCGGCAGAGCTATTGCGACATCATCAATTACCTCGCGTGAGATTATGGCAGGCAGATCGTCGACCGTGCCAAGCCAGGGACTGCCTGCCAACCGCTTGTGGCTGTAACCGGCATCGCTGTCGATAAAACCCAAGATCTTGTATCCGAGATCGGTTCTTGCCCTGATTTGCCGGGCGAATCGCTCGCCGCGGCTTCCGCCCCCGACGATCAACAGGGTTTTGAGGAATTTGCCCTTTCGTCTTAAAATCCGGAGATAGACTCGTGAAATCAGACGAATGCCGACACATAATGATATTGAAATAAACGCGAAGCAGGTCACTTCCCAAAGTCCGATCGTTTTCCATTTGCCGATTTGCGCCGCAAATAATAAAGCCACCGCCGACAGCATTACCGCCTCTACAACTTGTTTTATTTCGTCTGAAAAAAGCCTTAGTCGATGTGACCGGTATAATCCGCGAAGCCTGAAAAAGCCGTTCCAGGACAATATCAGCCCGGCAGCGAGTAACGCGTTTGTAAGTTTTATACGGGTTGCGAAAAAATCGAGAGAATATTCAACCGGATTCATTGTTGAGGACGGGGCATAATTCAGCACAACGGTTACAAATAGAGCCAGCAGCAGCAAAAGTACATCTGCGGTCTTGAGCGTTAGAATTGACAATTGTCCTTGTTGGGTCATTTTCTATATTGCTGCGTCGTTAGGGAAGAATTGGCGTAAACAGCCGGAATACGGTGGCCAATCCCACAATTCGTTCGACCTTGCTGATTCGATTTCTCGGCACCAGGAGCATATCCCCCGATTCGAGAATGAGATCGTCTTCGAGTACGTTCTCCCGTTTTCTGAGTTTTTTAAGATTTAGGAGCTTTACCTCGGCGTATTTAGAGCTGATCTTGCGATAAACCAAAATCTGCGAAGACTTGGCAGACGTCGTGAATCCCCCCGCCAGGAGAACCGCTTGCAGCGCCGTGGTGTCTTCAGCCATTTCAAATCGTCCGGGTTTTAAGACCTCGCCGGCGACGACAAAAAACGGAGTTCTGAATTCCTTGAGCAGCAGTGTTATCTCCGGATCTTTTAGCCGCTGCCTGGCTTTATCGATTATCTTTTTTCTTATTTCCGGCAAACTGAGGTCTTTTACGCGGAGTTCGCCTACTACCCGCAAGGTCA
Source organism: Aridibacter sp. (assembly GCA_041576495.1). Classification (GTDB taxonomy): domain Bacteria; phylum Acidobacteriota; class Blastocatellia; order Pyrinomonadales; family Pyrinomonadaceae; genus Aridibacter. The sequence goes on along the minus strand of JBFGKW010000004.1, from coordinate 62,523 downwards.
CAAACCCGTCCGGCTGAACCGTTACCGTCTGGTTAAACTCGGGCGTGTATCGGTAAATAATCTCGAAAACATCTCCTGGATTGAGTTTGTACCGGTTGTTATCAGCGTCTTTCAATATCGGTCTTGAACTGTCGGTGGCGGGAAGTCCATCGGACTGGGCGCGCGCAGCGTAACCGAAAATCGATAAGAATAAAACGGCCAGAATTATAGGTCTCAGGTAAATCATACTAATCTCCTAAACATCGTTAGAGCCTTTTATAAAGCCAGTTTGGTACCGGGTATTGCCGTTTGTTGAGGATAAAGCCCACCAGGTTCCCGTCCGCGGTTTCGATAGACTGTTTGGCGGCCCGAATCTGATCCCGTTTGGTGCTGTCGGCCTCGACGACCAAGATTATCCCGTCGGTTTCCGGGGCGATTATCGAAACATCACCCGATGTATTCAACGAACGACAGTCAAGTAGGACATAATCAAATGCAAATCGAAGCGTCAGCAAATTGCTAAACGTCATTTCAAAATAGTTGGCCAGCGATTTGCGGTTCATTGAGAGGCTTTTTGAAGAATCTGATTCCTCAATGTAATCTTCATCGATCAGTGTCCACAGATTCGGTATATCAGTCTGCGCGCAAAATTTCGGTACCCGGCTATAATGGGCGATATTGATGTGTTTTAGCCTGTCTGCGCTGGCGATCAGTGTCCGCTGGTTGGTCAAACGCGCGATTTCAGCACCGAACGACTCGACGACGAAGCTGACGCCTTCCCCCTCAATGCTTGATGTAAAAGCAAAAACCGAACATTTGCCGTAACCCTCGTCCTTGGCCCTGGCGCTCGTAAGAAACAACTGTGTATATTGCTGCATATCAATCGGCGTAAGTCGGACCGAATTCGACGTTGTCGAGATCGACCGGCGTCTTTCCAAGTTCCGGTTTGAATTCGTCCGATGGGTCTCCTTCTTCGATGAATTTGCTTTCCGCTCTGTCTTCGTACTCCCGTTCATTTAAGACGGACAAATCAAAGTTGAGCGGGACTGTTGCCAGTACCGGAACACCGGTCATCGCTTCAAGTTCACGTGGAGTATGAACCGTTTCGCGGTTTAGCTCTGCTACAAATGCGCTTCCAAGGCCAAGAAAAAGCCCGGCGATAATTCCCAAAACGGCTGTCATTGAACGGTCTGACTTAAATGGGGTCTTTGGAACCGTCGGCGCTTCGGCGATCGAGACGTTGGATATTTTTTGGGCGTCGAGGGCGTCGGCGATTCTCGACTCTTCTTGTTTCTTGGCGTAGAGGTTATAACTGTCTTCGGCCTTTGTGACCTGACGGGTTAGATTGTCGTGAACCACGGAGGTTCCTTCGAGCTGCGTCAGTTCCTGCCCGTAATTCTGTACCTGTTCGGTCAGGTTTTTGCGCAGCGCGATTCGTCCGTTTTGCTCCACTTTCGCCTTGGCGAGATCCGCCTGGAGCGACTGCCATAACGGATTTATCTCAGATGCCTGTTCCTGAAAGGTCGTTTTCTTGGCATTATTGAGAGCCTCGGTTGTAGAACGGATTTGATCATCCACCTCCCGTACCAATCGGTCACCCGGCTGATATTTCGCCAGGAGCTGAATTCGTTGATTACGTAATTCCACCAGCATCGTGTTGAGCCGCTCCTCGGAGACCTGGTTTGGCAGAGTGCGGTTCTGAGTGACGATCAGTTTATCGGTTGACGCGAGCTGCTTTTCGATTTCTTCGATCCGCCGTTCGGTTTCCCGAATCTGACCGTTGAGGTCATTTAATCGTGCCTGAACCTCGCTGAATTTGGTCAGATTGAGGGTTTTCTGAGTGTCGATTGAAATAAGATTCCGCTGTTTTTCAAACTGCGTCAGATTATTTTCCGCCTCCCTTAGTTCCTCCTTGTACTGGTCGGATTGTTTCTTAAAAAATTCGTAGGTTCCCGGCGGGCGATGAATCGTAAGATGTTTGTTGAGATAGAATTCAGAGAGCTTTTCCAGAACATCTGCCGCCGTTTCAGGGTCTTTTGAAGTATAATTGACCTCGATGATATTGGCTTTTTTGACCGGTGAGATCCGTAAATCCTTTTCGAGTTTATGAACAGCAAGTTCGAGCTCTTTTGCATTCAGCGGGTGGCCAAACTCATTTCGCGCCAGGCTCGTTTCGTTGACAACCTGTTCGAGCAGGTCACGGCTTTTGAGTAATTCGATTTCGGAGATGATCTGCGCTTCTGAAACTTCACCCCGGTCAGGGCCGGCCGCCCCGTCGCGGTCCGGGGTGATCTGAACATCTGACCGCATATTGCGGACGAGAAATTTCATTCGCGATTCGAAACGGTCCGGCATATACACGGCGAAACCGACCGACGCGCTTGCAGTCGTCAGAAAAGTGAACAAAATAAGCCACTTCCGACGAAACAATGCAACAACCGTATCCTTCAGGCTAAAACTGAAAGCCCGTTCCGGAGCCATTGAATCTCTTTTCATTTCAACTATTTGAAACAGATAATGGCCCTTTTCTTCCAAAAAACGTGAATTGCAGCCCGGGCTTAGAAGATGGGAGAATTTCGCCTACCGCGCAGCTGAATTTGTTAAGAGTCCGATTGAGTTGCAGCCAAGCGGATAGACGGCGCGTTAAACCTGGAATCCCGGGGTCATTTTTTAACGGAAAAAGAGGCGCCTCAGGTTGAAGCGCCTCTCTTGTTTCGGAATCGGTCTCGGCTACCCGGTTGAATCCCGTCGGGATCAACCCGTTTATTTCACTTTCCCGTGAATTTTTAGTTCGACCAATTCCTCGACGGAAGGATTCTCGTATCCCTTGGCCTTTGCCGCTTCGACAAAATGCGAATCAATCTTAAAAATCCTCATTGTGACAACATCTTCGGCGGTCAGGTCGGTGATTCCGGCAGCTTTCATTTCGGAAATATACTCTGGCGTTACTTTGAATATCCGGAATTTAACGAGCTCCTCAAACGACTTTTGACCAAAACCCATCGCCGTCACACTTTTGGCGTAATCGGCATCGATCTTGAAGATCCGCCCTTTGACGAGGCCTTCCATTCCGAGATTAGTGAAACCCGCACTATTCATCTCGCCGGCATAATCCGCATCGATCTTAAAGATCCGTCCCTTGACGAGCCCTTCCATATCGAGATTCTTAAATCCGGCATTTTTCATTTCAGCGATATATTTCCCGTCGATATCAAAAATCGCGGCCTTGATCGCGTCGTCGAAATCAAGCCCCGTTATACCCGATGATTTGAGCTCACGGACGGTTTGGGTCTTGACATTCCAGACCGCGGCCGAAAATAACTTGTCCACCGGTATTTCCTTAAAGCCGAACGACTTCATTTGCGCGGCAAACGCCGGGCTGGCCACAAACGTCCATTCACCTGACCCCTTTTCGTCTTCGAACGTTCCGGTAAAAGAAATATTGCCCGCTTCGCGGTTTAGACTAAACGTGACGGAACTACCTGCTCCTTTTACCTGACTCTTTGAGAGTCCGGAAAGATCGCTGATCGCGTAATTCGCACCGGTCTTTTTGTGATGTGTGGAATCAGAATCCGTTTGACGTTTGAATGTGATATGGATCTTATCCGGGTTTTTCTCGCTGGTCTTTGCGTCCCACGTCGCTCGCAATGATTGCTGGGCGGCTGCGTTAAACGAAAAGGAAAATACGAGCAGCAAAGCGGACAAGATCGTTGGTAGCGAAAAATAGCGGCCTGCATTGAGCATAATCAATTCTCCTGATGATATGGGTTTTTGAATTCTAACTGGAGAACACCGCCGGATCGATGAAAATGACAATAATTGCGCAATTGACGTCGAAGTTTCTTACCCGGGGTCAATAAAACGATGGTCGCTGTCTTTTAGCGTTCGGACGGGCTCGCAATTATAATCAACCGGTTCGGGGAGTACTTGAGAATGATCAAACCGGCAATATTGGCTTACTCGATGCAATCACATACTGTCAAAAATCGCCTTGACGCTAAATGAAAACATAACCGCAACCACTATCCAACCGACGGCGCGAAGCCAGATTGGGTGATCATAATCGCCGACAATATCTTTCTTGCCCGAGGCAATCAGGACCAGCGCAAGGCCGATTGGCAGGATGAAACCGTTAAAGGTGCCGGCCAGAATTAGCAGCATCACGGGCCGGCCGATAAGCACAAAAATCAATGTTGAAATAATGATGAAAAAAATGGTCACGGGCCCCGATTTTTCAGCCACTTTCGGGTGGAATGTTTTAAGAAACGAAACGGATGTATAGGCCGCGCCGATCACCGATGTGATGGCAGCCGACCACATTACAACCCCGAACAATTTATAGCCGATCGTACCGGCCGCATTTTGAAACACTGATGCGGGAGGATTGGAGCTGTCAATGGTCAATCCCAGCGAGACGACTCCAAACGCCGCCAAAAACAAGAGAAACCGGATTATGGCTGTGAGCAGGATTCCGGCGGTGGCAGAAGTATTAATTTCGCGGAGAGATTCTTTCCCGACGACGCCGGCGTCAATCAGTCGGTGGGCGCCGGCAAACGTAATATAACCGCCAACAGTTCCTCCGACCAGAGTAACGATCGCAAATGCGTCTATATATTCGGGAATCAATGTCCGGTAAACGGCAGTTCCGACCGGCGGTTTTGAAACGATCACCACATAAACAATCAACGCCAGCATCAAAAATCCGAGCAGTTTTACGAACAGGTCCATTGCCTTGCCGGCATCCTTAAAAAGAAAAATTCCTATTCCGACGAAAGCGCTGATTACTGCGCCGAGTTCGGGTTGGAGGCCAAACAGCACCTCGAGCCCGAGGCCCGCGCCCGCGATGTTTCCGATATTAAACGCCAGTCCGCCAAAAACGATCAGCCCTGCCAGCAGGAAGCCGCTTCCAGAAATCGTTCCATTTGCGACGTCCTGGCCCCGTTTTCCGCTGACGGCAAGTACCCGCCAAATATTCAACTGGGCGAATATGTCGATAATGACTGAAATTAATATTACGAATCCAAAGCTGGCAGCGAGGTCTGCAGTAAATTTTGCGGTCTGTGTCAAAAATCCCGGCCCGACGGCAGATGTCGCCATCAAAAATGCGGCGCCGAGAATAACTGAAGATAATTTCTTGTTGGCCATCCGAAATGGGGGCGCCGTCAATCGGCTCGTCTAATCCGGGCCGGGCGCCCGGATAGTTATTCCGGCCCTTTTGATTGCGTCACGTATGGCGCGCGCGATTTGGACCGCCGATTCACCGTCGCCATGAATACAGATCGTATCCGGCTTAATCTCGATCGTCTTCCCGCTGAGCGCGGTAACGCGATGCTCGCCGGCCATTTCAAGGGCCTGGTCAATCGCCTTCTCGGTATCGGCAATTAACGCTTCCGGGTGAGACCTTGGTGTCAGGCTCCCGTCATCCTGATACGACCGGTCGGCGAAAACTTCGCTCGCGGTCCGGAGTCCTGCGTCAGCAGCCTCCGTTAGAAGTAAACTCCCCGAGAGGCCGTAGAGTATCAATTTGGAATCAAGGGCGAAAACGGCCTCTGCCACTTCCCGGGCGATCTTTTGATCGCCGGCAGCCTGATTGTACAGGGCGCCGTGAGGCTTAACGTGATGCAGTTTTCCTCCCATCGCCCGGCAAATTCCCTCAACCGCGGCGATCTGGTAGAGAACGAGATCAAAGATTTCACCCGGCGCTAGCGTCATCGGCCGCCTTCCAAATCCCTGAAGATCGGGGTATGACGGATGGGCACCAACTGCAACCCCGTTTTGAAGCGCCAATTCGATCGTTTTACGTATCGCCGTGGCGTCACCGGCATGGAATCCGCACGCGATGTTAGCAGACGATACGACTCTCATCAGCTCAGCATCGTTACCCATTTTCCAGGCTCCGAAACTTTCTCCAATGTCGCAGTTTAGATCAATCGATAACATCATCCGGCGGTAGTATTAAATCTTACGCCCATTCGAAGAAAACTCAAATCACGCTCAAATTCGGACGAAATTGTCTCGGCCTCGTCGAGCGAAACAATCCTAAAGCCGATTTCGTCACCCGCACCCAACTGGGCGGCCGTAGGCAGGTCCGCTTTAATAATGTGCGCGATTTTTGGATATCCTCCGGTGGTTTGGTGGTCTGCCATTAGAATCACGATTTGCCCGTTCGGAAGAATTTGCATGGTGCCAAAATTGACCGCCGAAGAAATCTCTACATCGCGATTTAGCAGGTGCAGGGGCTTGCCGTCAAGGCGAAATCCCATCCGGTTTGAGTCGCCTGTAATCCTGAAAAGCTCGCGGCTAAATAACTGTTCGCTGAGCGCGGTCAGCTTCTCATAATCTGCGCCTTTCGTTATACGAATCGCAGAACTCTGAGAATACCGCAATCGAAAACTTCTCGCGAGCCTAACACCGATCCGGGCGTGAAGCGCCTTGGCGGGTTTTCGAATCGCGATTTGGTCACCATTTTTAAGGCTTCTGCCCTGAAAGCCGCCGACTCCGGCGATCAGGTTCGTGCTCAGACTCCCGAGCCATGCATCGATTTCGAATCCACCGGCGACGGATAAATAGGAGCGGGTTCCGAACCGTTGCCTTTTAAATTTCAGCTTATCCCCTTTTTTCGCTGGGTAAACCCTCCAGTTTTCGATTGTTTCGCCGTTAATCGTGGCGTCAAACTCGGCGCCCCCGAGGGCAAAGACCAAATCCTCACTAAATGTCAATTCCGCGGCCGGGAAATGCATTTCGAGACCGGCTTCACCTTCGGGGTTTCCAAGCAGTAAATTAATAATCCTCAAAGCGGTCCTGTCCATCGCGCCGCCCGGGTTGATTCCCAATCTTTGATAGCCATATCGGCCGAGATCCTGGAACGAGTCCAAAATGCCCGCCTTTTTGATTACTAAGCCCATCTAATCCTTTACGAACCTGACTAAATCGCCCGCCGACAAAAACGTCGGACGGTCTGCGTGGGGTGTAAATAGTTCCATTTCAGTGCGGCCGATAATTTGCCATCCCCCCGGTGATTCGAGTGGATATATGCCGGTCTGGACTCCTGCAATACCGACGCTTCCTTTCGGCACACCAACCCGCGGCGATTCTTTCCGTGGAGTCGAAATCCTCTTATCGATTTTGCCCATATACGGGAAACCCGGAATAAATCCGAGCATAAAAACCCGGTATGTTTTCGCCAGAAACAATTCGATTAGTTGAGAAGTGCTGATCCGTGCGGCATCTGCCGCAAACTCCAGATCGAGCGCGTGAGTTTTTCTGAAGGAGACCGGTATTTCAATCGGGGTCTTAGGAGTTTTCGGTATCGGGTCAAGTTTATGAATTTCTATTTCAACGAGGCTCCTGACGATTTCGAATCCGGAAAGGGCGGTTCTGAAGTTACGCTTGACGTCAAAAAGATCATATATCAACGTCAGCGAAGAATAGGCCGGGATACATTCGCGGAAACCGTGAAATTTATGCTTATCAAGCGCTTCCGCCAATCCGGTTACGAGATCATTCTGAGTTGACGAAATCTCGTTTCCAAAACATATCGTCAGGGCTCCTTCTCCGAGCGGGTAAATATTGTAATCTACTGATGCCATCTGAAACCGGTTGGGCGAACGAGTTAGGCTCGATTCCGCCGTTCCTATTCGTAACTTTCAAGAACATCGAGAAGTGTTGCCTTTTCCGTTTCGATGTCTATAATCTTAGCCCCTTTATGATTCAGCTCGGAGAAGGTTTCCCCCAATACCTCATCGTCGATTTCGCGGTCAAATACAAGGGTAATCGAATCCTCATTTTTCTCCAATTCGAAATTCTTGAGGTTGTTTAGCGTAATCAGACTTTCTTCAAGGACCCCCTTGAGGTTGATCTTCACCTTCTGAGTCTGCTTGTGTGAAACGCGTAAATGTTTTGGCGTGTCAACTGCCCGTATCGCTCCGTTTGAGATTATTGCGACCCGGCTGCAGAGGGCTTCGACTTCCGATAAATTGTGCGAAGTCAGGAGTATTGAAACATCGTCAAATGATTCGATCAGATTTCTCATATCGGCGGCCGCAATGGGGTCGAGCGACCGGGTCGGTTCATCGAGCAAAAGTATCGGCGGCTGGGGAAGAAGAGCGCGGGCGATCGCCAATTTCTGTTTGTTGCCGGTCGAAACATCGGAGAAGCGACGTTTTGCCAAATCGGTCATCTGCAGTCTTTCGAAGAGTTCGTCGATCCTGCGTCGGGCGCCCGCATCACTCTTTCCATACAGGCGCGCAAAGAACATCAGGTTCTGGCGGCAAGTCAGCCGCCAATAAAACGACCTTTCTTCGGCGGTTGACAGGCCTACCAGCGATCGAACCTTGACATCGTCATCAACGCAATCAAAGCCCTTTACCTTAACAGTTCCAGCGGTCGGTTGAACCAGCGTGGCGATTATTTTTGTGAGCGTCGTCTTGCCGGCGCCGTTCCTGCCGATCAATCCGAAAATCTCGCCTTCCTCGATCTCGAGTGAGATGTGCTTAAGCGCTTCGACCGCCTTTTTTGATTCCAGCCGGAAATAGTTCCGGAGTCGCGGGAACGTCGGAGGATAGGTCTTTGAGAGATTCTGAATCGATATTGCTGGCATAGTTTGTCTAACGCCTACGCTGTTTCGGATCAAGATATTCACGCAGTCCGTCACCGATAAAATTAAATGCGAGAACGGTTAACGCGAGAGCGATCCCGGGAAATAGCAAATTGTGCAGCGCGTTGGTCATGGTGTCGATACCCCTCGCGTCATCAATCATCGTACCCCAGGTTGGATTCGGCGGTGGGATGCCGAGCCCTAAAAACGACAGGGAGGCCTCGGCCAGCACCGCACCGGCCATGGCCAGCGAAGCCTGTACGATCAAAGGCTGGATCGCATTCGGCATAATATGTATAAATAGCTGCCGGCCATTGCTGGCGCCGAGGGCACGGGCTGCCTGTACAAAATCATATTCGCGAATTTTCAAAACCTGTCCCCTCATTACCCGCGCATATCCGACCCAACCCGTAATACACATCGCGATTATAAGGTGGCGGATACGGTCGCCCGGGGTGGGATTGGTTCCACTCAAAAAGGCGACTATCGCGATCGCCAGAAGCAACCCGGGAAAGGCGAGGAACACGTTAAAGAGATACCCGGCGAGAAACTTATCCCACCAGCCTCCGTAAAAACCGGCGATGGCGCCGATAATGATGCCGATGATCCCTGAAATCGTGACCACGGTAATGCCGACAAAAAGGGAAACCCGGGCACCGTGAACGATTCTCGAAAATACATCGCGGCCGAGCGAATCCGTACCGAACCAATGTTCGGAATCGGGCGCCTTGTTCTTGTAAAGAGTCTCACGGTTTGTAATCGGATCGTATTCGCTGAACTGCCTGATCGGATCATGGGTGGCGATTACCGGGGCAAACAACGCCGTCAAGATAAAAATGACCGCCAGGAAAATTCCGATGTAGGTTAGCCTGTTCATAATGACGCAAGCCCCAGCCTGCGTTTGTTGATCAATTATCTGCGGTTAGCCCCCCGTGAACTTATAAGGTTACGGTCGGCTCGACTCAATTGAGTCTTATCCTGGGATCCAGCCACCGGTAAACCATATCGGTAAAGGAGTTGGCAAGTATATACGTAATGCTGATTACCAAAACAACCCCCTGAACGAGCCGATGGTCGCGAGTATTTATACCATCAAGCAAAAGTGTCCCGATGCCCCGCCAGTTAAAAATTTTCTCCGTAATTATCGCCCCGGCGAGCAAAACTCCGAGCTGCAGCCCGAGAATGGTGACAACCGGAATTAATCCGTTCTTTAAAACATGTTTATAAATTACTACCCGTTCGCTGAGTCCTTTGGCGCGGGCTGTCCGGACATAGTCTTCACCGAGTTCTTCGATCACACTCGAACGGACCATTCGTGTCAGGATAGCCGAGAGGGCCGCTCCCAGTGTTATCGCCGGAAGCACGATGTCTTCAGGATAATAGCTCCCGGTTGGCGAAAAGATCTGGATCTTAACGGCAAAAAAATAGACCAGCAGCGGTCCGATTACAAAACCCGGCAGGCATATTCCCATCAGTGCAAAAAATGAAGAGAAATTATCGATTAACGAATTCTTGTTAGTCCCCGCCAGGACGCCGAGTGGAATCGAGATGGAAACCGCTATTAAAAGGGCCGCCAGCGCGAGCTTAATCGTCGCCGGGTAACGCTCGATGATCATATCGACGACCGGACGGTCAGTTTCGTACGAAGTGCCTAGATCGCCTTGGATAAATCCTTTCCAATAATCGAGATAACGATTTTTGGTCCCATGCCACTTTAAGCCGCGTTCGCCGTCATAGGAAAAAAAGAATCCCGGCGAATCGAGTTTGTGACGTTTCCGGAAGGCCTGAATCTGGGCGGGCGTGGCTTGTTCGCCAAGCCGGGCGATGGCAGGATCCCCCGGAACGAGTTCGATCAGGATAGTCACGAGCGAAACAACCGTAAAAATAACGAGTATGAACAATCCCAAACGCCGAAAGAAATTTAAGACCTTGTACTTATTCATCTGGAAAAAGATTTACTTGATGCCCGTGTGAATGGCGACAATGCCGCCGGTTAGATTTTTGTATCTTACATCGGAAAAACCGATTTGTCGCATCATCGACGCTAGTTGGGATTGATCGGGAAACCTCGAAACCGAATCAGGCAGATACTCGTATGCACCCCGCGAACCGCTGACCACGCCTCCGATTCTCGGAAGTATACTTGAAAAATAAAATCTAAACGCCTGTCGGAAACCCGGAACCGGAGGGGTCGAGAATTCGAGAATGACTAATTTGGCGCCCGTTTTGAGGATCCTCTTCAACTCGATCAGTCCGGCTTCCCAATTTGAGAAATTTCGCAGGCCAAAGGCGATTGTCACCGCGTCAAATGTCTCACCGGCAAAGGATAAATTCATTCCGTCAGCTTCGAAATATGGGATTTCCTCTGATCGGTTCTTGGTTTTCTCCTTGGCGATCGTGAGCATCGGCCGGCAAAAATCTGTTCCGTAGATCTTTGCTCGACCCGCCGACTTTAACTCGAGCGCTAAATCACCGGTACCGCAGGCAACATCAAGAACTTTGGAATCCGGATTATCGATGATATCGGATAACAACCGCGAAACCCTTCGCCGCCAGCGTTTATCGATATTAACCGAGAGAAAATGGTTTAGGAAATCATATTTCGAAGCTATTCCCGAAAACATCTCGCGAACCGCCCGTGCGTGTTCGATTTCCGCCTGGGGCCTGTCATTGGCGCTGGGTTTATTCATAAAGATGCTTCATTTCATTCTATCTAAAACGAATCGAAGTATCATCTGCCGGAAAACTTATAATTATTTGCGCGGGTCGGTAGGGTCGGGGTCCTGAACGAATGATTTATCCGCCTTTTCAAACAGCACTGTGGCCTGCGGGATCGGCCCCATCTTCAACTGGTTTATAATTTTACGGACACTGGCGATTTCGACCGCGTTTACGCTTTTTATCTCGTCCGAAACTGCGGCCAGGCGGTAGGAATCGGTATCAAACCAGAGTTCTGCCGGATCTCGATTGAGATATTCGGCGCGAGCGGCAGAATTGCCCTTATCAAATTCAGTTTGTGAAATCGGGTCGCCAAGCAAATTGCGAAGCAGATCGGTTTCGATTCCGGAAGATCCGGCATCGGCGGGGCTAACGCTGAAATGGATGAGAAACAATCCGCCTAAAAGATGCGAACTATGTCTGACGGATGGGTTGGAAAAACGCGAATCCCGCGCGGCCATCGCCCGGAGCCGATCATCGAATATCTTTTCAGCTACCTTCGCTGCGTAATATGCGGGATCGTTCCGCGCAAATCCATTTAACGCATAATGTTTTTGCGCCTGATTGTCGCCAACCGCTTTGACGGTTTCCGGATCCAAATCCGGCGAATCCGGCAGCCGGAACGAATCAGGCACCTTATCGGTCTTTTTTAACCATCTGCTGAAATGCCGTTTTACTGCACGATATGCAAAATCCGATCTTACGTTTCCGATAACCGCGATGGTTGCGTTGTCCGCCGTCAAAAATTTCTGTTTGGCGAAAAGCAGATCGGCGAAGTCTATTCGTGAGATGCTCTCGCGGGTTCCTTCCCGAGGCCTTCCGTAAGGGAAATCGCCCAGTAGTTTCCGGGCGACCAAACGCTCGGCAAGATAGTTCGGGTCGCCTTCAAGCTCCTTAAACTGCTCAAGCCAATCCGATTTTACTTTTTCAGTGATTTCTTTATCGATCCGTGGGTTAATAATCGCGGGGGCGATAGTCTCCAATACGTTCAAAAACTCATCGGCCTTGGCGGTGGCGTTTATCTGAATGAAATCGTAATCCGACTGAACGTCAATTTCGCCCTCCAATTCTTCTTCAAAAAGTTGTATAATACTTTCGTCAGGGAACAATATCTTCGAAAGAAGCATAAACGTTCCTTCCTTACCCTCCGGATCAAATGCCGAGCCGCTGTGAATACGGATCTTGACAGTTATTTTTTCGGCATCCGGCTGATTCCAGATCAGTACTTTCAGATCATTCAATAGTTTTTCCTGGCGGGGTTTGGGAAAAACACCGCTTTGGGCGGTCGTCATACCGGCCAGCAGGAATGATGAAAAAGCAACAAAACTCAATCTTCGTATAATAAAGCCCATCTTCATAAGTTTTCAGAAATTCGAAGTTTTAGAAAGTAATTAGTTGCAAATTTGAATGAAGGAGTTGTTATTTTGAATAAGTTTAAGAAAACAGCTCAAAAAGACAAAAGTTTAGATGCACACAGGCATCGCGTCAAACAATAAAAGCATCTATTCGAAAGTTATCTGGCGTTTATGTTTTTTAGGGTAGCTTAACATTGAGGGAAAAGTGGTTATAATCGTTTCGAATGCCGGGACTCGGGTTAACAGACAAGACAATAGGTTGAGAGGCTAGAAAATGGGAAAGATCGTTAAATATTGTTCGGCTTGTGATGAGGGATTCGCGGCAACATTTAGTTTTTGTCCGAATTGTGCAAATGAATTGGCCGCGTTTGAGATGAAACCGGTCGATGAAAAAGTGAAAGCACATGACGAAACCGGGGATATTCTCGATATTCCGTCAGAAGAGGCAGTACCCGGCAATGACGTTCAGAGCACAGACTCAGAGCAACTTATCGAACTGTCGCCGGAAGCCGATGACCCGGGAGCCGCCGGTGAAACAGAACCCGTTGTCGAAGAGAAGATTTTTGAACCGGTTTCGTTTGAAGCTCCTGATGAGGATCGGGAGGGAGATGAACTGGAGACGGTTGAAACCTCTGATAGGCAATCAGTTGAAACTGTTGACAGGCAAGACGATGTAATCGCTGCAACTGAAGCCGTTGATGAAGAACCGGAGTTCATCGAATCAGAAACTGAAGAAACGGCCGATCAGCCTGACGAAGTACCGGTTGTTTTAGCTTCCGCTCAAACTGAAGAAAACATCGAATCCGAGAGAGACGAAGATATAGAAACCGAATCCGATCAAAGTTCTTCCGGCAAGGCGGCCGGGGCGAAAGCGTCTTCGGTAACGACTCTTTTCGGCGCTGAAGGAATACCTGAATACTCCGATAATGCGCCCGGGATGATCCGATCTAATGCGAAATTGGATGATGGTTACGCCATCACCGTAATTGACGAATCCGGTGGAAAGCTGCGGAATTCATTGCTTATGGCGGCTTCGGTTCTCGTATTGTCGGTCACGTTCGGAGGTCTCGTGTGGTCGATTTTTAATCATCCGCTATTTGTTGCGGCGATCGGCGGAGACGAAATCCTTTTGCCGATAGATATCGCGCCGGTTGAAATTGAAGAAGAAGTCAAGAAGGAAGATGATGAAGAAGGCGGCGGCGGCGGCGGCGGCGGTAAAAAAGAAAAAGACCCCGCATCGCAGGGAGACCTCGCTTCTCAATCACGAGATCCGATTACTCCGCCATCACCGACAATTCCGAGGCTTACAAATCCGGAACTTGTACTGAGACAAGAAACCGAAGGGGACATCAGACGGGATCGAATTAACCGAACGGGAATCCCGGACAGTCTCAATTCAGGAACATCAAGCGGCACGGGATCCGGCGGCGGAATCGGTAGCGGCGAAGGAACAGGGATCGGATCCGGCCGCGGTACCGGCGAGGGATCGGGAATTGGCAGCGGAAGCGGCGGCGGTATTGGAGACGGGACCGGAGACGGACGCGGCAGCGGACGGGGATCGGGAAGAGATTCGCCACCGGAGCCGCCGGCCAGCGGCCCGACCGAAGGTATTAAGATTCTATCAAAACCGCGGCCCGGTTATACGGATTCGGCCCGCCAAAACAATGTTCAGGGTACGGTGATGCTGAGAGTGACCTTTATGTCCAACGGAAGTATCGGAGGAGTAGCCGCGGTCAAGGGACTGCCCCATGGGCTTACGGAAAAGGCGATTGCTGCGGCGCGTCAGATTCGATTTACACCGGCGATGAGAAATGGCCGGCCGTATAGCGTAACTAAAAGAATCCAATACAATTTCACAATTTACTAGGACCTCATTTTAATTCAGGTGATTAACGGGCCGGAAAAGCGGCCCGCTTTTTTGGGTCAGCCTATTCCAAAGAAAGATTTTATTGATTTGAGAACGCCTTTAGTTTCCGCATCGGTCATCGCCTTCTTTTCCTCTTCCTGCTCAGCCAAACGCTGACGCCGGTCGTCGATTATCTCGCCGATCACCCGGGCGACGTCCGTATTTTTTTCTAAAATCGGACGCATTACAAAAGGCTTGATTTCGAGCACTTGCGTCTCTGTGTCGGCAATTACGTCGGCCGTTCGCGGTTCACCCGTAAACAAACTCATTTCGCCAAAGAAATCGCCCTCCCGAAGCGTGGACACCGTTCGGGTAACACCCCCTTCCTGAATTTGAATATGAACCGCGCCCCGATGAATAATAAACATCGATTTATCTTGCTGGCCTTTCTCAATAATCGGTTCCTCAGGTGCAAAAACGCGAACGGAACAAGCGCGGGCGATCTTCTTCGTTTCCTCGTTTGAAAGCGGCGCAAATATCGGGACATTGATTATCCGCTCACAGATTTCATCCTCGGTCTCGACAAAAACTTCTACCTCTTCGGATTGTTTTGCGGTGTAAATCGTCCTTGTCGGGTAAGCAAAGTCGAGATCTTCTCGCTGAAAGGCATACCAAATCCGCTGTCTGATTAATGCATCGGTGTCATTATGCTGCCGGTAATTGGTCAGCCAGTATTTGACCTCCCAATCGATTCCATTATCCCCCAGATTCCATATTCTGACCTTTGGCCGCCGTTTTGGCGATACATTTTCAACCTGCCGGACCGCTTCTCGGACAATTTCAATTACCTTGGCCGGCGAATTTGTATAAAGCGTGTTGAATCTCACAATACGGGCGTTGAGATTAACTTTGGGGGCGATTTCAATCGTTTCTTTTCCGATCACGCTGTTGCTAATGATCAAAAGTTTGTTTTGAAACGTACGGATTTTGACGCCCCTCCAGGAAACGCTTTCAATCGTTCCGGTGCCGTGGTTTTGAATCGAGATAATGTCGCCAACTTGAAATGACTGATCCGCCTGAATGGCGATCCCCGCAAAAAGATTTCCCAGGGTATCCTGAAGCGCGAGACCGACGACAATGCCCAGAATCGTTGAACCCGTAAATAGCGGGGCCAGCGGAATTTTCGGATATTGGGTCTGAAATATTATAAAGAATGCGACGATATAAATAATTACCGAGAGGATAGTCCGGAGGAGTGAGGAGACTTCCTGTTGGCCGGTTTTCTTTAATGCGCTTGTAAAGATAAGCTGGGTAAAAAGCCGGACAACGGAAACAACGATCGACATCCAGAGAATGATCTTGATAATCAAAAGGAGATTGACAACCAGCCCGAGCACAGTAGTTGCCGCTTGTCCCGGTTCGGTCCCGTCTACTGAAACGATCTCGTTGTCTTCATTGATTACTAAATTGAACTGGGAATAGACCGATTGACGCAGCCAATCTTCGATTAACGGCAGGCAAAGCAAAACCAGTATGACGACGGCTATGACGGCCAGCAGTAAAAAAGATTTTTTCCTATAGTCATTAGAACTCATATTTCAGGCCTAAAAAGTATCAGTAAATGTTTTTGCAAGCAATAAAAATGAAAGACTGGAAATGACAAACGTGATTATCCAGGCAAAAATCTTGAAGGTGAATGTGTTTCTGAATTCGCCCATAATTTCGGCGCTGCTCGACAATCTTACAATCGAGATGAGAATTATCGGCAGCAAAATCCCGTTTACCGCCTGGGTCAGAAGCAAGAGTTTGATTTGCGGAATATTCGGGATCAATGCAATTATGGCTCCGAAAAGAATCAACGCCGTAAAAATTCCCAGGAATATCGGTGCCTCTCGAAAGCTTCGCGAGAGGCCCTTTTCAAAACCCAAAGCTTCACTTATCGAATAAGCGGTTGCAAGCGGCAAGACGCCCATTGCCAGCAGCGACGCCCCAAAAAGTCCCGTTGCAAACAAATACTTGGCATACAGCCCCGCCACCGGCGACAGCGCTTCTGCCGCTGTTGCAGCAGAATCGACCGTTGTAATTCCTTGTTCGTGGAGCGTCGCTGCCGTAGCGATAACGATCGATGCGGCAATGACGAGCGCGAATGTCGTACCGATAATCACGTCCGTACGGGCAAGCGACAGGTCTTCTTCATCCATTCCTTTTTCAACAGTCGACGACTGGACGAAGAACTGCATAAAAGGCGTTATCGTAGTGCCTATCAGGGCTACCATGGTAAAGACATATCCAAAATCGGTCTGAAGGGTCGGTGTGATCATTTCACGGCCAACCCGGGACCAGTCCGGCCCGGACATTATTGCCGACACAATATAACAAATAAATACCAGCGAGATCACCAAAAAAACCTGTTCAACCCTTTGCTGCGTTCCCTTTACAACGATCCACCAGATTAGCGCGGTGACAAACGGTATAGTAAAGTAACGTGAAATCCCGAAGAGCTCAGAGGCTTGGGCGATACCGACAAATTGCGAGACGATGACGCCTGCGTTAGCTACCAGAAGAGCCAGCATTACGAGAACCGTAAGCCGGACTCCAAACCGTTCCCGGATCAAATCCGCGAGGCCCTGTCCCGTGACGACGCCCATCCGTACGCACATTTCCTGAACAATAATGAGGCTAATAATCATCGGAACGAAAACCCACAGCAGCGTATAACCGTAAGTGGCTCCAACGGTTGAATAGGTTGCGATTCCGCCGGCGTCGTTCCCGGCGTTTGCGGCGATTATCCCCGGGCCGAGGACCGCGAGGTATGTGTAAAAACGATAGTCAGCCAGGCGCCGCCGAAGCCGCGACGGTAAGTTTTTGAGCAAACCGGGTATAATTCTGAATGAGTTTCCTGTATATGGCATCGGATAAATCGACTTCGTCTTTCATTTAGGGCCGTCCTCGACTTACGGATTGTAATTGTAAATAGATTGGAATTGCAAAGTATTGATAATAGATAAATTTATAAGTTGACGGAATATTTCGGAAAGGCCTGTGAAAACGACTAATCTGAGGCCGATCCGCTTGAGTTTTCAGATCTCCGCTCTTAAACTTGTCCCGTGATTGAGTGAAAACTGCTGGCTCGTTTTATCAAAGGGGAACTATACAAATATGTCGCATAATCTATTTAATACCAGGCGGTCATTTGAGACCGGAAGCGGGAAAGAGGGAATTTTTTATTCGCTCCCGATGCTTGAAAAAGAGGGCATGGGAAATATTTCCCGGCTGCCCATATCGATTAGAATCGTGCTGGAGTCGGTTCTCCGAAACTTTGATCAGGGAAAGACGATCGGGGAAGAAAACGTCAGGTCGATGGCAAATTGGCAAGCCCGGGCGGAACGCACGGCGGAGGTGCCTTTTATTATTGCCCGTGTAATTCTGCAGGATTTTACCGGGGTACCGCTGCTGGTTGATTTGGCAGCAATGCGTTCAGCGGCTGCCAGACTTGGCGAAGATGCCGGGATTCTCGAACCGCTGGTTCCGGTCGATTTGGTAATCGATCATTCGGTTCAGGTGGATTACGCGGGAAGTGAACAAGCCTATGAACGGAACATGGCTAAAGAGTTTGAACGCAACGAGCAACGCTACCGGTTCTTAAAATGGGGCACCCAGGCATTTAACGGGTTTAAGGTAGTGCCTCCCGGAATCGGCATCGTTCATCAGGTAAACCTTGAGTACCTCGCCCGCGGCGTTTTTGAAAATGAAAACGTTTATTATCCGGATACTCTGGTCGGAACCGATTCTCATACCACCATGATCAACGGTCTCGGAATCGTCGGTTGGGGTGTCGGTGGAATCGAAGCGGAAGCGGGTATGCTCGGGCAGCCGATTTATATCCTTACTCCCGATGTCGTTGGAATGCATATAACGGGAACACTGCCGAAAGGGACGACTGCAACCGATTTGGTATTGCGGGTAGTCGAAATATTACGCGAAGCAAAGGTGGTCGGCAAGTTTGTGGAATTCTTTGGAGACGGGGCTTCAAATTTACATGCCACTGATCGGGCGACGATCGCAAACATGGCGCCGGAATACGGTGCGACAATGGGCTTTTTTGGCGTCGACGAGAATACGCTGGATTATTTTCGGGCGACGGGAAGAAGTGATGAACACGTCAAAACCATCCGAAATTATTTTACGGCCCAGGGAATGTTTGGTATTCCGAAGAAAGGAGACGTCGACTACACAAATGTGATCGAATTGGACCTGGCCACAATAAAACCGGCGGTGTCCGGTCCCAAGCGGCCCCAGGACCGGATCGAACTGGATGATTTTAAGAATAAATTTAAGCAGCTTTTCTCGCAGCCGGTCTCCGAAGGAGGATTCGGGAGGGACCCGTCCGAGTTTGAAAAAGAATATACCGTCAAATTAAACGGGCACCACGCGGAGAAGGTCTCGGGAGGCGGTGATCAGGATCCCAAATCAATTCCGTTGCCGGTCATTAACGACCAAAGCGAAATTCATACCAGCATAACGAGCGAGGCGGAAATGGTGACCAACCGGCCGACACCGGACCGCGTGGATGGAAGTGCCGTCGCCGTAAAAGCGCCGACTTCCGAATTGATCGGCCACGGTAATGTGTTGATCGCCGCAATTACGTCTTGTACCAACACTTCGAATCCGAGCGTGATGCTGGCAGCCGGAATTATGGCCAGAAAAGCGGTCGAACGGGGAATGAAGGTGCCGAAGTATGTCAAGACCTCGCTCGCTCCGGGCTCGAGGGTAGTCACCGAATATCTCGACAAGACCGGGCTTCAACCGTACTTAAACGAAATCGGATTTGACCTCGTCGGTTACGGATGCACGACATGCATCGGGAATTCCGGTCCGCTTCATCCGGCCATTGAGGATGCGGTCGTAAGCAATGACCTTGTTGCGGCCTCGGTATTGTCGGGAAATCGAAATTTTGAAGCCAGGGTTCATCAGAATATCAAGGCAAACTTCCTGATGTCGCCTCCGCTGGTAGTTGCTTATGCGCTCGCAGGTACGGTCAACAGGGATTTTTCGACCGAGCCGGTTGGAACCGATAAAGACGGAAATGACGTATTTCTGAGCGATATCTGGGCAAGTCTTGAGGAGGTTCGCGAGTTTATGGATGCGGCCTTTGAACCGGAAACGTATAAAAAACTATACGGCGATTTTGCCGAGAAAAACCCGATGTGGAATTCGATTCCGTCATCCGTCGGAAAAGTGTATGAATGGGATGACAATTCAACCTACATCCAGGAGCCACCCTATTTTGAAGGGTTTTCGATGGACGTCGGATCATTCTTTGATGTTAAGGACGCGAGACCGCTGGCTTTTTTCGGTGATTCCGTTACGACGGATCATATTTCACCGGCCGGCGCTATCAAACCCGATTCTCCTGCTGGGCTTTATCTGCAGGAATACGGCGTTGACCCGAAGGATTTCAATTCTTATGGCTCGCGACGCGGTAACGACCGCGTCATGGTTCGGGGAACTTTCGCCAACGTTCGCATTAAAAATCTGCTGGTTTCGCCAAAAGAAGGCGGTTATACAAAGCACCAGCCCGATGGCGAAGAAATGTCGATCTACGATGCGGCTATGAAATACAAGTCTCAAGGCATTCCCACGGTTGTTTTCGCCGGTGCCGAATATGGAACGGGAAGTTCAAGGGATTGGGCTGCTAAAGGAACGCTGTTGATGGGTGTCAAGGCGGTCATTGCGAAATCATTTGAACGGATCCACCGTTCGAATCTTATCGGCATGGGCGTCCTTCCACTGCAATTTATCGGAGATCAGAGCTTGGAGAGCCTCCGGTTGGACGGATCTGAGACGTTTGACCTGACCGGTCTTGAAAATACCGCTGTGACGCCGCTCCAAAATGTTAGGTTAACAATTAAGAAAGTCGACGGAACGAGTCAGGAAATTGATCTTAAACTCCGAATCGATACACCGATCGAGATTGAGTATTACCGGCACGGCGGAATTCTGCCATTCGTTTTGCGGCAAATCATTAATGAAAATCGATAAATAATTTTCAAACACAAAAAGGCCGTGCTAGTTCGGGCACGGCCTTTTTAAAATTTTTTCCTGTTCTTAAGCAGCCAGCGGAATCTTCGGTTGATTATCCAGTTCGGAAAATTTGACCGGTACCGCGCCGTTTAACTTAACCTTTTCCTTTCGCATTTCATACCATTTGTCACAAACCGTACAGTGGTAGAACTTAAATGTAAAATCTTTCGACTGATAGTTTATATCGAGTTCGTTGTTACAGTGCCAACAGGTCATTTCACCATACCTCTCGTTTTGAATTAAACATATTTTAACACGATTCGCATACCAAAAAGCAAGGTTTTTTTTCGCTTCGCCGTGTCAATTTTTATGAATAAAATACTAAGTTGTTGCAATTGCATTGATTATCAAATTCTATTGGGTGTAAAATAATTACTGATATCTCGACCTTCTCGAAAAAATGATCAAGACTATCGCATTTGATGCCGACGATACGCTCTGGCACAACGAACGAATCTTCATTTCGGCAAAAGAAAAATACAAAACCCTCCTCGCAAAATATCAGGATGCCGGTTGGATCGAAGAACGCCTGGACAAGACTGAACTTCGAAATATTAAGCATTTCGGGTACGGGATTAAGGGTTTTACGCTTTCAATGATCGAAACCGCGGTAGATTTGACCGAAGGCCGGGTTACGGGCAGCGAAATCCGGGAAATTATTTCTTATTCCAAAGAAATGCTTAATTCTCCGATTGAGGTCCTTGAAGGAGTACGCGAAACTATCGAGCATCTTTCGTCAAACTGGGAATTGATGCTTATAACAAAGGGCGATTTGTTTGATCAGGAGTCTAAACTGGCCCGTTCCGGATTGGGGGACTTTTTTGATCAGGTCGAAATCGTTTCTCAAAAAAACCAACGGGTTTATCAGAAGATTATTCAGCGGTATAAGATCGATAAACGGGAATTTTTGATGGTCGGCAACTCATTAAAATCGGATATCCTGCCGGTCGTCGAGATCGGCGGCAATGCGGTCCACATTCCGTACGAAACAGAATGGATTCATGAGGCCTTAGGGAGCGGGGAGATTGAGGGTATGGCTTTTGCAAAGCTCGAGAATATCTCGCGCCTTCCCGACTGGCTGGGAAAGTTGGGTGAGGGAATCGGTTAACCAAAGAACCCGAATCCATCGGTTGACGTTTCACGGCAGACTTGTCAAAGTTTAAGTTGTATCTGAAGAAGCGAACTGTAAGTTACAGAGTAATTGATATTTACCTGACGCAGTAATAAGTTCTTCGTGGGTTCCGGATTCGATAATTCGGCCTTTTTCGAGTACCACGATTCGGTCGGCTTTGCGGATTGTCGAAAGCCGGTGCGCGATCACAATGGAGGTGTGATCTTTCATCAGGTTGGTCAACGCTTTTTGAACCAATTCCTCACTCTCGCTGTCCAGGGCGGAAGTCGCTTCATCTAGGATTATAACCGGCGTATTTAAGAGAACTGCCCGCGCGATTGCAATTCTCTGGCGTTGACCGCCCGAGAGATTCGAGCCCCTTTCGCCAACCGGTGTATCATAACCTTCCGGCAATTCTTCGATAAACCCGTCTGCAAAAGCAATCCTCGCCGCCGCTTTAATTTGTTCATCGGTAGCGTTTGGATCGCCGTATGAAATATTATAACGGATAGTATCGTTGAATAAGACCGTCTCTTGGGTGACCAACGCAATCTGTTTTCTGAGGGAAGCGATATTCGCGTCTCGGAGGTCCGTTTGATCCCAGAAAACAGCACCTCCGGTAGGATCATAGAGCCTCTGGATGAGTTTGATGAGGCTTGATTTCCCGCCGCCGCTTTCACCCACAAGAGCAATCATTTGTCCTTTGGCTATGGTCAGCGAAAGATCATTGAGAACGGTTTTTTCCTCACCTTGATAAGCAAATGAGACGTTCCGAAGTGATATCTCCCGTTTAAGACCATTCAATATCACGGCATCCGCCTTTTCGGGTAGCGAAACTTCCTGGTCAAGAACGTTCCACACGTCTTTTGCGGCCGCAAACGCTTTTGAAATCTCATTATGCTGGCGAGATATCTTCCTCATCGGATCGTAACTGCGGAATAAAAAGAACAAAAACGCAAAAAACTGCGAAGGCTCCATATTGCCGGCGTTGATCTCCTGAAGCCCGAAATAAAAGAGGATGATTATCGCGATCACGCCGATCGTTTCGATCACCGGCGGAGATAACGCAGCGACTTTTCCCGAACGCAGATTCGCGGCGGCGATAATCCTGGCGACGCTTATAAAACGGGATTCCTCGCGCTTCTCGGCATTGTAAACCTTTACAATTGTTTGATTAGAAAGGGTTTCCTGCGCGGTATCGGTCAGCCGCTTATTTCCATCGATGGAAACTTCGGCGAGTTTTCTAAGCGCTTTGCTGAATTTGGATGTCAGAATTCCTATTATCGGTCCTATAATTATTGCGCCGAGCATAAGCCGCCAATTGAAGTAGAAAGCGGCGCCTAGAAAAAATATGAGCATGAACGTTTCCCTGACTACGTCGCGAAGATTTGATGAAACGGCCAGTTCGATCGCCGCGCAGCTCACCACCAGACGGCTGACAAGAAAATTAGTCCGGTGCATTTCGAAAAAACTCAGAGATTGTCTTAGAAGGTGAGAGTACAGCTCTTTGCGCAAATCTAGAATCGCGAGCTGGCCGATCTTGGTCATCAGATATGCCGAAATATAGGAGAATATACTCTTTGCGATCGTAATTATAAGCAGCAGAAGAGATATCGCCAGCCATTTCCGATACCAGTCGTCCTGGGGAATCAGCTCGTTAAGATAAAATAACGTTGAGGAATTCTGCGCCGAGTTCGGAATAAAGCCTTCAAACAACGGGACAACCATCGCCCCGAGCGCGGTTTCCAGAAATGCCGTCAAAACCATGGCGATCACCGCGATTATAAAAAGCGCGAGATGGGGCCTGAGGTATTCTAAAAGACGTCGAAAATCTTGCATTTTCTTCAGAGGTATTGAATATACTTTAGTTCGGACTTCGTTGTCCAAAGCCTGTTTAAAATGGCTGTTTTATGTTAAGATTTACAACGTTACTCTGCTCTTCAGCATCTTTTCAAAGACCAACCTTATATTTCGGAGAAGAAT
This sequence comes from Aridibacter sp., assembly GCA_041576495.1. GTDB lineage: Bacteria > Acidobacteriota > Blastocatellia > Pyrinomonadales > Pyrinomonadaceae > Aridibacter. The sequence goes on along the minus strand of JBFGKW010000004.1, from coordinate 38,851 downwards.
TATGATCATTAAGATTGCTCCTAAGTTTGTTGCTATTTTTTCAGTTCTGGTTTTACTCGTTTCGGGTGCCGCAGCCCAGGTAGACGTACCGAGGGGGACAAAAGCGATCACGTATCCGCTCGATGAAGATGTCGGGGTGATTTTCCGGGGCACGACCCGCTATCCCCGGATGAAGGGTGAGGCAAAAGTAAAAAGAACAAAAAAGAACGGAACGGAGATAAAACTCTCCGTTTCCAAAATGCCGCGTCCGTTTGAACTCGGAGCGGGTTATGCGACTTACGTCCTGTGGGCGATATCGCCGAATGGGCAGATTGATAATCTCGGTGAGATCAAACGCCGCGGATTCTTCGAATTTGATTCGACGATTTCGGTCACGACGCCCCTTCAAACGTTTGCGCTTATCATTACGGCCGAACCGCATTTCCTGGTCAGCCGTCCAAGCCAGGAGATTATGCTTGAGAATCTGCGGCCATTCACGCGCAGCGGGAGATCGATCGCCACGACGACGACCATTCAGTACTTTGGAAATTCCAGCGATTACTTTCGCGATGCAAGAACACCGGAAATAGCCGAAATCAACTATCGTCGCACGCCAATAACGATTCTGCAGGCAAAGCAGGCGATCGCACTGGCGAAATACGCAGGCGCCGACCGTGACGCGAAGGATGAGCTCGAGCAGGCGGAAACATACCTGAATAATGCGGAAAATGGCTGGAAAGCGGGTCGGGAAGAAGAATATGTCGATATCGCGGCCCGTAAGGCGATAAGTACAGCGGTACAGGCCGAAACTACGGCGACTGTCCGCAAACAGGCCCGAGAGCAGCGCAACGTAAAGCTCAGGCAGGATGCAGAATTACGCCAGTCGGAAGATCGGTTCGATGACGCCCAGCGCGAGATCTCGGATTTGAAAACAGCCCTCGCGGGTGAGACGAGGTCACGTGAGCTTGCCGAACGCGATAAGTCGAATTATCTTGACCAAATCCGCGATCTGCAAAGGGACAATAAGAGTCTTCGTCAGGACCTAGAGGATGCGCGAATCAAGATTTACCAATTTGAATCCAAGCAGCGTGAACTTGAAGCCGAACAGGCCCGGGCGGCGAAAATGAAGCGGCTTGAAGAAAATGCGCCGATTCTTATCGAATCGCTGGGAAGATTCGGGTCCGTCGCCAATACCGAACGGGGTATTGAATTAACCATGGCCGAAAATCTATGGTCCGGAAACCGGGTCAGTAGTTTCGCCGAAGCGAGTCAATCAAAACTCTCCGGACTGGGAGCGGTTTTGGCGAATAGCGTCGATTATAGGATTGTTATTGAATCGCATATCGACAATGAGGGAAACCCGGATTTACTCAGGCTTCTGACAAATGAAAGGGCACAGGCGATTGCGGACAAGCTGCTGTCCCTGGGCGTGTCGCAAAACCGGATGCTAATCAAAGGATTCGGCGCGACACTTCCTGTCGTTCCCAATTCTACGGCTGCGAATCGGGCTAAAAACCGCAGGGTTCAAATCATACTGATTCCAAATATCTAACAAGCGATTAATGAAGTACGGGAAAGGCGCTGGAATCTCCGGCGCCTTTTTCTTAATCAGTAAGAACCATTATTCGGTCCGGCGGAAGGCCAACTATGCATTCCTCGCCAATCTGTAGGCCGACTATTCGCAATCCGACCGCTGTGAGTTCCAATCCGTTTGCGTCAAACTGGATCGAAGTAGTCGGACCCCTGAATTCGATCGATTTGACGCGGGCTTTGATCAAATTGTCTTCCGGAAAAGAAGCGCCGAACGAAATCGAGATGTGTTCGGGCCGAATTGCCAGCATAACCGTCTGATTAATCGTGCCCAGCCGATCTTTACCGGTAGTGCCGGTTTTTAGCCGATGCTCGCCTTCGATTGTAAAAAACTCCGGAATATCACTTTTGGTTGATGTCGTACGCTTTGCCCGGATCAAGTTGATATCGCCGAAAACCTCGGTCGCGGCAACCTCCTCCGGGTGCGTATAGACTTCTTCCGGCGTTCCGGATTGTATAATTTCGCCGCCGCCGACCACGGCAATCCGGTCACATAATTGAAAAACTTCCTGCGGATCATTTGTAGCGATGACCGTACACCATCCATTTTTTCGGGTAGCCCGCTTGAGTGCCCCGGAGATTGATTTTGTTTGAATTACATCCAAACTCTGAACCGGATTTTCAACAAGAAAAACGTTGGTTACCGAGTTTAACGAATCAAGGATCAATTTTGTGTGAGATCTTGCCCGGCTCTTTTCGTTAACCCCTGAAAACAACTGCTGCCAGCGCGACGTGTTGTCTTCACTAAAATAATAAAAGCCTGCTTTTCTGCCGTCGGCGATCGGGTTGCCGTCGAAACGAATAGCGCCGGAATCCGGTTTCTCGATACCGGAAATCAGCCTCAGCAATTCGGTCAGATTTTCGCCGTCGGGAGCAAGTAGACCGAAAATCTCACCGGGTTTGACGGAAAACGTAACGTCCCGGATTATCCATTGATGATCACGTCGTTTTGATAGCTTCTCAATTTCCAGCGTCATTGTTGTCATTTAGACCAAATCGGAATCTAATCAACGAAAGTATAAACGATGGGGCAAATTATTAAAGTATTGCCGGGCCCTCCAGCAAATTAAATCAGGGTTGCGAAGTGTCGCTTATCCGGCCGCTGCGATCGCGTTTTCCTTTCCGGTTTATCAGCGGCTGTCATACAATCAGGCAAAACGGAGCAGGAGAAAATGCAGGATTATGAATATCGATTTTTACATCTCCCGGCTAGAAGAAAACGCAAGAATCATCGAATGTTTGATTTCAGGTACGACGCCTGAACAGGGAAATTGGAAGCCGTTTCCCGAAAAATGGTCGATTCTAGAAGTGATAAATCACCTTTTTGATGAAGAGCGGGAGGATTTTAAGCCGCGATTGAAAAATACACTCAGCGACCCGGAAAAAAAGTGGGATCCGATCTCACCGGTCGAATGGGTGACCGACCGGAAGTATTCCGAACGTGACCTTAAAGAATCGCTTCAAAACTTTTTGCGTGAACGATCCAAATCGATTGATTGGCTTCGTTCAATTTCTGGGCCAAACTGGTCGAATTCATATGCCCATACAAGCGGCGCAATCACGGCCGGCGATCTGATCACATCGTGGGTCGGACACGACCTGCTTCACATCAAACAGATCACCAGACTCCAATATGATTATCTGATTCGGCATTCAGCACCGTACAAACCGGATTACGCGGGTAATTGGAAATAAACCCTGCAAGAAACTGCAACCTCTGCCGTTCTTTAAGTCGTCATATCAAGCAAATGAATGACGAATCACCCAGGCCTTCATTTTAGAGGAGAACAGTTTGATGAAATTAGAGAAAGCCGCCATTTTGTTCACAGCACTTTTCTTATTCCTTTTTTCCGCGGAAACCATAACCGCCCAGGGCATAATAATTCCCAGACCTTGTCCCGTCCGACGGTGTCCGAGGCCGATCCCAAGACCGATTCCGCTTCCCAGGGCCCTGCCCGTGAAATCCATTGAGATCGATGCCAAGATTCAGGGCCAGGTTGCGACGACACGCATCGAGCAGGTTTTTCGAAACGATTCACCTTATGTTCTTGAAGGAACTTACTTTTTTCCGATACCGGAAGACGCGTCGATTCAGCAGTTTGCGATATGGGAAAACGGCAAAAAACTGGTCGGAGAGGTCAGGTCCAAAGAGGAGGCGCGCCGAATCTATGACCAGATCGTCAGATCCATGAAAGACCCCGGCTTACTCGAGTACGCCGGAAAAGATCTGTTTCAGGCTTCGATTTTCCCGATTCCGGCCAATTCGGATAAGAAGCTCGAACTCACTTATTCACAAGTGCTGAAAGCGGATTCCGGAACGGTCGCCTTCCGGTATCCTTTGGGAACCGGAAAAAATGTGTGGTCACGGAGAATGCCGACGGTAAATCAAGACGTCAGTTTTCGGACCCGCCAGCCTGCCCAGGCGTTTGGGATCGTTTCGGGAAAAATTGAAATCAGCGGCAATGAGGCATTAAGAAATATATATTCTCCGAGCCACAAGATCGAGATTGCCCGAAAAGGTGAAACGGGTGCTGGCGTGTCGTTTGAAACAAAAGGAGATCCTAGCGATTTTCAGCTTTTTTACGGCCTGTCAAACAATGACTTCGGGATGTCTCTGATGACCTACCGGGAGCCCGGTAAAGACGGTTACTTTTTGCTGATGCTCTCGCCAAAGGATAAGGTCACCGAGCGTGAATTGATCAATAAGGACATCGTGTTTGTCATCGATACTTCGGGATCAATGGCCGATGAGGGCAAAATCGATAAGGCGCGGAACGCGCTTTTATTCGGGGTCAACGGGCTGCGTGACGGCGACCGGTTCAACATCATCAACTTTGCCGGCGAAGAGCACTTGATGGAGAGTGGACTCGTCGCAGCAAATGCGTCAGGGAAAAAAAGCGCCGGTGAATTCGTAAAGAAACTCACACCCCGGGGTGGAACCAACATCAATGATGCCCTGCGCGCTGCGCTCAGGCAATTCGATTCGTCGGATCGGTCAAAAATGCTCGTATTCCTGACAGACGGGCTGCCGACTGTTGGAGAATCCAACGTCGAACGGATTATCAAGAATGCCAAGGAAATAGACGTAAAAGGGCTCAGGCTTTTTCCGTTTGGAGTTGGTTACGACGTAAACACGAAACTCCTTGACACATTGGCCGCGGAAAATTCGGGTGTGGCTGATTATGTTGAGCCAAAAGAGGATTTGGAAGTAAAAGTTTCTAATTTCTTTACCAGGGTAAATTCCCCTGTTTTGACGGATCTGAAACTTGATTTTGCATCGCTTCAAACTGACCTCATGTACCCCCGAAAACTAACCGATATTTTTAAGGGGACCCAATTAACCCTGGTCGGACGGTACAAGAATTCTTCAGACATTAAGAACATCGCGTTAAAACTGAGCGGAAAAACAGGAAGCGAGCGACGAGTATTTACCTATCAAAAACTCGATTTTCCTTTTCGCGCGACCGACAACGAGTTTTTGCCCCGATTATGGGCGACGAGGCGAGTCGGTTGGCTCGTCGAGCAGATCCGCACCAACGGTGAAAACAAGGAGATCCGTGACGAGATTATTGATCTCGGAACGAGATACGGGATAGTTACGCCTTACACTTCATATCTGGCTACCGATGGCAGCGAGCGAATGATTGGCGCCGAAGACCGTGCTGATCTGCCGTCAGGCAGCACGAGAGGAAGTTTGAGGTCATCGGGAATTCGGGCGAGGCCGACTCCAATGAGTTCAACCGGCGAGTTTGCAGTTAAAGAAAGCAAGAAAGCGCGTGATCAGCAGAGCGCATTGTCAATTACGGCCGACAAGGATGAAATGATTCGTCTGACTACAAAGAACGGGGTCAGAACGGTTGAGAAGATCGGTGTCAAGACCTTCTATCTGGAAAACGGGGTCTGGGTTGATTCGACGTTTAAGGAAACAGGTGGTCTAACCGAGATTAAACTCCAGTTTGCGAGCAACGAATATTTTGATTTGATCACCAAAGAAAAGGAGTTAGCCAAGTTCTTTGCATTGGGTAAAAGCGTAATAGTTGTCTGGCAAGATAAGGTTTATCGAGTGATTGAATAGACGTTCGATTTGAGTTTATTATTTTATGACGGTAAGGTAACTTTTTGTTTGGTTCGGAAGCGGTCCCGGAAAGTTACCTATTTTATTGTCTTTAAAACGTTAGATGGAGAGAATTGCTTTAATGTTTAGTCGTGTAAAATTTCTGATATCTGTATTAACAATCCTGCTCGCAACCCAGTTATTTGCGGCTCAAACGGGATGGTCCGTGAATCGCGCGAAGGGTGTCGGAGATTTGATTTCGGTCTATTTTACATCGTCAACTAACGGCTGGGTTGCCGGTGATGACGGTTACCTGGCATTTACGACGGACGGCGGGAGAAGTTGGCGGCGCCGGATTCTTAACACTGTAGCCAATATCAACGAGATCTATTTTCGCAATGAGAAGAATGGATACATCGTCGCCGGCAGAAAAATGTTTGTTACGAACGACAGCGGTGAATCGTGGCGCGAAATGCTGATTGCCAATCCGGAGGAATTTAAGGATGGTATACCGGAATTTCTCAGTATTCGTTTCAACAGCAAGAACCAGGGGTTTATTATTGGAACCGTCATCAATGAAAAGAACACGGATATTATCATCGGCAGCCTGCTGCTCAGGACAATCGATGGCGGCAATACATGGTCGCGAGTAATAGTCCCAACGAAGGTCGAACTTTTTCATCTTGATTTTGACGGAAAGTCGCATGGCTGGATAGTAGGCGACATGGGCACTATCCTGGCAACGACTGATAAGGGTAATAACTGGGTCGTTCAGGAATCCGGAACGGATGAGACGCTTTACAACGTGGATTTTCGCGATGAAAACGACGGTTATGCGGTGGGTACCAATGGAACGATTTTAAGAACCGAAAATGGGGGAAGAGATTGGGAAACGGTGACGACGGATTACACGGGCACACTTTTCCGGGTCGATTTCGCGGACGATAAGAATGGTTGGATCGTCGGATCAGACGGGGCAATATTGCGGTCGACGGACCGGGGAAAAACCTGGATCAGGCAAGAGGGAATTACCGACAGTCATTTATACGGGCTTTATATGACAAAAAAGTACGGTTGGTCAGTAGGAAAGATGGGTGTGATAATAAAATATGAAAGATAATCTCCGGCCGTGCAACGATATAATTCAGGGACGCATCTATTTAAATGGCTAACAGCCATTGATAATCGGTTGGAAACTAAGCAACGCTTAAATTCTTTCTGATTCCTCCTGTTTCTTTTAATTTAAGCCCGCCTGCATCATTAGCCGGCGGGTATTTTTTGTGTCAAGAGGAATGCGCAATTGGCCACCAGACCTAACGGTTGGAGCCCTCGAGGGAGCCCTCTCGCGCCGATTTCCGGATCTGAGCCGCACGCGGAATCGAATCGACTGCGGTTTTGACCTGCGGATCGCTTTCGATAAGCACTTGCCTGGCGATCACGTTTCCATAGGAAGCCGATATCAGGTTGTATCGCACTCGTTCTGCGATGAATGATCGTTGAGATTCGATATCGATCAGAGCACTGGCCTTGTCCGGTTGAATTTCCCGCGCAAATTTTTCAAAAGCGCTCACAACACCATCGGTGACAGGATAATCTCGAGGGAGAATCCGTTTTGCCAGATCCCTTTGGGCGGGCACCGTGTAGCTTCGAAATCCCTCAATTCTTCCGCCTGCCAAATCCCGCGTGAACATAAAAATCAAATCAAGAAGATCCAGCCGGGATTTCGAAAGACCGGGCATTTCCACCTTTACGTCCGGAGTGATTCCGTCTCCGCTATAGACCGGCCGCCCGCCCAAGGTGCGTTTGGCGATCTTTGATCCCACGCCGGCTGATTGACCGTTGTGTTGATAGTAATCGTACAAATTGCCATCTGAATAATCGCGCTGAATCAGTCGTCCGGACGGCGTGTAATACTTCGCGGTTGTCAGCGTCAATCCAGACCCGAATGGCAGGTCGATGACGCTTTGGACGAGCCCTTTGCCAAAAGTCTTTTCACCGACGATTAATGCCCGGTCGTAGTCCTGTAGGGCTCCGGCGACAATTTCGGACGCCGAAGCGCTTTCCCCGTTTACCAGTAGCACCAGCGGGAGATTCTCAGGGGAACGATTTCGGGAACGCCATATGCGATTGTCGATTATCAGCCGGCCCTTTTGCGAGGCGATTGTCCTTCCGCTCTCAAGGAATTTTTCCGCTACGCGAACCGCCTGCTCGAGAATACCCCCGGGATTGTCGCGAAGGTCCAGGATAAGTGAGGTCATACCCTGACGTCGGAGTTCGGTAAGCGCGGCATCGATCTCGTCGATCGTCGTGTAGTTGAATCCATTTGAGAGATCAATATAAGCGACACCGGGCTTGAGCATATACGCGTCCGGTATTGACGGCTGGGCGACGCGATTTCTTCTGATAACCACCGTTTCGACTTGTTTGGTGAGGTTGCGCTCGACTTTCAGCCTGACAATTGATCCCTTTCGGCCGCGGACCCGATTGCGAACGTATAACGAGTTTTTCCCGGTGACCGGCTCACCGTTGACCGCCAAAATCTTATCGCCAAACATTAGTCTTGCGCGAAACGCCGGGGAATCCGGAAAGGAAGAAGTAACAAAAGTATCGACCCGGCCGTCGACTTGAAAATTTGCGATCGTTGCACCGATCCCGAAATATTCAGAGCGTTGTTCGCTCAACAACTCGCTAAAATCTTTTGAAGCGAAATAGCTCGAGTGCGGATCAAGCGCGTGGAGCATTGATGATATCGATGATTCCGCCAGCCCTTCAAAATCATTTCCGTTTCCGTGGATATGAAATTGCTGGACGAGTTTTAACGCTTCAACGAAATCACGTGAAATTACGGCGGTGGATATACCGGGTTGGATCGGTGCAGTTGGTTTGGTCGTATTGGGAACCGATGCGGAAAAGGATTTGCCGCGGCTTATGCTAAACGGCTCATTTTGAGGTCGTTCGAGGACCGGGTTCTGCTGCGTTTGAGCGCTGCTGCCGCTGCCATTTAAGAAAAGGAAACATAACATCAACCCCAAATACTTCTTCATAATTTAAAAATCCAGCGCGGCTTGATGCAGCGAAACGACGTATCGAGAGAACGCGGTGAATTTGGAAAACACCCGTCCCTGCAATAAAAGACAAAATCGCTGTTTCAGCCAATGATCCTCGTTTTTATTTGTCTTTATGAAAGAGGCAATCAACCCTAATTTCCAAGTATTTCCGCAATTTGGGTTTGGCAGCATCCGATCACCCGGTTTAAACCTTCACGCTTTGAATCGTTAGGCTAGTAACGTAAAATCTGAGTTATGACGGAGACTGACGGCAGGGAATTTGAGCAAAAATTAAAGGCGCTGGCCGAAACGATCGATATAGCCAACGTATTAACGGTGCCGATTACTTCATCGATCCAGCACTTGCTGAGAAGTTCAGCGGCCTCGCTTAACTCCGAAGAAGCGTCGGTATTGATCCGTGACGGCGTTGAAGGGGACCTCAGGTTTCTGACCGCAATCGGTGAGGTCGCCGACAAATTGATCGATATGCCTGTGCCGGCGGGAAAAGGAATCGCGGGATTTGTGATGTCATCCGGACAGCCGATGACCATTAGTGATGCCGGACAGGAAGAAGGCTTTTATGCCGAGGTCGATAAAACAACAGGGTTTTCAACACAGACGATTTTAGCGACCCCGCTGCAATATCAAAGCGACATACTTGGCGTTCTGGAGTTTGTAAACAGAATCGGTGAACCGCCTTACGAACCCTTCACACCGGAAGAAATGGATCAGGCCGCATTTTTCGCTGACGCAATTGCACCGCTCGTAAATACTTATGAAACCGCAAGGATCTTCCGCACTTTGGGGGAGAAAATCATTTCCGGCGATTCGGCCTCCGGTCTTGAGGAGATCAGGAATTGGCTTAGCGGACTGAGGGAAACCAACGAACACCGTGAGATGATGGACCTCGCCTTGCTGGTCAGGGAGATCGCTCTCGCCGGCGCAGCCGAAAGAAATCTCTGCCGGGAGATTCTCGAATCGTTTGTGAAATACTCAGAGAGCGAACTTGATTCGAAATTCTCCAGCCTCTAACCATCAGCAACCTCGATTCGGCGGGCTTTATGACTCAAAAACCATCTTCACATTCAAACGAATTGATTGGCGTTGCGAATACGCTTTCGATCGATGATTCCTGGAAACGGTGTACCGGGAAGAATGTCGAAATCGCGATCATCGACAGCGGGATCGATTCGGATCATAAAGACCTGAAGGGTAAAATCAGAGGTACTTACGAGGCGAGAAAACAGGACTCAAGGATTGTATTCGAGGAGTCCGAAACGGGTGATTCCGCAGGCCACGGGACGGCCTGCGCCGGGATAATCAGCGGGATCGCTAAGGACGCGACGATAGACAGCATCAAGGTCCTTGGAGCAAGCGGACTGGGGGACGGCCAGGCATTTCTGGCGGGGCTTGAGTTTGCGATCAAGCAACGGGCAAGAGTAATAAATCTGAGCCTTGGAACCACAAAACCCCAGTTTGCGATGCCACTTCATGATTTGCTCGATCGGGCGTATCAAGCTGGTTGTATAGTAGTTGCCGCAGCAAATAATCTTCCTCAGCCGAGTTTTCCCTCGGTTTTTTCATCGTCATTAATTTCGGTAAGCAAGGCCGCGGAAAGTGACCCGCTTAAGTTTGGTTTTCGCTTTGGGGAAGTAATTGAGTTAACCGCTCCGGGAGTAAACGTGAAAACGACGTGGCTCAATGACGGCTACCGAAAACTTACCGGTAATAGTTTTGCCTGTCCGCATGTCGCCGGAGTGGTCGCGCTCTTATTGGATAGATATCCCGAACTGACTCCTTTTGAGGTAAAGGCGGCTCTCTACTCAATAGCCCGAGAAAATGACGAAAACAACTCTTGAGCCAGTTTTGATTTTTTTGGTTTTACATGTTCTCATCAATGTTTACTTTTATGCTTCGGGTAAGACCGGTGCGGCATTTAATTTTTTTCTTTATAAAAAAACACATGACGGAAACGCTAAATTTAAACGAGCTTTTGCTTGAAGAATTCGTTCTCGAAAACGGACTACGTGTCGTATTGAACCCGGACCAGGCGATTCCGGTTGTATCGATCGCCGTTTATTATGATGTCGGTTCTCGAAATGAGCGCGAAGGACGGACGGGATTCGCACATCTCTTTGAGCATATGATGTTTCAGGGGTCTGAAAACGTCGGTAAGGCCGGACATTTTCAGCACATAATGAAAGCCGGGGGAACGATGAACGGCACGACCAGCAGCGAGCGGACAAATTATTATGAAACCCTCCCGGCAGATCAGCTGCCCCTGGGATTATGGCTCGAAAGCGACAGAATGCGCTCACTCGCAGTCACACAGGAGAATCTCGATAATCAGCGTGAGGCCGTCAAAGAAGAAAAGCGGCTTCGATATGACAACCAGCCGTACGGTCAGATTTTCGATTTGCTTGGCACGATGGTCTATAAAAACTTTGCAAATGCACATTCAACGATTGGATCAATGGACCATCTTGATGATGCGACGGTTGAAGACGTCAGGGAATTTTTCCGAGTCTATTACGCGCCGAATAATGCTGTTTTGGTGTTGTCCGGCGCCTTTGACCGCGAAACCGCCAGGCAATTGGTTGAGAAATATTTCGCCACAATTCCGGCTCAGACAAAACCGAATGCGATCGACGTTTCGGAACCGGACGAAGTAGCCGAGCGATATCGGGAATATGAAGACAAACTGGCTCCGCTGCCCGCGTTTCTGCTCGGGTGGAAGATTCCGCCCAGACGAACACCCGATCATAACGCGCTGTATCTTGCAGGAAAATTGCTTTATGACGGGGATAGTTCGAGACTGTATCAAAAGCTCGTTAAGGGCGAAGAATCGGTTACCCAGCTGTTTGGTTTTACCGATGAACGACGGGGTCCGTCAGGAATCATCATCGGCGCAATTCCCAAGTCAGATGAGGATTTGGAGCAGATTCGTAAGGTGATCGTAGAAGAAATTAAAGAAATGGCAGAAGACGGTCCGACCGAGGAAGAAATGGTCAAGTTGAGGAATCAACTGATCAATGGCGAAGCGCGCTCTCGACAATCGTCACTTTCGCGAGCCCAAGGGATAGCCGAATATACCCTCTATGATGGTAATCCGGAGTTGATAAATACCGAAATAAATGAGTTTTTGAAGATAACGTCCGATCAGATCAGAAATGCCGTCAACAAATACTTGAATACCGAGAACCGGGCGCTTCTCGATATCATTCCGGGACAGGAAAAGTAGTCTGCCCCAAACGGATCGACTTCGGGCTGCGGGCCGTCGGTTCAATCCGTTGTTGCCTTTTGGATCAAAGTAAAATATGAGTGAAACTTTTCGTCAAACTGTCCCGGAATCGTTAGGAGCAGTTCCTTTTAACATACCCAAGCCGAAGACCGAGACACTCTCAAACCGGCTGAAAATCGTTTATCTGGAAGACAAGCGCCATCCAATCGTGAGTCTGCGGTTGGCTTTTCGTTCCGGAGATATCAATGATCCACGATCCAGAATAGGATTGAATTCTGCGATGGCGTCAATGCTTAATGAAGGTATCTCGGAATACAACAGCCGGGAATTCGCCGAAGAAATCGAGCGTCTCGGCGCCCAGCTTTCGGTCGGTGCCGGGCTTGATAACACAATCGTCAAAGCGTCCGCATTAGCGGCTTACCTGCCTGAAATACTGAATTTGCTCGCGGGTCTCGTTCTCACGCCGACTTTTCCTGAAGAGGAATTGGAACTTTACAAACAAAACACAATCGAGGGACTTAAGTTTCAGCGTTCGCAGCCGGATTTTCTGGCCGATGAGCAGGTGGCGCGGATTATTTACGGGGACCATCCGTACAGCATCAACTCCCCTTCACCCGACGACATCGGAAAGCTTACGCGAGACGACTTGATAAAATGCCATTCGGCAGCCTTTTTGCCAAATAATTCGACGTTGATCGTAGTTGGAGACTTCGATACGGATCAAGTGCACAAGGAGATCGAACGTCACTTTGGAAAATGGAAAACGGGTGAAGTTGAATCCCCGGCGCTGGGAGATATTCCGATACGGCGGAAACGAACCTTGACGGTTGTCGACCGGCCCGGTTCGACTCAGGCCAATATCGTCCTGTCGAACATCTCAATTGAGAGAAATCATCCAGACTATTTTCCGGTATTGGTGATGAATCAAATCCTTGGCGCCGGCGCCTCATCACGTTTATTCATGAATCTTCGCGAGGAAAAGGGGTACACGTACGGCGCCTATTCGCGTTTCTATTCGAAACGGCTGGCCGGCTCGTTTGAAGCGTCTTCCGAAGTCAGAACCGCTGTAACAAACGACGCGCTGAAGGAATTTTTTCTGGAATTGAATCGCATTCGTGACGAACTGGCGGATGAAAGGGAACTGGTCGACGCTCAGAATTATCTGGCCGGCGTATTTCCAATCAGGGCTGAAACACAGGCCGGATTGACCGGACTCATCGTTTCCCAGCTGCTTTATGATTTACCCGAAGACTATTTAGACACTTACCGGGATAATGTCAGGGCAGTAACGCTAGAGGAGGTCCGAAGGGTTGCGAATCAATATATTCATCCGGAAATACTCTCAATCGTTATTGTCGGAGATGCCGATGAAGTAGTCCTTCAGGCTTCGGAGTTTGCCGAGGAAATTGAAGTATTCGACACTGACGGACATCCAAAAGACGTCAATAAAATGCCGGATGGCGATGGCGGAGAGCCCGAGGATTTTTCAGGGACCTGGAAACTAACGGTTGACAGTCAGGGGCAGGAAATTCCCGTGACCCTGACGCTTACCCAGGACGGCGATCGGGTGTCGGGGAATCTTGATTCAATGCTCGGCGAAGGAACGATCCGTGACGGCCGGGTTAGGGGCAAGATCCTTTCAGCGGTGGCAATTACCGAATTCCAGGGACAGGAAATGGAACTTGGAATAAAGGGAAGTGTCGAAGCTGAAAAGTTCGTCGGGACCATTTCGACCGCGATGATTCCCGCGCCCTTGGAGTTTTCGGGCAGCCGGTCGTAACTGCGAAAACCGCGCAAGGCATTTCTCAAAGTTCCGTGGTCGATTGCAAACCGTGGGAAATCTTATAGTCGGAAAGCAGCATCAAATCACAGCGCTGCTTTCCGGTTCGACTCTTTCTTCTTCGATTTGGTTTCAGCCGAAAAGTCGCTTCAAACTAATTTAACCAAAGCTAAGGGTGATCATCGCGATTGCCGCGCCCGTCGGATCGGTAATCACACCGAATCTTCCCGTATCCGGAATATCCGTCGCGGGAACGATAACATTTCCGCCAAGTTCAATCGCTTTTGTGAGCGAGGCATCGATATCATCGACGGCAACATATGACATCCAATGCGGGGGAACGCCCTCCATTTCCGGGGTTGTCTTATACATCCCGCCAAACGGTTTTCCGCCGTCGTGAGTCATTTCGGTATATTGCATTTCGGTAGAGTCACTTTCCTTATACTTCCAACCGAATAATTCCGTATAAAACGATTTGCAAACATCGGGATCATTGGTTGCAAGTTCATTCCAACAAATTTCTCCGTGTTTTGGCATCTCCATATGTTCTGCGGTTCCTTGTTCTGACATTTTAGTTGCTCTCCTTGTTTTGTTTTTAGGCGACCGTCGTATCGACGAGTTTCGCCGACGGCGCATTTGATTTAACCGACTTGATTCCGTTTTCCATTCCCTCTACGGATTTGTACATCTGGCTCCGCCCGATTTCCAAACCGTTTCCCGCCTTTAGAACGAAATAAGAATCTCCGCCTTTCGATTGCCGCCTTTTAAAACGGCTGTCATCTTTACAGTTGACGCGCACCGATTCGATGCCTTTCGCGGCAGCGGCTCTGGTTTCGTACATTTGACTCGACAAAATTATCTGACCGTTTCCGGCCGCCAGGTTAAAGTGATATTTCTGATTTGTCGAGCGCTTGATTTCGAATTTTTCTGCCATGGTTTTCTCTCCCTTTTAAATGAGAATAAAAGCGCGATTACGCTCTACCTGATTCTCGCAACGATAGTTCTTTTGGGGATAGAAAAATAATAACATGCCGATTCGGAATAAAAAATTTCTTTTTTTTCGGTTGAACCGTCCCCGTCGGAATTGCGCCGTTAAAAATGAGAAGTCATTGCGTTTTTGAAATAATCGAATTTCAAAATTCACAACTCAATCCCGTAATTGCCCTTATCTGCGGCGCCGCGGGTCTGCCGACGCAGCCGGGATGACAAAGATCCAGCATACCCGACAGGTCGCCTAGCCCGCCCGTCTGACCGCAATCTTACCGGAGCATTCGATTCGTTCCAGGTGTTCGATAAATCGGGAAGCGGCGAACCTGGACAATTCGTTTACCCTGCTGTGCATATATTTTTTACATTCGTCGTCAGCGTTGATACCAAGCGCAAGAGCCATACGCTTAATCATTGCGAGTTGATTGGTGGTGACCAAATTTGCTAGGGACGTTGCAACCGGATTTTCCGGGAAGCCTTCGTTATCGGCGTCCCCGTCCGTAGATTTGGAGCGTATTACGCGCCGATTGGCGTCGCAATAATCCCGAACGACTTTGAATTTTAGAGCGGCCCGCGTTAGTGCGTCATGCTCTGCGTCGCCGATTCCGGTTTCACTTCCCGCAAAACCCGTTCCAATCCCGCCACGCGTCACGCCGTCGATCGAGATTGCTGCGGTGACCGTGACAATTCGTCCGAACCGCTTGAGATCCCTAATCTGATGACTCCAGTTCGCACTAGTGCGGTCCAAAATTTCGGCTGCAGTGTGCCATCCGATACCATCGATTGATTCGGGCGGCCCGCTGCGAGACCTCTGTGCCGGACGCGTGCCGCTGGTCAGGTGGCGACGTTTTAGGGTTCGCAACACCAACGGGAAGTCCAAAACGTTATCAATCATCTCGATTTGTTTGATGTCTTCTTTCAGCTGAAGCATTTTACTGGATTCGCTTGTCATATTGATTTTCCTCACTAAATTCAGATTTCTCAATTTTTTGCCTGGTCAAATATTCGTGCTTTCTCATTTAGCTGTTGCATAGATGAAACAGCGTACCATAAGAACTTGGCTGTTGCAAGAATGAAACAGTATTGCATTTAAAAATATTGTGTGGTACAGTGTTTTACAGATAAGACAGCAACGGCGCTTTTCGGCGCTTTATTCTTCTTTAGTCAAGTTATACTTGGAGAAAAACGATGGTAAAGAAAACAAATAGCGACGGATTGATAAGTACGATCGAATTGGGGAGGGCGATAAAACGAAGGCGGGAAGAGCTCGGTCTAAGCCTCCGGGATGTCGCGGACAAGACGGAAGTTTCTGCGTCAACGCTTTCAAGGATAGAAAACGGCACCGGCAAGCCCGATGCGGACAATATTGCACGCTTGACCCGTTGGCTCGATATGCCGATTGATCGCGTAATGAGAAAACAAGGCACCGAACAAACGGTTGATCCCGTAGTTTATTATCCGCATGAAGCGACGCCTGAAATTGTGGAGGCTCATTTGCGTGCCGATAAAAACCTTTCTCCGGAAACGGCCAACGCGCTGTCAGAACTCTTCCGAGTCGCATATTCGCAGTTCAGCGGATCTGAAAAAAAGAAATAGCTCACAAATTACTGATTTCGTCGATTCAAAATGGCAAAAACAATGGAACAACGTTCGGCAATCACCAATTTTCAAAGTTACGGTAACAAACGCCCAATGATCGGAACGGGCAGCATTCTCTTTTTTCTGGCTCTCGATTTTGGACAGAATTTAGGAGGCGCAGCATTTGACACGGCGTTTATGGCTGTTGTGTTGCTGGCTGTCGGGGCGCTTACGTTTTTTCTGACCGAGGGTGAATTCCAATTCGGCAGTTGGATATTGGGAAGAACCGGGATCGCTTTGTTTGGGGGAGTACTCGGAGTCTTATTCAATCTGAGTCTGGGAGTGGTCTTTCCGGAAGTCTTTAGTTTCTTACCATTTACTTTGCTAATATTGACGACAGTGATATTCTGTTTATTGCAGTTTGTAAATTTCTTTCGATTCCGTTTTTCAAATTAGGCAAAAGGCGATTAACGGAAAAACAAAAGGATTCGGGTCCGTAAAGGGTCGAATCCTTTTCTGATTTTAAAATCCCGTTAAATTCTCACGCCGAGATCGTCGCCTTTGCCGGAGCGGTTACATTATGAATGGCTCTCAGTTGTTCCACAAGATTCTCATATTGAGACGGTAAAAGCGCCTGAGCACCGTCACATAATGCGTCTTCCGGGCATGGGTGGACCTCGATTATCAGTCCGTCAGCGCCAACCGCAACACCTGCCTTGGCGAGGGGTTCAACCATATAATTTCGTCCCGTACCGTGGGAAGGATCAACGATTATCGGTAAATGCGAAATCTTATGGACTGCCGGGATTATCGAAAGGTCAAGAGTATTTCTGGCGTGCGTTCCAAATGTGCGTATTCCTCGCTCACAAAGAATCACATCATAATTGCCTTCAGTCATTACATATTCGGCGGCGAGCAAAAACTCGTCAAGCGTGGCCGACATTCCGCGCTTTAACAAAACGGGTTTACCTGATTGCCCGACATGTTTAAGAAGGGAAAAATTCTGCATATTTCGGGCACCGACTTGAATGCAATCGGCGAATTTTTCAACCATATCGACGCCCTGCCGGTCCATCGCTTCGGTGATGATGTTTAGTCCGAATTGATCACGGACCTCGGTCAGCATGGCTATTCCATCTTTTCCGATTCCTTGAAAATCGTACGGTGAAGTGCGCGGCTTAAAAACGCCGCCGCGGAAAAACCGGGCGCCGCTTTTGGCTACCGCCCGGGCAACTTCAAGAACCTGTCCGGCTGTCTCAACGGCGCATGGACCTGCGATGATGGATAATCCTTCACCCCCGATTTCTGCATTTCCCACTTTTACAATTGATTTTTCGGGTCGAAAGGTCTTGGAAACTAATTTGTAAGGCTTTGTGACGCGAATTGCATCGGCTACTCCGGGCAGATTCTCGAAATGGGCCCGGTCAACGGCTTCGTCGTTACCCGTAATTCCAACGGCGGTCCTCACGGCGCCGGCCATCGGGTGAGCTCGAAATCCCAACTTTTCAATTACTCCGCTGACGCGATCAATATCTTCCTGCGTCGCGTCCTGTTTCATCACAATTAGCATAAGATTAAAAACTAAAATACATACACTATTTTCTAAACTCAATTTTTGCAAACCGGGAGCGGCCGAACTGCTGGTCCGGAAGACAAAAATCGCAGATTTTAGAACTAATCAGTAGATATGACCGCTTAAAAGTGAATTCGCAAAGAATCGAATTCGGGTTTGTGCGAAATGCGCCCCAATCGCGCCGGAAATCTCGATGAGAAGTTGCCGCCTAGGCGTTTCCGGCCGCAAAGGTCCGTATCGTTGATTCCAGATTTTTTGAAATCATAAAGTGCTCACCGACTAAAAATGCGTCAAATCCCAGCTCTTTCATTTCTTTAAGTTCAGCTTCCCGGGTTAGTCCGCTCTCGCAGATTGTTAGTGCATCTTTTGGCGTATATTTGATTAATTCCCTGGAAATATCCAATGATACGTCGAACGAATGCAAATTTCGGTTATTGACCGCGATTAGTTTTGCTCCTATTTCAGTGGCCTTGGCCATTTCTTGCATATCGTGGACCCCTACCAGGACGTCGAGCCCGAGATCCGACGCCTTTGAATAAAGATCCCAAAGCCGGTCGTCATCCAGCATTCCGACAATCAGCAAAATTGCGTCGGCCCCGATCAATGCGGATTCATAGACCTGAAATTCATCAAAGATAAAGTCTTTTCGAAGGATCGGTATATCGGTCAGATTTCGTGCCGTTATCAAATCTTCAATCGTTCCGTGAAAATAGTCCTCTTCCGTCAGAACGGAGATCGCAGTTGCCCCCGACTTTTCGTAAGTAGTCGCTATTTCTGCGATGTTCGCCTTCTCCATCAAGAAACCCGTTGACGGTGTGGCCCGCTTGATTTCCGCAATGATATTTAGCCCGATCGTTTTTTTAAACGAACTGTGGAACCGATTAGGCACCGCGTCTTTGCGGCAGTTTTGGGCCCGGGAAACAAATCCCGGATAGTCAAAGCCCAATTTCGCAGCTTCAACCCGGATTCTTTTGAGGCGAATTATTTCCTGTAGAATTGTTGCCTGTGGTTTCATCCTGTTTTCTATTATAGATAGTATACGGTCTGTCAAAAAATAGTAATTACATTCGTTCGGGCACTGCAATGCCCATCGTCTCGAGAGACTTGGTCAACGACCGGCGGGCAATATCCGCAACACAGATCATCACGGCCCTGACCAGCTTGTCGGACTCGTTCATTATCCGGTGCTTTTGATAAAACAGGTTAGAACTTTTTGCCAAATTGAAGGTATATCGAGCCAAAACGGCGGGCTCGGTACTTGTGATCGCCTGGGCAATCGTCTCCTCAAGACGAAAGGAGAGCGAAATAACCGACCAAAAATCATCTCCGAGTTCGCCGTCAAATATCCGGCCGATTTGCTGCTTATTTTCGTTCACCAGCCGAAACGCGTTTGCGGCCGCATCATCTTCCAGTTTGCGGAATATCGAATTCAAACGAACCGTTGCATTTTGACAATAAGTTCCTGTTTCTCCTTCAAATGAAGTCGCTTCCTTAAAATCAAATACGATAACCGTATTTTTTGTAAATTTGAGTAGGAAATAACGCAGCGCTCCGACGGCAATTTGGACGGAGATTCGTTTCTGTTTCTCCTCCGGCAAATCCGGATTTCGATTTTTAACTTCGGCAAATGCATTTTCTTCGAGGCGGGTGATTAAATCATCGGCCTTGACACCCAGCCCCTTGCGTCCAGACATCTCGACAAACGGTTTCTCTTTGTCGGCTTGTGCGACCTTGAAACCGAGTTCTCGGGCGGCATCGGGTGAGAGAGCGACCATTTCGTAGGACAAATGAACACTCGCTTCTTCTCCTTTTTCGGGGAATATGAGTGCGACTCCGGTTTTAACGACCTGCTGCGGATATGACTGACGGGTGTCGATCACGTTGTATACCTTTTCGGAATTACCAAAGGGAGGGGCCGATGAGCTGGATTCATCACTCGTCGTAATCCACACCTCTTTGCCATTATCATAAGTCGTAAAGTGTTTGTAATTGAAATCTAAACCAAGCAGGCCCAGCTTCCACATTTGATATGCAATGTCCTTGCCGGTGTAAGTTACCGTGCCGTTTGATCGGACCAAAATCTTGTCCTGATCATGTTCATCGCTCCCTTCATGGGATTCAAATGGCATTACCCAGCATCCGGCCATTTTTCCGTTTTCGACATATTCGATAACCCCGCGTTCTTTCATCATTTCAAAGGCATTTTGCCAAAAATGAAGGTGGAGGATTTCAGATTCTCTCGGCAGCAGATCGTACCGGATCGAGAGCCGTTCCATCGTTTTTAAGATACACTCGACATTTCTCGTAGCGACATAATCCGCCAATTCGGCAATTTCATTCTGTCCTTCTTCGATCTGGTGAAGTGTTTCGGCCCGCTGCGCTTTCAGTTTTTCATCTGACCGGTATTCAACGCCGACACGGGTATATAAATCCCAGCAGTAGTAATCAAATGTAACGCCTTGTTTCGCCAGCTGATCGTCCAGCAGTTTGATCTTCGGCAGATCCATTTTTTCCAGGTGGATAAACCCGACAACCACATCTGCGACCTGAACTCCCGTGTTATCGATATAATTCTGAACTTCGACGCGGTTGCCATTGGCCTTCAGGATTCGGACAAAAGTGTCTCCCAAAACCGAATTCCGAACATGGCCGATATGGGCTGCCTTATTCGGGTTTACAGATGTGTGTTCGACGCAAATTTTAGGTGATTGATCTTCGTCTGCAATGAAGGATGTTGGAAGAATATCCGAATCAATGGCCGTTAGCAGGAATGCGGTCCGGTTATAAAAAATATTGAGATATCCGGGCCCGGCGATTTGAATATCCTGAACAAACTCAATTTCCATAAGTTTGCTTTTCAGGTCTTCAGCGATCGCTCTCGGGTTCTGTTTTTCTCCCGTCTGTTTTTTTATATGCTTGGCGAGCTCGAACGCGACCGGAAAAGCGAGATCACCAAACTCGATTTTCGGCGGCACTTCGGCCGCAATACTTTCGAGTTCGATAGCATAGTCCGCCAAAACAGTTTGTCTGATCTTTTCGACCAAAATATTTTGAGATTCGATTAATGACATAAATGTTTTGGCAATTGCCTGCGCCAGCCGGTTGAACCGCCCGGTGCCGTAAAAATCGAATATCAATGCCTTCCGGTCGACTCTGAATTGTTGATCAAATCGCTTGCAAAGTATATCGTTCACAAAAATATATATCAAAGCAGATTGTGATTATGAAACAGGGGCTCGATCTGGCAAAGAGACTATCGAATGCAAGAAAAATAGGGGTTCTGACGGGAGCCGGAATTTCGGCTGAATCCGGAGTTCCGACCTTCCGTGGCAGCGGTAATACGACTGCCGTCTGGAAAGGAATGCCGTTTGACCGGGTTTCCTCGGCCGAAATGATCCGGGAAGACTTGAACGCAGTGTGGGAATGGTTTGACTATCGTCGGGGTGTTCTCGCGACATGTGCGCCCAACCCGGCGCATCGCATATTGGCGGAATGGGAATCCGAGTTTGAGGATTTTATGATCGTTACCCAAAATGTCGACGGCCTCCATAGCCGGGCGGGATCGAAAAATGTATTTGAAATTCACGGAAACATAAATCGATCGCGGTGCGTCGAATGCGAAAAACGCTTTTTGATGGAATTCGACACGGTTCCTCACGATCCTGTCGCGTGCGATGATTGCGGCGGCGATTTGCGGCCCGATGTCGTTCTGTTTGGCGAAATGCTTCCTATTGACTTGTTTAGCGGAGCGTCCGAGCGTGCCTCCGGTTGCGAAATATTCTTTGTCATAGGTACAACGTCACTCGTTTACCCGGCGGCGTCGCTAGCTGAAATAGCAAAGCGCGGCGGAGCTTATGTGGTAGAAATAAACCTTGAACCGACGCCGCTGACCCGCTCCTGTGGCAGTTCCGTGTTGGGAAAAGCGGGAATCATACTTCCGGAAATTGACCGGCTATTTCGAAAGGAAGTCCTGAGTCAGATATAGCTTACCGGTCTTGCTTACAAAGATTCCGACCCCGGTTTCCTGCCATCTGCTGTCAAACAAATACTGCCGGCGTTCATTTGACGCAAGCCACCTTTCGATCGCCGTCTCGACCGGATTAGGGACTCCCGTATATGCTGCGACCATCCGCCCAAGATGTTTCCAGTCTTTTATTCCAAATTCGGCCGCCTGGTCGCCGATGGTTCTTCCTCCAAAGGGCTGGACTGAAAAGAAGTTGTGTCCTGCCATATCGACCGAATGTTTTCGCGCCACTTTGGCCAGTTCTCCGTTCCAGACCAATGGTTTGAGGCCGGCTCCCGCCCGCTTTTGGTTCATAAGATCGAATGCCTTGCGTTCCAGGGCGACGATTTTTTCATCGCCTTCCCTGGCATCCGGCTCGCTTTTGAGGCTCGTCGCCGCTGAGTCCTGATTCACAGACGAATCGATTTTTGGATTCTCGGGATACCGCGATTGACATCCGGCCAGGGCGCACAGCAGAAATACGAGAATGGCAGGTTTTGACCCCGCGCAAGATTTGGCAGTGGCGGAATAAAGCTTTTTCATCTGTTGAACATAGCGGACTTGTAAGGCATTATTTCAAGATAAATCACTTATTGTCAAGATTTTCTGAGGCCATTGAGCTCTGACGATGTTTTATGAAAACGCTTTATTTTGATTGCTTTGCGGGCGCCAGCGGAAATATGATCCTGGGGGCGTTGGTATCTCTTGGAATCGACAGCAAGAAGCTGGTCAGCGAGATCGAAACGCTGCCGTTTTCGGATTTCAATATTGATTTTTCGGCGGTCAACCGATCTGGGATTGAGGCCACCCTTGCAAAAACCACCTATCGCGAAGAAAGCGTAGAACGGCATCTTTCGGATATAAAAAAGATCATTATTGCTTCGGGATTAACCAACAGCGTTAAGGAGAAAGCGTCAGATATTTTCGCGGCGCTGGCCGCGGCAGAGGCAAGGATTCACGGTATCGCAATTGAGGAAGTCCATTTCCACGAGGTCGGAGCGATGGACGCGATAATTGATGTGGTAGGAGCCTGCATCGGATTTGAAATGTTGGGGATCGAATCATTTGCCTGTTCAAAGATCCATACCGGAAGCGGCTTCATTGACATTGCCCATGGAAAATATCCGGTGCCGCCGCCGGCGGTTATCGAGCTTTTAAGCGGTCTCCCAATTTATTCAACCGAGATCGAAGGAGAACTTATAACGCCGACCGGAGCGGCAATAATTTCGACCTTGTGCACCCGGTTTGGTTCGATCCCCGATATGAAAGTAGAGAAAACCGGATATGGCGCGGGATCAAGGACTTACGAACGTTTTCCGAACGCCTTGCGGATGATTATCGGTGAAGAAGCACCCGAAAAGTCATCGCACGAACTTGATAATAGTCATACGCCGCGAGCGTTGACCGGTAATCTCGAATCCAGCCAACTGACGCTAATCGAATCAAATCTGGATGATATTCCGGCGGAGACCCTCGGATACGTAATGGACAAGGCGCTCAATATTGGCGCGCTTGATTGCTGGTTTACGCCGATTCAAATGAAAAAAAACCGTCCCGCAACGATGCTCTCGGTTTTGTGCGAAAACCGCATGGAAGATGATTTGATCTCAATGCTGTTTTTAGAAACCACAACTCTGGGTGTTAGAATTAGCCGGATAGAAAGAAAATGCCTTCCCCGCGAAAGCCAGACGATTAGAACAGATTTTGGGGACATCGAATTCAAGATCGCGCGTTTCGGCAAAAAGGTAATAAACGTCAAGCCCGAATTTGACGACGTACGAAAAGCCGCTCTAAAATCCGGGCTTTCATTTAAAGAAATTGAAGCGCGGATTATGAAAAACTTTGACGAAAAGGAAAAAGGAATTGAGGGAAAACAGAAAGTTTGATAAGGAAAAAATTGCGCAAGGCGTGCGTTTAATTCTCGAGGGTATCGGTGAAGATGCTGAACGTGACGGCCTCAAGCGAACGCCGGAACGGGTGGCTAATTTTTATGCCGAACTGACCGAAGGGATGTGGCGGGATGCGAAGGCAGAGGTGGTAGCTCTGCCCGGAGATTCGCACGACGAAATGGTGATCGTAAAAGACATCTCGATCGCCTCCGTTTGCGAGCACCATCTTGCGCCGTTTGT
Organism: Aridibacter sp.; assembly: GCA_041576495.1. Lineage (GTDB taxonomy): Bacteria > Acidobacteriota > Blastocatellia > Pyrinomonadales > Pyrinomonadaceae > Aridibacter. The sequence continues at coordinate 14,890 of JBFGKW010000004.1, read as the reverse complement.
CGGAAAATGCCACATCGCCTACATTCCCAAGGGCGGGAGAATAGTCGGGCTTTCAAAGCTGGCCAGAATCGCCGAGATATTCGCCCGCCGGCTCCAGGTTCAGGAGCGTCTCACAAAACAGATAGCGGATACCCTTTTTTCCGAACTTGAACCGCTCGGTGTAATGGTCGTAATTGAAGCCGAACATACCTGTATGACGCTCCGCGGTGTAAAAAAACCCGGAGCGGTGACGGTCACATCCGCGGTGCTCGGCGGTTTTAGAAAGGATCCGCGGACCAGGGCGGAAGCGATGAGCCTCATAAAGGGGTAGGAAAATAAAAAAAGGCAAAGGGGAAACTAAAAAGTAAGACGTGATCACTGATAACTTAAGGTACAAGATGATAAAAGGAATTCTGATTATATCGATTGCGATGTTGACCTGCTGGTCTCAGGTATTTGCCCAAACGAAGGGTGAATTTGAGCGGCTTTTTAACGAAAATAGCCTTAAAAACACCATCAGGTTTTTGTCTGATGATGGCTTTGAAGGCAGGGGGCCCGGAACCCGGGGCGGCGAATTATCTGCCAAATACATCGCACTCCGCCTGGAGACGGCGGGAATTCGACCCGGAAACAAGGGTTCTTATTTTCAGCCGGTGTCATTGGTTGCGGTAAAGGCCGACCCAAAAACCAAGCTCGTCATAGCTAACCGGACCGCATCCGCTGAATTTGATTTTGGCAGCGAATATGTGGCGACTTCAAGTTCCCAGACGGAGAGCGTATCGGTCGACGCAGAACTGGTTTTCGTTGGGTACGGAATTGACGCGCCAGAGCAGGACTGGAACGATTATAAAGGGGCCGCTGACGATTACCGCGGAAAAATTCTGGTGATGCTTGTCAATGATCCCCCGGCGACCGCCGAGAATCGCGAATTGTTTGGCGGGCCTGCCTTAACATATTACGGCCGATGGACTTATAAATACGAAGAAGCCGCCCGCCGGGGCGCGGTGGGTGTTCTTTTGATCCACACCACCGAATCGGCCGGATATGGCTGGAACGTAGTCGAAACTTCAAACGGCAACTGGCGTTATGAAGTTGCCCGAACGGCAGATGACAAAACGCCCTTTTTGCCGATGAAAGGTTGGATGACAAACGAAACTGCGAAACAAATCTTCGCACTGGCCGGAAAGAATCTTGATGAATTGCGCGAACAGGCCGCAAACAAGAGTTTTAAGCCGGTCAATTTGGGCCTGAAGGGACGACATGATCAGAAATACGAAATCAAGCGGCTCGAATCAAACAATGTTGTTGGTTTCTATGAGGGCCGCGACACGGACTTAAAAAATGAGTATGTTGTTTATACGTCACACTGGGATCATCTTGGCATTGGGAAGCCGAATGAAAAAGGGGACGCCATCTATAACGGCGCTCTTGACAACGCCTCGGGGGTCAGCCAGACACTGGCGCTTGCTGAAGCGATAACCAAGCTGCCCCGAAAGGATCAGCCGAAAAGGTCGCAGGTATTCCTTTTTACAACCGCCGAAGAACAAGGGCTGTTAGGTGCGGAATGGTACACGATCAATCCGATTTATCCGCTCGAGAAAACCGCAGCCAACATAAATATCGACGGCGGTAATTTTTACGGCCGAACCAAAGACTATGGGGCCCTCGGCGCGGAACGTTCGAATCTCGAAGCGATTATCAATAAAACACTCGCCAGCCGTGAGATGATATTTTCTCCCGATAACCATCCGGAGCAGGGGTATTTTTTTCGTTCGGATCATTTCCCGTTTGCAAAAAAGGGAATACCCGCGTTGAGCATCCGAAACGGAACCCGGTATCTCGGAAAACCGGCCGATTGGTCGGAAAAGTTTTTTGCGGATTACAACAAATATCATTACCATCAACCGTCAGACGAATTTCGTGACGAATGGGTGTTTGACGGGATGGTGCAGGTTCTTGATGTGACGCTCGATATTGCGCTGGGGGCTTCAAACGTCAAAGACCTCCCGAAATATAACAAGAAAGATGAATTTGCCAAGGCTCAGCCCGGCCGGTACTAGGAGTAACGCCCGCGACCGGAATACGTTGGCAAATTACAAACTGCGGCAAACGAACAGCGGGTCACCGGCACGGGTTATCTGCTAACTCAAAAAAACTAGTCCTGCTTAATCCGGATGAAAACTTTTTATCTTACAACGCCGATCTATTACGCTAATTCACTGCCGCATCTCGGACATTTGTACACGACGACGGTCTCTGACGTCGTTGTACGGTATCAGCGTCAGCGCGGAAGCGACACATTTTTTCTTACCGGAACCGACGAACACGGGATCAATATTCAGCGTGCGGCGGAAGGCAATAATCGAAGTCCGCAAGAGCAGGTCGATTATGTTGCCGGAGAACTCAAGAAGCTATTTGCTGATTTTGGGTTGGACACGGAGAACGGAGGTTACGACATTTTTATGCGTACCACCAATCCGTTTCATTATGAAGGCGTTCAAAAGTTCTGGAAACAAATCGCGAAAAACCAGACACCAAAAGGGAATGCTACGATCTACAAGGATTTTTACCGCGCCTGGTTTTGCGCGCCGTGTGCGGAGTTTAAGACTGAGTCAGACTACGAAGTACGTGCCGGGGAAGAACTTCCGCTGTGTCTGGTTCACGAGAAACCGCTAGATCGGGTCGAAGAGGAGAGTTATTTTTTCCGGCTTTCCGATTATGACGATATCCTGCTTGAAAAAATCGAGAGCACCGAAAAACTGATCCGTCCGGAGGCCCGTAGAAATGAAGTGATCTCCTTTATCAAAAGCGGTCTCCAGGATCTCTCGATATCAAGGGAAAAGAAATCCGTATCGTGGGGCGTTCCCGTGCCGGATGATGAAAGTCATATTATGTATGTTTGGATCGATGCGCTTTCAAACTATATAACGGCGATCGGATACGGGAACGATACGCAGTCTCATATCGGGTTCGAAAAATACTGGCAAAATGCACATCATTTTGTCGGAAAGGATATTTTGCGGTTTCACACCGTTTACTGGTTTTCGTTTTTAATCGCTGCCGGGCTTGAACTTCCGAAAACTGTTTATGCCCACGGAATGTGGCTTGACACCTACGGAAAGAAAATGGGTAAGACGCTCGGAAACGTAATCGAACCGAAGTTTCTTCACGAGCATTTTCAAACCGATGCATTGCGATATTTTTTGCTCCGTGAAATGGTTTTCGGGCAGGACGGAAAATTCGGATATGAAAACCTGATCGAACGCGTAAACGCGGATCTTGCAAAGGGGCTTGGTAACCTCTCATCGCGAACGATCTCGATGATTGAAAAATACCGGGAAGGAATTGTGCCTGACGGTACGATCCATGAAAAAAACTTTATTTATGCCAAAAGGATCGGGCTCAGTCCCGACGCGCAGGAACTGGTTGCGGTTTTGGAATCGGCCCGTAACGAGTTTTTGCGGCATTTTGATGACTTTGATTTTAGTCTTGGTCTCGAAACACTTTGGAAGTTGATTTCGCGGATCGACAAAATGATAACCGAATCGGCCCCGTGGAAACTGGTCAAGGATGAGAATCAGGGTGAGAGCTTAAATGCGGTTCTTTACCGTTCGCTGGAAACTCTTCGCTGGCTATGCGTTTTGCTATATCCGGTGATGCCCGAATCCACCAAAAAAATATATTCGCAACTCGGCTTAAAAGAAGATATCGCGAAGATTGATCCTGCCAATCTGGTGTGGGGCAGCCTTAAATCGGGAGCGCCGGTCGGAAAGGCGGCGCCCGTGTTTCCGAGACTTGACGAAAACAAGATTATGAATGCAATCGAACAACAAGAAACGAAAGACATGGCCGGCGAAAAGAAATTTATCGATTTCGAAGATTTTACAAAGGTCGAGCTTCGGGTCGGGGAAGTACTCGAAGCGGAAAACGTTCCGAAATCAGATAAGCTCCTTAAACTCAAAGTCGATTTGGGCGAGGAGAATCCAAGACAGATACTGGCAGGTATTGCCCGGGATTATGAGCCCGCGAGCCTGGTCGGCAAGAAGATCGTCGTAGTCGCAAACCTCAAACCCAGAAAAATGATGGGCCTTGAATCGCAGGGAATGGTCTGTGCGGCTTCGGTCGGTGAAGAAGACAAACCCGTGATCGCAACGTTTCTTGAGGACGTTCCCAACGGAGCAAGGTTGAAATAGAAAACCTAATCTCAAGAAAGACTCGTGCCCACGCTCCGATCGCAAAGAAATGCCGGTAACGTCCAATATGAAGATTGTTGATTCACATTGCCACATCGACGGTGAAAATTTTGATCAGGATCGGGATGATGTGATTCGGAGGGCAATTGACTCCGGTGTTCGGGCGATGCTCAATGTCGGAACCGGGAGCCCAAAGGGGCGCTCATTTGAAAATGCGGTTGAACTGGCAGAGAAATACGAAAGCATCTATGCAGCGATCGGAATCCATCCACACGATGCAGATGAATATGACGGACCTTCCGAGTCGAGATTGGTCGAACTTGCCAAATCGAGCGAAAAGGTAATTGCCTGGGGCGAAATCGGCCTGGATTTTTACTATGACCACAGCCCGCGGGACATTCAGACAAAGGTATTCAGGCGGCAAATTCAGGTGGCGCGTGAACTGGACTTGCCGATAATCATCCATTCCCGGGACGCGAATGATGAGACCCAGGCGATTCTGAGCGAAGAATGCTGTTATGAAGGCTTCCGCGGAGGTGTCATGCACTGTTTTGGCGGAACGCCGATAATGGCCGAAGCGCTTATCAAGATCGGCTTTCTTATCTCATTTGCCGGAAATGTGACTTTTAAGAAGGCTGATAATTTGCGCGACGCCGCGCGCGTGGTTCCGATTGATAAACTGCTCGTCGAAACCGACTGTCCTTACCTTACTCCGGTACCCTTCCGCGGGAAGCGGAACGAACCGGCGAGGGTGGTTGAAACCGCGAAGTTTCTGGCCGGGCTTTACGGGATCGAGTACAAAGAGTTGGCCCGCCGGACAACCGAAAATTTTGAAAAGTTCTTTGGGGTCGAGGTCTGAGGCCTAAAAAACAGATTCGGTCGTCAAGCACAAAATTTAATCAAACCGTGATCCGGCATCGCTTACAACCATTTAACGATACGGGATTTATGGTTTTCAGCCGGAGGGCTTATAATAACAAGATATGGCAAAAGATAATTCGTTCGATATCGTTTCAAAAACCGATTACGCCGAAGTGGATAATGCACTGAACCAGACGCGAAAAGAATTGAGCCAGCGTTTTGATTTTAAGGGAAGCAAAGCCCTTGTTACAGTCCAGGAAAAGGACATCATCATCAGCGCAGAAGACGATACCAAGCTTCGTAACCTGGACGATATCATGCAAACCAAACTCATCCGCCGCGGAGTTTCGCTAAAGGCGCTCCATTATGAACCAAAGGAACCGGCGGCCGGCGGAACGGTTCGACAGATCGTTAAGATTCAGCAGGGAATCCCCCAAGACAAGGCAAAAGAAATCGTAAAGTTTATAAAAACCCTTAAAATGAAGGTGCAGGCTTCGGTTCAGGGAGAAATGGTACGTGTATCGGGAAAAAAACGCGACGATCTTCAAACGGTTATGACCGAATTAAAGAAAAAAGATTTCGGTATCGACATGCAGTTTGATAACTACCGCTAAGAAACCGGAATCACCTTAACCAAACAGATGCAGACATTTAAGGCGGCAAGACAAAATCCAAAACTGATAGCCAAGCGGTTCTTTGATCTGATTAAAGCCGATATGGCCAGGGTCGAGGATGAATTTGAAAATCAAACCAAGTCGAATATACAGGTCGTTAATTATCTAGGCGATTATCTTCGCGCTTCCGGCGGAAAACGGCTTCGGCCGGCCCTCCTGATTCTGGCCTATCGCGCGCTCGGCGGAAATCAACCGAACGACAGCGTAATAAGATTAGCGGCCGTAATGGAAATGCTCCATACGGCGACGCTGGTCCATGACGATATCATCGATAACGCTTCGGTCAGAAGAAATCGGATGTCATTAAACGCCCGTTTTGGTAATCAGACCGCCGTTCTGATGGGTGACTGGCTTTATATGTCGGCTTTTGAAACGAGCCTCAGGGAACGGAGTTTGGAAATTCTGGATATTCTCACGGAATTGACAAGGAAGATGACCGAAGGTGAATTGACCCAGCTCACAATGCTCGGACGGACGGATATTACGGAACGGGAGTATTTTGACATTCTGCAGCGGAAGACGGCATATTTGTTTTCGGCATGTTGTGAAATCGGGGCGATTCTTGGAAACGCCGGCGAGGAGCAAAAGATTTCCTTGCGAGATTACGGAAAAAACCTCGGGATCGCATTTCAACTCGCCGACGATTTGCTCGATTTTACGGCCGATGAAGAACAACTTGGTAAGGCCTCGGGTGCTGATTTGCTGGAAGGAAAACTGACGCTGCCGTTGATAATGCTCAGCGAGGCTGACGCCGCGACGGCAAAGACGCTTGAGGGTATTATGCGAGCCGGCAGCTATACCGATGGCTCACGAAAGCAACTGCTTGATAATCTGAATCAAACCGGGGTTCTCGCGGAAACACGAAAAATCGCCTACGACTTTTCCGTGAAAGCCCAAAAAAATCTTGAAGTATTGCCCAAAACAGAGTATCGTTTAGCTTTGGAAGAGATTCCCACCTATATGATTGAGCGAAGTAAATAGTTAATTTGCCCCTGGCTTGATCACGATCGTAGAAAGAGTTCCCAAAACAAGAGAATATGTCAGAATCCATATTAGACGAAAATCTCATATCGACGTTCGAGCAAAGCCTTCGTCAAACGCGTAATGCCCAGAATCGGCTGCTGCTTCGGTTAAGAGAAGTCGAATCCGAGGCTGACCGTTTGCGGCAGGAAATTGAAGCACTCGAAAACAGCGCGGATCAAACCGAAGCGGCAATTCACAGCCTTCTGGCGACGATACGTTCGGGCGGCCAACCGAGAAATCTGATCAAGAATCTCCGCGTCGATGATGATTACGAAATTCCGGCTGAGGTGAGAAGGGTAGCGCAGCGGAATACTCATCTTCAGGAGAATTTACGATCCGGGCGGGGTCGGGAACGTGATTACAGCCGGGACGATTATCGTGACGATGACGCTTCGTACGTAAGTAATTCGCGCGGCGTGCCTTCGGTAAACCGGGATACGAGTCCGCGCAGCGATCGCTTTTCAGACCGGACGATAACCCAGGCCTGTACGCTGCTTTTGCGGGAATCGTCAAAAGCTCTCCACGTCAACGAACTTTACAACCTGCTTGTTTCCGGGGGATTCGAATTCAAGGGAAATAATCCGACAATTTCGATTGCAGTTTCATTGAACAGAAACCGTCGATTTCGAAAGGTTGCGCCGGGTACTTTTGACCTGGTTATGTGGGACGCGTCGCAAGCCGCATCATAGGAAAACGGATACGGTCGGTCACGGCAATTGGTATTCAAGTAAACCTAATCCCAGAGTCGAACGAAATCGTTTGACTTTGGGATTTTTGTTTTTATGATAGTTCCAATATGAAGCTGACGTTGACGATAGACAGCGGTACTCTGGCCGGACAGAGCTTTGAACTCTCGACCGGACATTTGTTAATCGGGCGGAGTGCGAATTGCACGGTCAAGTTTGATCCTTTCAACGAAAAAATCGCGTCAGCCCAACATGCGTTTATCGAATCGAGAAACGACGGATTCTATATTACCGATAACAGCAGCACCAACGGAACTTACTTAAACGGGGACAGGATAAACAGCGTCAAACTCAGCTCGGGTGACGGGGTTCAATTCGGTACCAACGGAATCAAAGGGCGGGTTATGATCGAGCCCCTTCCGGAGGTGGAACTGCCCGATTCTTCGACGCTCGACCTTCCTCTTCAAAACCGTGCCGATGAAATGCAATGGCGCAGCATCAGCCAGGCGCATGTAAAGCAGCAGCCGACCATAGTCGACTCGGTTTCAAAACTCGGGTTGGGTCATTTGGAAGTAAGGCCCGAAACAAATAAAACGGGCAAGTATATTGGAATCGCCTTAACGCTTTTTGCTGTGGTCTTTCTCGGATTGATAGTGACCGGGATCATGTTTCTAAACATCGGCCCGGTGGCAGCCGTAATCGCAGCCGTAGTCGCCTTTACCCCGGCCATCGTGTACTTATTCCCGATCATCTGGCTTGACCGGTATGACCCGGAACCGCTTTGGCTGCTTTCACTCTCATTTGCCTGGGGCGCACTGGTCGCCGTGGTCGCTTCGTTCGTAATCAATACGGTAATCGGAGAAACGGTTGCGGCCGCCGCCGGACCGGAACTCGGGACCATCGCCAGCGCCGTGATTTCGGCGCCGATTTTTGAAGAACTGACAAAGGGCGCCGGACTCCTCGTAATCGTCTTATTTTTCCGGAAATACTTCGACGGAATTTTGGACGGGATCATATTCGCCGGGGTTATCGCACTTGGTTTCGCAACGGTTGAAAATGTCCTCTATTACGGCCGCGCAATAATTGAGGGGGGGCTCAACGGTCTCGTCTCTTTGTTCTTTTTGCGCGGAATCCTCTCGCCATTTGCTCACGTGACATTTACGGCGATGACCGGCATCGGATTTGGAATTTCGCGGGAATCCCATAATCCGGTAGTTAAAATCGTGATGCCCTTGGTCGGCCTGGGGGCGGCGATCTTTCTTCATGCGTTTTGGAACGGTGTGGCGGTGATTTTCGGTCCGTTGTTTTTCCTTGTTTACCTGATCATCGAGATTCCCTTCTTTTTTATTTTTGTCGGCTTCGCGTTTTTTATTATGTACCGCCAAAACAAGATACTTAAGGAAATGCTTGCGATCGATGTGGCGAGGGGCTTGATTCCGGAGGACCATTTTAGAAGAGCTACTTCCGCCTTTAGGAGCACCGGATGGCTTATCGGCAGCATCTTTAACGGAAAGTACCGTGCAACCAGCCGCTATATCAGGGCGATCGGAAAGTTGGGTCTTTCATATTGGCACATCCAGCGCGCAACGGCTGCGCAGGGTCAGACAGCGAGTTTTCAGCAGAATCCGATACTTCGGGAAGAAGTGGTGAAATGGAGAAATGAAGTTTAGTTTGCTTCAGCATCGACACCCACCGGCGAATATAAGATAATCGTTAATCGAACCCGCTTATTCGCAGTATTTATGAATCTCGACCTCAATGAAGAACAACAGATGGTTCGTAATTCCGTAAGGGAGTACGCCCAAAATGAAATAGCTCCGCTCGCCCGTGAATATGACGAAGAAGAAAAATTTCCGCAACCCCAGTTAAGCGGATTCGCGGATCTCGGGCTTCTGGGAATGATAATCCCTGAAGAATACGGCGGCGCAGGATTCGATTCGGTCTCTTACGCTTTAGCACTGGAAGAAATTGCCAGAGCTGACGCTTCGGTGGCGGTGATCGTCGGGGTGACGAATTCGGTTTGCTGCTATCCGATATTGAGTTTCGGTACCGAGGAGCAAAAACAGAAATTCCTTGTCCCCCTTGCCCGGGGCGAAGTATTAGGAGCCTTTTGCCTGTCCGAACCGCATGCCGGAAGCGATGCGACGAATTTAAAAACGCGGGCGTCCGTCGATGGGGACGACTTCATCATCAACGGGACAAAATCGTGGGTTACCAACGGCGGTGAGGCCGAGACTCACATCGTGATGGCCGTAACCGGTGATAATGGCGGAAAAAAAGAAGTCACGGCGTTTATAGTTGAAAAAGACCGTGCAGGGTTGAGCGTATCTTCGGTCGAGCATAAGCTTGGACAAAGGGCGTCTACAACAACCGAAATGAGTTTTGCCGATGTCCGGGTTCCAAAAGAGAATCTCCTCGGCGGAATCGGAAAGGGCATGCGGGTTGCATTTAACAGCCTCGATAACGGGAGAATCGGGATCGGCGCTCTTTCGGTCGGGATCGCGGAAAGCGCGTTCGAGGAGGCTAGGATTTATTCAAAAGACCGGGTCGCCTTTGGAAAGCCGATTGCAGAGCATCAGGCAATCCAGTTCAAGCTGGCAGATATGGCGACCGAAATCGAGGCGGCCAGGCTTCTCACTCTCCGAGCCGCGTCTATGAAAGATTCGAACCATAAGGATACTGGCGTCTGTGCTTCGATGGCCAAACTCTATGCGTCCGAAATGGCTAACCGGGTTTGCGGTGAGGCCATTCAAATCCACGGCGGAAACGGCTATTCGCGGCATTATAACGTTGAAAAATACTACCGTGATGCGCGGGTTACGACGATTTACGAGGGTACCAGTGAAATTCAAAAGATCGTGATTTCGCGAGGAATCTTAGCGTAAGCGTTCAAGGCAGTCAGCAACCGCGTAGTTAGTACTCAGCACCCAGCGCGATCTGCATTATCTGCTCCGTCGTTAGTAAGCCTTCGCAAAGACCACCCGTTTTGCGGATTCTTTGCCCGAGTAAACGCATTCTCCGGCCATTTCCATCGAATTCAAGGGAATGCAGCGAATCGTGGCCATTGTTTCCTGTTTTATCTTCTCTTCCGTTTCCGGGGTCCCGTCCCAATGAGCCATCACGAATCCGCCTTTTTCAATCTGGTTCTTAAAATCTTCCCAGGTTTCGACAATGAATGTGTTTTCCTCACGAAATGCCAGCGCTTTATCAAAAATATTCTGCTGGATCTCGACCAGAAGCGCTTCAATGTGTCCGGCAACCCCGTCAATCAACAGAGTTTCCTTCGAGAGAGTGTCCCTCCGCGCGACTTCTATCGTCCCGCTTTCCAAATCACGCATGCCGATTCCGAGGCGGACCGGGACGCCCTTAAGTTCATATTCGGCAAACTTATAGCCCGGTTTATACTTGTCGTCATCGTCAACTTTGACCGAAATCCCGAGTGATTCCAACTGCTCAACAACCGGACCGACTCGTTCCATTATTTTCTGCAGTTCGTCCGGCTCACGAAAGATCGGTATGACGACGACCTGGATCGGCGCGAGTTTTGGCGGCAGGACGAGTCCGTTGTCATCTGAATGGGCCATGATAAGCGCACCCATAAGGCGCGTCGAAACGCCCCAGCTCGTAGCCCAGGGATATTCTTGTTGATTGTCTTTTGTGACAAATTTTACGTCAAACGATTTTGCAAAATTCTGTCCCAGAAAATGCGAGGTGCCGGATTGGAGCGCCTTTCCGTCCTGCATTAAAGCCTCGATACAGTAAGTTTCTACCGCGCCGGCGAATCTTTCGGCGGGAGTCTTAAGTCCCTGAATCACGGGCATTGCCATCCAGCTTTCGGCAAACTCGGCATAAACGCCCAAGATACGTTCCGTTTCTTCGATCGCTTCCTGCTCGGTCGCATGCGCGGTATGCCCCTCCTGCCATAGAAATTCCGACGTGCGCAGGAAAAGGCGGGTCCGCATTTCCCAGCGAACCACATTGGCCCACTGGTTTATCAAGATCGGTAAATCGCGCCAGGATTGAATCCAACCCTTGTATGTGTTCCAGATAACGGCTTCCGAAGTCGGCCGTACAACCAGTTCTTCCTCGAGTTTTGCCTCAGGATCGACCATCAGTCCCGTGCCGTCCGAATTCGCCTTTAGCCGGTAATGGGTGACCACGGCACATTCTTTGGCAAACCCCTCGGCGTGTTCTTCTTCCTTTTCGAGGAAGGATTTTGGAACAAAAAGCGGAAAATAAGCGTTTTGATGGCCCGTCGCCTTAAACATGTCGTCGAGCGCACGCTGCATTTTCTCCCAGATCGCAAAGCCGTAGGGCTTAATCACCATACAGCCTCTGACCGGGGAATTCTCGGCCAGATCGGCACGTTTTATTATTTCGTTATACCAGTCCGAGTAGTTTTCGGTTCGTTTCGTAATTCCTTTCGCCATAGCTTACTTGTCAGAACAATCAAATCTTAAACGATTATCCCGCTCAAATCATAAAGACTAAAATGATACGGGAAAAACCAAAAAGAAACAAAGTAAATGATAGAAAAATGAAGTGTTTAGTGGATGTTTTGAAGCGTCGCGATATGATAAATTAAATCTATGAGCGATTTCAAACTGAATTTTCGGGACACTGAAACCGCATTCGCGGATAAGTCGGATGCGGAGCTGCGAGAAAAGCATCGTTTATTTTGGTTGATGAACCATCGTATTCTCAATGAGTTAAGCACTAAAACCGCAGAGATTGCTTTAGGTATTGGGCTTCCGGTTTCGTGGCTCATCAAGAAGACGATTTTCGAACAATTCTGCGGCGGCGAGACTATCGAAGAATGTCAGCCGACGATTGATAAATTGGGGAATTCGAATATCGGTACGATACTGGACTATTCAGTCGAAGGGAAGTCGGCCGAGGAGGATTTTGAACGAACCAAGGAAGAGACGATTCTCAACCTCAAACGGGCTAAGAATGATATCGATATCCCTTTTGCCGTGTTTAAGGTGACGGGAATTGCTCCGCTCGGAACACTCGAGAAAATAAGTTCGGGCACGAAATTGGTCAAAGAATCAAATATCACAAAATGGGCCAGCACCCGGCGGCGGATTCGCGAAATCTGCGAGTATGCCCATTCGATTCAGCAGCCGGTATTTATCGACGCAGAGGAATCCTGGATCCAGGGAGCCATCGATCTGATGGCAACCGAAATGGCGGAGGAGTACAACCGTGAACTGCCTCTGATTTACAATACCGTTCAACTATATCTCCATGACCGCCTTCAGTTTCTAAAAGATTCGCACCGGAAAGCCAGGGAAAAGGGATATATCTACGCGGTTAAACTCGTCCGCGGAGCCTATATGGAGAAAGAAAGGGAACGCGCAGCCGAATTGGGTTACCCGTCTCCGATTCAACCCGATAAGGCCGCTACAGACCGGGATTTCGACCTCGCGGTTGATTATTGCCTTGATAATTTAGAAGAAATTGCCTTTGTCGCAGGGACACACAATGAAGAGAGCGTTCAAAAACTAGTCCAGAAAATGGAGTCCCGCGAGATCAAACACGACCACGAGCATGTCTTTTTCTCCCAGCTTTATGGGATGAGCGATAATCTTTCTTATATTTTGGCCGATAATGACTACAACGTCTCAAAGTATGTACCCTACGGTCCGGTAAGGGATGCGGTACCCTACCTGATTCGACGGGCCCGGGAAAACACTTCCGTGATGGGTCAGATGAGCAGGGAATTCGATTTGATCAGCAAGGAACTAAAGCGCAGGGGCGGCTGAAGCTCATCGGGTTGATTCAGATTGCGGGTTTCGAAAGGAAAAAGCCGGAGTCAATTTTGCTAACAAGAAGCGTACTAGCAATTAAGATTTGTTCGCGCCGCGACAACCGAGAGTTTGAACGACCGAGGCAAACGATCATCTGAGTCCGAGCAATAATCTTACGGACCGGTCTGAAACTTCCGGCTCCGCATCCGTCTTCCATTTCTCAAATCCAGATAAATCATCAGCAGTCAGGGGTTTGTTGGCCATTCGGGCCGTTTGTGTGCTTTCAAACGCCCGGTTTGTAAGCGCAAGATGAGGCTTAGAGACGGTCAGGGATTCCGCCCGGCTTAAAGCTGCGTCGGCCATTTCAATATCGAGAAACATGTCTTCGTAAGCTGAAAGGTGCCAAATCGTGTCGCTTTCGGTTTTTTCGATCGCCAAAAGACGTAACAGTCCATACGCTGCCTCAATCTGGAAAATCAAATAATCGCCCGGCTTAAAATCCTGTGACATGTTTATCGTTCGTGGCGGATATTCGGATATTGATCGCGAAATATCTGTAAATGTCGATGAATATCAGTTAGACTAGATAAAAATACAGCAATTATAGGTAATTACAAACGAAGAACTCAACTACGACGATGATTATCAGGGTGTTCAAGGCGACGATTCCGGAAAGACTTCATAAGGAGTTTGAATCCAAATTCATAAGTATTTCCGTGCCCCACGTGCTCTCGTTCGACGGTCTCATTTCGATCACCATCGGCCGTCCGTCAAAATGGAATCCCGATGAATTCGTGATGGTTTCGGTGTGGGAGAATGAACGCGCGATAAGGAAGATGGCCGGCAGGAATTGGAATAAAGGCTATATTCCGGCGGGGATGGAAAAATATATTTTGACCTGCTCGGTCGATCATTTCGACAGTATTGCATATTAGCAGAATATGGACCGCCAACTCGATTATCAGTCGATGCTCGAGGTTGCAATTGAAGAGGCGAAGCTCGGCCTTTCGGAAGGTGGAATCCCGATCGGCGCCGCGCTTTTTGATCAAGACGGTAATCTCCTCGGACGCGGCCGAAACCGTCGAATTCAGCAAGATGACCCTTCCATTCACGGCGAAACCGATGCTTTCCGCAAGGCCGGCCGGCAGAAGACGTATCGCGACAAGATAATGGTCACGACGCTGGCGCCTTGCTGGTACTGTTCGGGACTGATCCGTCAGTTTAAGATCGGCACCGTCGTAATTGGCGAGTCGGTAAACTTTGAAGGCGGAATTAACTGGTTGAAGGGAATCGGCGTGTCCGTGGTCGATCTTCAATCCGCGGACTGCATAAATCTGATCAAAATTTATATTGCGGAAAATCCCGAAATTTGGAACGAAGATATTGGCGAATTATGAGTCAATTTTCGGAATCAATTATGCTTGCTCCCATATAAAAAAATCGACCCGGTAAAAATGCCGGGTCGTTTAGGTTGTTTGATAACTCTAAACGCAAACCGGGGGCGTTAGGGCGAGGTTACACGATCCCATACCACCCACACAGTTTGAACAATTAAGTGAGCACGGACAACCTTGAGGGATGCCGCCCGGAATGTTTCCATTGCAACCCGGCGGGATTGCCGGACAAGCAGGTGTGCTCTGCGCACTTACGGCTGAGGGCGCAACAATTGAAACAATTAGGGGAAGCCCCAAGAATGAGTATTTGAAGAGGATATCCCGGCG
>JBFGKW010000003.1:0-77320 GCA_041576495.1 Aridibacter sp. | reverse complement strand
GACATCCGATCGACAGGATTTTACAGGAATAAAGCCAAGAACATACGCGATGCCTGCGCGAAAATAATCGAAAATTTCGGCGGCGAAGTGCCGAATACAATGGAAGAACTCCTGACGCTTGGCGGCGTGGCGAGGAAAACCGCAAATGTCGTCCTCGGAAACGCTTTCGGAATTGCCTCCGGAGTTGTAGTCGATACACATGTCAAACGTCTTTCCAACCGGCTTGGATTGACAAGACAATCAGACCCCGTAAAGGTCGAAAAGGACCTGATTGATATCGTTCCGAAAAAAGACTGGATAATGTTTCCGCATTGGATCATTTCGCACGGACGAGCCGTTTGCGGGGCGAGGAAACCAAAATGTCATGAGTGTGTATTGGAAAAAATCTGCCCGAAGATCAGTGTGAAATAGGCTGCTAAAACTCGATTCCCTGCTGCGCATAAACGCCTGCGTGAAACGGATGTTTGACTTCTTTCATCTCGGTCACCAGATCGGCGATTTCGATCAGTCCGTTGGGCGCATTCCTGCCTGTCAGAACAAGGTGAATCGCCGGCTGGCTTTTCCGGATCGACGTTAATTCCTGAAGCACTGTTTCAAGATCAAGGAATTTATAATCGAGAACGTATACCAATTCATCAAATACGATCAGATCATACAGTCCGGATCGCATTTTTTCGACGCATAGGTCCCACGTTTTTTCCGATGTTTTCACGTCTTGTTCCGGGTTCTCGGTATCCCACGTAAAACCGTCGCCCATCGTATGGACCTCAACGCCCAGGTTTTCGAGGGCCACGTGTTCACCATATCGATCGGTTTTGGACTTCATAAATTGGATCAGGCAGCAATTTAATCCTTGTCCAGCCGCACGCATAATCAATCCCAAGGCTGAAGTAGTTTTTCCTTTGCCGTCACCCGTGTTAACAATCAAAAGACCCGTGGTTTTCTCACGGTAATCGTCGCGCCGCCACTTATAACGTTTTTCTTTTTTCCCCGCCATAAACAAAAAAGTGAAAAAGCCGAAATTCTTCGCTTCTTCACACGTTCTTCGTCAATTCTTGATTCTAACCAAGGTTCTTTTCAAAATCCTTTTGGATAGGCCCGAATCCGTTGTTGTTATGATTCACGGCATTCAAAACTTCGTTGACGATTTCTTCTTCTTTTAGATCCCAGTCGCCTTCAACGCGGCACCCGGCAGCATTCTTATGTCCGCCGCCGCCAAAACGCTCGGCAACCGCGGCGACGTTTACGTCGCCTTTCGACCGGAGGCTGACGCGGTACGCATTCGGTCCCACTTCGCGCATGTATATAACGGCCGCGACTTCCCTGGCAACCAGCGGGATGTTTACAAACCCGTTGTTATCTCCGTCAACGGCTCCCGAATTCTCGGCCATTTTGCGGGTTTGCCGCATCCACGCAACGCGACCGCTCGGATCACGTCTGACGGTCGAAATTACGTTCTGCATGAGAACAACTCTGCTCCACGAATAGCTGTTGTAAACGGCTTCTGAAATCGTGGATGGCTTGACGCCGGCCTTAACGAGTTCCGAAGCGACCTTGAGGGTTCGTTCCGTGGTATTTGGAAAATGAAACGAACCGGTGTCGGTAACGATCGCCATATAAACGCACTCCGCGATTTCTTTGGAAACCTTGCCCCCAATAGCCTTGCAAAGATTGTATATCATTTCCCCAACGGCAGAAGCAGTCGGGTCTATCCAGTTTATATTTCCAAAATGTTCGCAGGTAGCGTGGTGGTCAATATTTACGACGAAACGATTTTCGAATCCGCGTATCCCGGGCCGTTTTACATCGGAACACTCGATTACAAAAATCGCGTCATATTCCTTATCAAGCTCTTCAATTAACCTGATTTCATCTGCCCCCGGGAGCTGGCTGTAGGAATTCGGTATGGCATCACGAACGATGACTTCCGCTTCCTTTCCAAGCGACCGCAAAAGCCAACACAGCCCCAATGACGACCCAACACCATCCCCGTCCGGTCTGACATGGGTCGTAATTGCAAAATTATTCTTATTTTCAATTAACTCTACTACTTGACTTAACATTTACAGCTTGGGACGAACCGCTCCTCATCCTATTCCAACAGCATGATTAAGCTTCTTCGTCTTTTCTTTCCCCAGACTCCTCTTTTTGTGATAAATCCTCTAATATCTTGCCAATTTTCGTTGCGTTTTCTTCAACCGTGTCACGGGCGAAATGAAGCTGAGGGGCATGATGTAAATTCAAACTGAGTGCCACCTGCTGCCTGACAAAGCTCGAAGCATTTCTTAGTGCGGACATTGCGACCGCCTTTTCCGACTCGTCACCCTCAACGAGGACAAACACGCGGGCATCGCGCAAATTGTCTGAAACCCTCACATCGGTTACCGTCACACCCTGAACTCGCGGGTCCTCGAGTTCAAAACCGACGATCTCGGTGATCTCCTCACGCAGAGCCTCTGCCATTCTTTCCGGACGCCGCATACAACCAAACATACAACGCGGCATTGAAATTCCTTATTCAATCCGCCGGCTGCACTCCTATAATTCGCTTTCCGTGGCTGCTATTTGCTCGATTACGAACGCTTCGATCTCATCATCGACCTTAATGTCATTGAAGTTGACAAGACTCAACCCGCATTCGAAGCCTTGCTTTACTTCATTGGCGTCATCTTTGAATCGTTTTAGGGACGCGATGTCACCATCCCAAATGACGACACCGTCACGGATAAGCCGCGCTTTCGCCTGCCTTCGGATAACCCCGTCGGTTACGCGACAGCCGGCGATCATTCCGACCTTCGAAACTTTGTAGGTTTCAAGGACTAGCGCCTTGCCGAGTATGACTTCTTTCTCGATCGCGTCCAGCATCCCGACCATTGCTGCCTTTATTTCCTCTTCGACCTTGTAAATAATCGAATGGAGACGAATATCAACCTCTTCCTGTTTGGCGGTCTCTGCGGCCCTGACACCGGGACGGACATTAAATCCAATGATTACAACCGCGGTTGACGCCTGTTCCGCCTGCGTCGCCGATGCAAGAAGTACGTCGGATTCCGTAATCGCACCGACGCCGGAAAGGATTACTCGAACCTTGACGTTATCGGTAGAAAGCTTTTCAAGCGTCGAGCGCAGCACTTCGACTGATCCCTGAACATCAGCCTTAACGATAACAAGCAATTCCTTAATGTCAGCGAGCCCCAGCGATTCGATTCCCCGTTTCGTCGTCTTGAGCATCGCGATCTGGCGGGCCTGCTGCTGGCGCTGGTTTGCGATGGTTTGAGCCTTATCAATGTCAGAAACCGCTTGAAATAAGTCTCCCGCCTGCGGGACGCCTTGAAGTCCGAGCACTTCAACCGGAGTCGCCGGCTCGACCTCATCGATCTTTTCACCTCTGTCTGAGAACATCGCCCGGACCTTCCCATAATACTGGCCGACAATAAACGGATCGCCGATTTTAAGAGTACCCTGCTGAACCAGAACCGTTCCGACCGAACCCCTGCCTTTGTCGAGTTTGGCCTCTAAGACAACACCCGATGCCCGGCGGGTCGGACTCGCTTTAAGATCGAGGATATCGGTGCTCAGCAAAATCGTTTCGAGAAGCGTGTCAATATTTTCGCGGTTGATGGCCGAAACCGGCACCATCTCTATGTCTCCGCCCCATTCGACCGGGTTCAGCCCTTGACCGGCCAATTCCGTTTTCACTTTGTCCGGACTCGCGCCCGGTTTGTCTATCTTATTAATCGCGACGATGATCGGAACATTGGCGGCCCGTGAGTGTTCAATAGCCTCGATGGTTTGAGGCATGACGCCGTCGTCGGCTGCCACAACTAATACAACAATGTCGGTTGCCTTCGCTCCCCTTGCGCGCATCATCGTAAACGCTTCGTGACCCGGTGTATCAAGAAAAACGACTCTCCGCTGCTCTTCCGGATTATCTGGATTGGGCACAAAAACGCTGTAGGCGCCGATATGCTGGGTTATTCCGCCCGCTTCACCGTCAGCGACGTTATCGGATCGAATCGCGTCAAGAAGAGAGGTCTTGCCGTGGTCAACGTGTCCCATGACGGTTACTACCGGAGGACGCGGTTCTTCGTCATCATCCGTTTCTGCGGCGATTATGTCTTCAAATTCCTGCTCGATCACCATTTCTTCAAATGGGACAAAGCTGATTTCGCACCCAAACTTCTCGCCTAACTCGAGCGCCATTTCTTCACCGATAGGCTGGTTGAGGGTTGCGAAGACGCCGCGTTTCACCAATAGCTGAACAATGTCGCGCGGCGTGACGCCGATTCCCTCGGCGAATTCTCGGATCGTCGCCCCTTCCGTGAGCCGGACTTCCCTTCGGCTGCTTTCATCGACCTCACCAACCTGATCGAAAATCCTTTCCTCAATCGACCGCTTACGGGGCGCATCTATATCTGTTTCCTGAAGGTTTCTATCAATAAAACGACGGCCCTTTCGCCCGCCGCGTCCGGGACGCCTTCCATGACTGGGCGGGGGCGTATAAACAGTTTTTGGCGTTGCCGTTTCACCCGGCGTACCGCGAAGTGCTGCCCCGCTTTTCCTTGAACCCTTGCGGTCTTTTCTTTTTGCCTTCGTGAGCTCCGTCTTTAAGTCTTCAGCATTTGGCTGGGGTGTGGAGATGCGCTCGCCCGGCTTTACACCCGCATCGATCGCGGTCTTTGTTAGCTTGAGCCGTTTAACCCTCGTGCCGCCGGATGAATCAGCTTCATCACCGTTTTCGGATGCTTCGACCGACTCCTTCTGCTCCTTCGCTTCGTCGTCTTTGGAAACATCCTGTTGAGGTTCCCGTTTCTCGTCAATCTCATCCTCGGCTTCTTTTTCGGCTTCCGGTTCTTTTTTCGCCGGAGCCTTCTTTTTTAATTTTAAAACTTTTCCGGTATCAGTTTTGGGTTCTGACTTCTCCTCGGTGCCCTCCGCGTCCGTTTTCTTCTTTTTATCGACTTTTTCCCCTACTTCGACGATTTCTTCAGTGTGTTCTTCCGTAACGGCTTCATCGATTACCGGCTCTTCAGCCTTTTTGACCTTCTTTTTCTTGATTACCTTAATCGCCCGCTTTGGCGTCAAGTCGGCCTTTGGAAAGTATTTGTTGCGGATCTTGTCCGCTAATTCTTTGGCAACGGAATTTGAAGGCACAGTTACATCCGCCCCCTCACGCCGTAGTTCTTCAAGTACGCGCTTGGTATCTTGTTTTACCTCTCTTGCTAAGTCGTATATACGGACTTTTTTGCTAACGGGCATAAATTTTACTTAACCGGCAGAATTGAATCGTCTGCTCTTTACTAAACGTCATTCGGAACCCCCAGTTAAGCAGATTCCTTTTCGTCCACCACCTTGGCTTCGGTTTCAAGGTCTTCTTCGTCGGCCCCCGGGAGCTCCCCTTTGCCATCATTCTTGTCCTTTTGGACGCCGGCTTCCGCCGTTATGACATCAACCCCCGCTTTTCCGATTTCAGGTGCCGCCTCAAGCGGATCCGTCGATTGGACGTCCCCTGCTGCTAGCGATTTAGATTTTTCATCATCAACACTCTTATCGGAATCGGGTTGCGGCTCAGCCGTCTCTTGACCTAAGTCTGTTTTTGCATCATCCGCCGAATCCGGCTCCCCGGAAACGGCTTCTTCTTCCGGTTGCTTAATAACTTCCGTCTTTTTAACATCGACGACTTCACCATCACCTGCGGGTTTTTCCCCGGGATCATCAGCGGCCGTGTCACCCGCCGGCACCTCACCTTCTTCGGAAGAATCGGTTCCAACCGCCGGCACCTCACTCTCTTCAGAAGACTCTGTTTCAGCCGCAGACTCCTCGCCTGCGGCAGAATCTGTTTCGCTTTCTGACGCTTCTGGCGCATTCCGGAGATCGACAATTTGTTTTGCGGATTCAAGGACGGATTCGGCCTCATCCAGACTAACATCAAGAATTTCAACCAAATCATCGACGGTCGTAGCGGCCAAGGTCTCTATATCTTCGATTTCCTTTTCAGCCAGTACTTCTGCGTTTGCGGCGGAAACCCCTTCGAGCACCGAGATCGGAAGCGCCTCGCCCGATTTGATCATATCGCCCATCTGATCGGCGATTTCTTTCTTCAGGATGTCTTCACTTACGATATCGATATCCCATCCGACCAGCCGCGTGGCCAGCCGCACATTCTGTCCGTGCTTACCGATCGCAAGTGAAAGCTGGTCTTCCGACACAATGACTTCCATTTTTCGCTCGTTGATATCCGTGATCCTGACCTGGGAAACTTTTGCAGGGGACAACGCATTGGCCGCGAAAACCGAAGGCTCGTCGGACCATTCGATAATATCAATCTTCTCGCCCCGAAGTTCTTTGATTACGGATTGAACCCGGGCTCCCTTCATGCCGACGCAAGCACCGACCGGATCAACGTCCTTTTCATTCGAGGAAACCGCAATTTTCGCGCGGTCACCGGGTTCACGTACCGCGGATTTAACCGTTACGGTACCATCATAAATTTCCGGAACCTCCATTTCAAAAAGCCTTTTCAAAAGTTCGGCCGAGGCCCTGGAAACAATTACCTGCTGCCCTCTGGATTCCTTGCTGACCTCCGAAATTACGACGCGAAGCCGCTCATTAATATTCCAGATTTCACCTCTTGCCTGTTCCCGCCGGGGCAAAATCGCTTCAAGATTTGTACCCAGATCGATAATCATATCGCCGCGTTCAAACCTTTTTACGAGTCCGTTTATCAGCTCGCCGCGTCTATCGATATACTCTTCATAGACTTTTTCCCGGATCGCTTCGCGAACTTTCTGCATCAGAATTTGCTTTGCAGTTTGTGCGGCAATCCGACCCAGTTCTTCAGTCGGAAGTGGAATCAGCAGGATGTCCCCTAACTCAATTTCGTCATCCCCGGTTAGTTCTATCGCTTCGGAAAGTGCAAGTTCGGTGGTCGGGCTTTCAACCTCTTCGACAACAGTTTTTTGAGCTGAGATCTCTATCATTCCTTCTTCGTCATCCCAGTCAACCTGAATTCCCTCACCCGCTTTGTACTCCGACTTAAACTGCTTGCGCGCCGCCGCCCGAACGGCATCTTTCATCGCTTCAATGATGAGTTCACGGTCAAGTCCGTACTCATCCTTTAAAACGTCAATGCTTTGTCCAATGGATGTGATCATAATGCTGTTTGTAACCCTATTCGTTACCTATTTCTTGCGCTTGCCGGACTTCTTAAACTCCTCGGACAAGTCGACTTCCAGATTCGCCTTTGATACGTCGTCAAAACCAAATCTAACCAACCCGTTTGTGATGTCCTCAAACAATACGGTATTGCCTTCAACGCCGGCGATTTTCCCGCGAAAATTTCGCTGTCCCTCTATCGAGACCCTCGTTTTGACTTTCGCCGGGCTGCCCGAAAAATTCACAAAATCTTTAAGGCTGTATAATCCCCGTTCAATACCAGGAGAAGAAACCTCCAATACAAATGCAGAAGAAGTAAGATCTTCCCGATCAATAATTTCACTTATTGCCGCACTGAAGCGGGAACAATCATCGTGCGTTATACCCTCTGGTCGGTCGATAAAAATTCTAATCGTCGGATTCTTGTCGGATCCCCTGATTTCCACATGAACCAGTTCGAGGTCCGTTCCGCTGATGACGCTTTCGGATATTTCACGAAGTTTCCCGATTATCGACAAGTTATCCACAGCCCTATTTTTTCCAAAATAAAAAGTGGGTGCGAAAACCCACGTTTTGCGTTCCCACGCCAAGCAGGAAACGATCATAATACACGAAAACAAACGAATTTGGCAAGCCGTTGTTTAGAGGTCGCCCTTTAGTTTCTCGATTGCATTCTTAATCTCATCAAACTTATTTTCAACCTGGTTAAAACTCTCCGCAGAGATATCCGAGCTAAACTCTTCCGTCATTACGAGAAATTCCTTGACGTTTGATTTCAGCCGGTTGGCAGCCTTGGTCAGATCTTTTTTCTTATCGCTTCCGCCCGCCAGCGATTTTTTTGCTTCCATCGTGCCCCAATGGGTAATATTAACGGCTCCCGGACGTCCGGCATCGGTGATCCAGCCCGACTGACTCATCTGCTTGTAAATATCTTTGTAACTGGGGAAAAATCCCTCTTTTTTTAACAAATCCCCGAAATCAATTTTTTTTGAATCCCGACCACCGGTTGCTTCATAAAGCTTTATCAAAATTTTGTGATATACGTCCATAGATTTTCCAGTCAACTCGACAAAGTCCCTAAAACCCCACCCGCTCAAAATCACGTTGTGGGCGGCTCACTGTTTACTCTGAAATCCAAGCCACGCGGCGCCGATAATGCCAGCATCGTCACCAAGTTCGGCCCGGACAAGTTTAACACGTTCTCTTGGCTTACGATAAGCGCGGACACCAATCTGCTCAACCAATTGAGGCATAAATAAATCCCAACCGGCAGCTGCGCCGCCGCCGATTACAATCGCCTCCGGGTTTAGCGCAT
Source organism: Aridibacter sp. (assembly GCA_041576495.1). Classification (GTDB taxonomy): domain Bacteria; phylum Acidobacteriota; class Blastocatellia; order Pyrinomonadales; family Pyrinomonadaceae; genus Aridibacter. Next base: position 68,850 of record JBFGKW010000003.1, on the reverse strand, counting down.
TGATCAAACCACCAAACAGAATCCCCAGATAAAATCCCTGTCTCCTGAACGCCTCAAGTGCATGCCGGTCGCCTTTTTTGGCGAGCTCATAAATATCTTTTGAAGTCTCGAATTGGTCGCTCGTAAATTCATCGGTATTCGATTCATTTGCGAATTCAACCGCCATTCTCAGGACAGCGGTGGCGGAAGCGTACTGCTCAACACATCCATGGCTTCCGCAACCACACTGAAGTCCGTCCGGCTCGACGCAGATATGTCCGATTTCACCCGCCGTTCCATCGATGCCGCGGAGGACTTTGCCGTCGATGATGATTCCGCCGCCTACCCCGGTGCCCAATGTGACCATGATCGAACTTTCAAAGCCGCGAGAGGCGCCCAGCCATTTTTCTCCTATGGCCGCCGCGTTGGCATCGTTTTCCAGGATCACCTGGATCCCTAGAGTACTGCTCAGTGCGTCGGATATATGAAAACCGTTTAGCTCCGGAAGGTTCGGTGCCCTCAAAATTACGCCGGAATTCGAATTGACAACGGCTGGAACGGCCAGCGCAACCATTTCAGGCAGGGCACATTCCATTTCTTCACTACATTCCTTTGCCGCGTCGACTATGGCATCGACGATTCCGGATCCGTCTTGGCGGCGGGGCGTTTCCCGTTTCGTCCGAAAAAGTATTTCCCCGCTTGCATTGACGGCCGCGAATCTCAAGTTGGTGCCGCCAAGATCGGACGCATAAACAATCTTTGTCATCTGGATCCTTTTTTTTCGGTCATTGCTTACGCATTCGCAAACGTTTCCCGAGCCACACCCGCCTTTACAAGAAAACACCTATAACTTGGTATTTTCGCAGTAGCTTACCGTATTTTACCGGCCTGATAAAGTAAATTAGTAAATTTCAAGCCGGCCCGGAGAATTCTGACGAAATGCGGTTAAGCCCAATTTATCGTTTCTCCACCATCGCTGGAATTCGCTGCGATTGAGCAGAGGGTGCGTGCTGCCGTCACAACTGTACGAGATTTACAATCGCTATAGGCGATTAGTTAACTATCGCTAAAAAACATTCGTTTCACGTTTTCGAGCGAGGATTCATCTCCCAGCAAAGTGAGTTGATCTCCGTATTTCAAAACTGTACCGCCGTGGGGCTGAATTAATTTCCCCTTACGCCGCAATGCGACTACCAGGCAGCCTTCGAAATGCAGATCTGCCAGGCTCCGGTTTACCGAACGGCTCGAGCGAACCCGGACCTCATCAATTTTGTCTTCAGTTTGTGACGTCGATAAAAGCACCTTGAACAAACTGGGTCTCAAAACCATATTTTCGAGAAATGTGACGGATGCCTCTACCGGACTCATCGTCTCGACCCCCGCTTCTTCAAACGCCTTGATATTAGACGTCGTATTAGCCCGCGCTACAATTCGTTTATCGCCGAAATTTGAACGCACAACCTGACTAACAAGGATGTTTACCTTATCACTCGGCGTCGCAAGGATAACCGCTTTAGCATTTGGAATTCCGGCTCGCCGTAAGACCTCGACATCCGTCGCATCGTCGCAATAGACATTTGCGCCCTTTAATTTCCTCGCATCGGCACAGTTTTCTTGATCCGTGTCGATAATGGAAACTGTCTCACGGGCGGCGACCAATTTCTCGGCCAGCCTCCGCGCTGTTTCATCCGCTCCAATAATTACTGTTAACCGTGGCATAACCTTAAAGAATTTTGACAGCCAATCTGCGGCTGAACCTTCGATCAATACAGTTCCAAGGATAACTGCAAATACCAGTGAAACCAACATTTGCGAATCAGCAATAAGGGCTTGGTTTCCGCTGGCCTCCCCATGCCCGATCAATTCAAGAGAGAAAAATGTCGCAACAGAGGCAGCGACGATTCCCCGGGGACCCAAAAACGAAATAAACCACTTCTCGTTGTTTTTGAGTTCTGAGCCAAACGTTGAAAGGAAAACCCGGGCCGGCCTCACAAAGACCATTACGAGCATAACCAAAGCGAGAGCTCCCCATCCGAGGCCCGCCAGGTCACTCAACCGCAGACTGGCGGCGAGCAAAATGAACACAGCCGATATTGAAATCGACGCAAGATCACCCTTAAACTCTTCGACCTCATGCTTGTTAGGGATATCGAGCGATCCGACGGCAATTCCTGAAATTGCGGCTGCAAGCACGCCCGATTCATGAGCAAGAAGCTCTGCGACCGTGTACGCGGCCAGTGCTCCGCCAAGAATAACGAGCCGCGTATATTTACCCGGCAGTAGGTGGAATCGGTTGCCGATCAGCCATATGATAAGTGCTACGGAAATCCCCGCAAAAGCGCCGGCAAAAACCGTTTCAATTCCGTGAGTGACGACGTAGGTCCAATCACCCTTATTAATGATTGCGGTGAAAATTATTGCGGCCAGAATAACACCGAGCGGATCGGCGATGATCGATTCGCTTTCAAGGGTCGAGCGAACCCGGCGATTGACTTTCACCTTTTCAAGTATCGGATTAATAACCGTTGGCCCGGTAACCGAAATTATAGCGCCGAAGAGTATGGCAATATCCCATCTCAGGCCGATCAGATAGTGTGCCAGAAACCCTGACAAAATGGTAGTTATAAGAAGGCCGATCGATACCAGTCCGGCAACCGCGCGGGAGGTATGCCGTAAATCGTAAACATTTAGAAGCAACCCCCCCTCGAAGACGATGACCGCTACTGCCATCCTAACAATCAAACTGAGAATGTCTCTTTCACGGAGTATGTCGGGCTGCACAAGGCCGATCAGGTCCGGACCAAAAATCATGCCGACGATCAGTAGCGGCCCGGTCGCCGGAAGCCTGAATCGTTCGGCGAAAATTTGCGCCATGGTGCCGATTATCAAAACGCAGACAATCGTAAACAAAACCGCCAATACCGGGGACGAATTATTTAGTTCGATTAAGTAAGAGCCCATTTAACCTTTATCGTTTGATCAAAAAACCGCCGTCCTTCCATTCGAGGATATAAAGTTTCTCGCCTTTTTTACTAACTTCGAAATTTTCTTTTTGCGCGGTTATCTTCTTTGCGTGAACGGCCACCGATTTTCCGTCGCGAGAAGGTTCGTAGATATTGGTTGTACTGTATTCGGGTATTTTCTCAAGCGATACGTCCGCCCATCTTCCGTTTGAGTATTCCAACAGGCTGGATGTCGAATGGTTCTTCTCCGAAACACTTATTGCAATTAAGCGGGAACCCGACGACGGTGTGAACAGCGCCATTTTAAGCGACTCGTTTGTTCCCGATTTCCTCGTTTCTAGGTATGTTTTTTCGGGGTTTTCAAACTTTATATATCTTCTCAAAAATTCTCTTCGGGCAGCAACGCATTTTATATCCCCCACGTCGATGCACCGGCCAACTTTCACATATTCGACAGGAAGAAGGAGAAAAAAATCGGCAGAGCTGCGGGGCGCTTTGGTTTTGGAACGTGTAATATCGCTCCGGTTTTCATTGCCGCCGTCCGCGTGACCGCTATCCGCCTCTTGGCTCACCGGCTCAGCGCGTCGCGGATTATCGTTTTGCGGATGCTCGTTATCCGGTCCGGCACAACCCGTGATCAAAACGGCCAGAATCAATATCTTAATGCTGAGTTTTAACATATCGCCGATTAACCTGTTGGTCTTCTATATAAAACACGGGATGATTCCCGATAAAATAATCCGGGTCCCATTCTTCCCAAAGGCTGAGCCATGCCGCCGTTTCGGGCGTATCCGCCTTCAAGTAATCCCTATTTAGATTCTGGTTCGCAGAATTTGCTCGAAAACCCATTTCTTCAGGGCCATTCTGATTTATTCGATTGTATTTTGAAAATAGCTCGTGTCCGTCGACGTCATAAATAGGTACAAAGAGGATTACGGCATTGTTAAGAAGATGCTGTCGCGTTTCTAAGATCGCAATGTCCCGAAGCATTGCGAGTCCTGCATCCTTACCGTCAGGTTCACCGGCGTGAATTGCAGCCTGAACGAGGATGACGGCCTTCCCCTGGCGGCGGGCTGATGCAGGTGAAAACGCCTTGTTTTTTGACGCAATTAGAAGCGGCAGGTCTCGTCCCTCGCTGCTTTTTCCGATTGATTTATAAACAATTAAGTCACTCCCCGCTTCGAGCCGTCGGGCGAATGAGATCGTTTGGTCATACCCTGGGGTGGCACGATAATTGGTGCGTTCCGCGGTTGTCTGCCAGGACGACGCTATGTTTCCGGCGCTGCTTTGCGACAGTGTATTTGACGCGGCAATCGCAAGCGCTGCCAGTACTCCGATCAATTTTATGTTCATTTCGCGCAAATTAAATTTATCGCGGCAAATTCGCAACAAGATTAAAAGTTTTAAAAAACATATTTTGAAGTTGGAAAAAATAACTTTAACACAAAATTGAATGGTGTATTTTCCGTAATCGGACGGCGATGGTTCGAAGCGGGTCGACGAGGCGTATTTTGACACAGAAATATAACTTTTCTTTTACCTTGCCCTATGTTATAAATAACTCTTAAATCTAAGATTTAGCGAATTCCTGGAGTTTATTAAATATAAACTGGGAATTCTCGCTAAATTCCAGACTTTTTATTGACAACAGTTAGCGTTTCGTGTAAAAAGTCTGTTAAAGTTTTATTTGGAAATTATTTGATCAAAACGCGATACGAATGAGGAGAATTATGAATATCAATACGTGGAATAGGAAGGCACTTTCATTGTGCTTGATGCTCGCTGTATTTGCAACATACTCGATAAACGGTCTGGCAACACCGCCGAAAATGGCCGGTGAAATTATAGTCTCAGGCAAATCTTTAGGTGACAATACCTCAGTAAAAGTTAATGGAAGTACGGTTGAAAGTGGTAGTTCAATCTTTTCGTCCAGTTCAATCATAACTCCGGAAGATGCTGACGCGGTTATCAACATCGGCAAACTCGGCAGGGTTCAGCTTGCACCGAGTACAGATCTAACCCTTTCCTTTGATGAAAAAAGTTTCGTCGGCGATTTGTCAACAGGTAAAGTTGTAGTCTTAAGCGCTTCAAAATCGGAAGAAGTCAGCACGATCTTTAACATAAATGGGATAGGAAAATTGGAGCTCGCTCCGAATACGAGCATCTCTCTGATGGTTGGCGACAACGGCTTGATTGCTGAGCTGTTCGCCGGCAAGGTCACATCCATTGCTACGACTCGCAGCATGATTGTAAAAACTCCGAACGGTAAAAGCGTTAATCTGACGACCGGTACATCCGTTTCGACCGCGCAGGATGATGACCCCGGAGACGGCGGCAGTGCTTGGTTTATTTGGGCACTTATTTTTGGCGGGGCCGCAGCAGCGATCATCCTCGCAGCACGGTCCGACAATAACCGGATTGCCCTCGGCGGCGGCGGAACGGTCATCAGCCCATCACAATAATAAATAGAAAAGTCTTTCCTTAAGCATCACGATCTTGTATGCTTGGGAAAGACTTTATACTAGTCGTTTAGTATACGTTACAGGAGGATATTTTATAAAATGCTCGGCAAAAATCGAATACGTAAATATATAACTACACTCGCGACACTCGCCCTTTTGGGCGCTTACTCATCGCTTGTACTTGCAGCCCCCGGTAACACGGACGGCGAAATCACAGTCACCGGCCAGGTCACCGTAAACGGTCAACCGGCGGTATCAAACTCAACATTGGCTTCGGGGAGCACAATCACTACGGGAAGCGGATCGGGGGCCGTAATCAGTCTTGGTTCGAAAGGGAAAATCGAATTGGTTGAGGACACCTCGGTAAACCTGAAGTTTACGGACAACAGCATTGTTGCCATGCTTACGCTTGGTAAAATCCGTATTTTGGATTCGGCCGGAATCGGTTCGACCGTCACGACCAGCAAGGCCACGGTTGTATCCGACACTGGACAATCAAATAGTTTTACTGTCGATGTTGGTTGTTCGGATGACATCAGATGTACACAAACATTGGTTGAAACCGCGTCCGGATTGGTTACGATGAGGACGGTTAATACTGTTAAACAGGTTGCGGCAGGTGCCGACGCGGCATCCGGAAACATTCCGCAAACCGGTTGTAAACCGTGTATGCGTCCGGGAAGTTCACAGCCGGTACCGGTAAGCGGTATCAGCGGCGGCGCGATTGCAGCAATTCTCGCAGCAGCGGGCGGCGCTGCCATTCTCGCAATTCTATTTGGTAAAGAGAATGAAGTGACAACGGGCGGCGGAATCACCGTAATAAGTCCAGTCAGGTAGTAAAATAATCATATAGGAATGGAAATGCGGGTTATGTTTTATTGACATAGCCCGCATATCTTTTGCGTTGATTTTAAGACTTTTTTGACAAAAAAAATAATAGTCTTTTTAACACATTATGCATATAGCAGTAATCGGAACGGGATATGTTGGATTGGTAACCGGGGCATGCTTTGCGGAGTTCGGCGTTGAAGTCACCTGTGTTGACGTCGACGATAAAAAGATTGAGGCGTTAAACAGCGGCCGGATTCCGATATATGAGCCGGGGCTCGAAAAGATCGTCGTCAAGAATACCGCGTCGGGAAGACTTCATTTTACGACCGATATCAAGTCAGCGGTTGAGGAAGCGCTGGTGGTTTTTCTGGCCGTGGGAACCCCGCCAAAAGCCGACGGATCCCCCGATATGAGTTTCTACGAGGCCGCGGCGCGGGAAATTGCGGAATCGATGAACGGTTACAAGGTGCTCGTAACCAAATCGACCGTACCGGTTGGCACGGGCAAATGGCTAAAGGATTTTGTCAAAAAACGGTTACGCAACGATATTAATTTTGGCGTCGCATCAAACCCTGAGTTTCTTCGCGAAGGTGCGGCAATCGAAGACTTCATGCGACCGGACCGGGTAGTTATCGGGAGTAATGAAGAAGATGCGGTTGCAATTATGAAGGATTTGTACCGCCCCCTGTACTTAATTGAAACTCCGATCGTGATAACCTCGCTCGAGGCGGCAGAACTCATCAAGTACGCTGCCAACGCATTTCTGGCAACAAAAATAACTTTTATCAATGAAATCGCCAACCTTTGCGATGCGATTGGATGTGATGTCCATGACGTCGCAAAGGGGATCGGAATGGATAAGCGGGTCGGAGGCAAGTTTTTGCATCCCGGTCCCGGATACGGTGGCTCGTGTTTTCCAAAAGATACCCGAGCTCTGACAAAGGTCGCAGATAAGTTTGAGGTTGAAACGCTGATAGTCGATGCCGTAGTCAAGGCAAATGACCTTCAACGGCGGGCCATGATTCCGAAAATTGAAAAACTTGTCGGTGAACTAAAGGGCAAGAATATCGCCGTCCTCGGACTCTCCTTTAAGCCCGAAACCGACGACATGCGGGAATCTCCGGCGATAGACATCATCAAGGATATGCTGGCCCGCGGCGCAAATGTAAAAGCTTACGATCCGGTGGCGATGAACGAAGCTCGACACGTTTTACCTGATATTGGCTATGCCGAGAATGAGTATGATGCGATCAAAAACGCGGACGCGCTGGTTATAATTACTGAATGGAATCAGTTTCGGGCGCTCGACATGGAAAAGGTAAAGTCGCTGCTTAAGGAACCCAAGGTTGCCGATCTGAGAAATATTTATGAACCGGACCGGATGCGCGAGATGGGCTTTAAATATGTCGGCGTTGGCAGGTAAAATCCATAAGCCGCGTGAAATTTGCAAATACTCTAATTGACTGACTATGACTTTAACCACCAAGTGCCTCGTTACCGGGGGAGCCGGTTTTATCGGTTCAAATCTTGCCGATGGCCTGATCGCGCAGGGAGCCAAGGTCGTAATAATCGATAATTTTATAACCGGCTTTCGCGAAAATCTTGATGAAATAGAGGGTGACTTTGAATTCGTTGAGGGCGATATTAACGATGACAACGCATTGGGAAAAGCGCTGGACGGCGTCGAAATCGTTTTTCACCAAGCCGCTCTTCCGAGTGTTCCAAGATCAATCGAAGATCCGTTGGAAACACATCAGGCGTGCGTTAACGGAACACTCAATCTATTGCTAAAATCAAAAGAATCGTCGGTTAAAAGGTTTATTTATGCGGGGTCGAGCTCTGCTTATGGAGATCAGGAAGCATTACCCAAGGTTGAAACGATGCGGGCCGAGCCCTTGTCGCCTTACGCCGCAGCAAAATTAACGGGTGAGCACTATTGCAGGGTGTTTAACCGGGTCTACGGTCTTGAGTCAATCTCGTTGCGGTATTTCAACGTCTTTGGTCCACGCCAAAATCCGTCATCATTTTATTCCGGCGTTATTTCGCGTTTTATTGACTCCCTGATGACCGGAATACCACCGATTATATTTGGTGACGGTGAGCAATCCCGTGATTTTACTTATATAGACAATATAGTCGACGCAAATATAAACGCGGCACAAACGAAAAGCTGTATCGGCGAAACGATTAACACAGCCAATGGTGAACGAGTTACGCTGAACGAACTTCTTGAGATACTTAAAAGCATTACGAGTCAACCCGACGTCGAGCCGGAATACCGCGAAAAGCGAAAAGGCGATGTCAAGCATTCTCAGGCGGACAACAGAAAGGCCGTCGAATGCCTGGGATACACCAAGCGTGTCGATTTGATCGAAGGGTTAAAGAGAACTATCGATTGGTGGAAACAAAGCCGTTTCGCTAAATAGCCGGGGCGTTCCCGATCCTGAAAAACCCGGCGCTTCCGGATATTCATTAACCGCGATCCTGCGATTATTCCGATCCGGTTTACGTAAGGTCCAAGAATAAGAGCGAAAGTCCGCTCCAATTACCGGTAAACCGGGATTCGCCGTTGACATAGAAATGGACGGGCTGGCAGCCCGTCCGCAAAAAAGACAATTGATCTTATATACCTTTAACGTGAAGAGGGCGGTGAAGGCATTTCGGAATCTGAAAAACGAGGGAGCAGTTCGTCCCGCATCGAGAGTTCGTAAACGCCTGCCGCAACCAGCGCGGCAGTGGCTTTTACATCCTCTTCGACAATTCGTTCATAGGTGTCGAGATTGGTGTGCCAGGTATAGGTAAAGTACTCGATCGGGTCCTGAAGCGCTCCAATTCCGGGCAGGCCGGCAACGTTAAACGAAGTGTGATCCGAACCACCGAGCCTTCGGCTGCGAGTACTGTTTGCCCCGGCAAAATTCATTTCCTTAAATGGCCCGGATAACGCATCGTTGAGAATCGTGCCGGCAGCTTCAGGGCCGAATACAGTCCAACCGCGGACACGTCCGGTCCCGGAATCGACATTAAAATATCCGCCGAACTTATGGTAGGCAGGCTTGGGATTTTCTGCGGTTCCAAAATGTTTCTCGACGTACGCCCGCGATCCGAGGAGGCCCTGCTCTTCACCCGACCAAAGCGCTACCCTGACCGTTCTTCTTGGCTTGACCCCTATCGCTTTTAGAATCCTTGCCGCTTCCATCATTATCGCGCAGCCTATGGCATTGTCTGTCGCACCGGTAGCCGAGTGCCAAGAATCGAGATGCCCGCCGAGCATGACGACTTCGTCTTTCTTATCGGTGCCGGCAATCTCACCAATGGCGTTATAGGCCGTTTTTCCTTCCGGATAAAAGGTATTCTTAATATTAAACTCCAGTTTTACGGGCATGTTTTTGGCCAAAAGACGTGTAATACGCCCGTAATCCTCATTTCTCATTACGACCGTTGGCAATGTCGCGATCGGGTCGGCATTTCGATTTCCAAACGCCCGAATTGTTCCATGACGCATCCTTGAATCACTTATTTGGAGGGCCACCCTATTTTCGAGGAAGAATTGACCAAGTTCGGAAGATATCTGACGAAAACCAAGCGGCGTCACATCGGGCCTTGGACAATCCGCCCGCGGCTGGCCGGGGCGCTCGAACGGGCTTCTCCTATACTCTATCGCTTCATCGGAGAGCCGTTTCTCCGCCGGATCGAAATCAACCCCCGGACTCGCGGCATCTCCGACGAGCACGATATTACCCGCAACCTTACCTTTGATCGAATTTAAATATGCCGTTAGTTCTTCACTCGACGGCCCGCGGACACATCGCGGATTGTCTCCGAGCTGTTTCGACGGAATAATCACGTTGAAGGCGTCAGCGGTTATCGTGCCGTTAGTTCCCGGCGTCCATGCCTGTACCTCAAAAACCAACGAGTCTTTGACAGGCGCAACGATAAACCCGGATGCCCGATCATTAGTCCAGCCCGGACTGCCGAAATCCCAGGGTTCCATCTCGGCTTTATCAAAGCCCCATTCCTTCATTTGTTTCACTGACCATTTGCCGGCTGACTCCAGATTCGGCGATCCGGTAAGTCGAGGACCATAAACATCGGTAAAGTAGTGCAGCGTATTCATAATCTGCGAGTTCTCCATCGCTTCCTTGCGAATTTTTGCAACAACTTCCGAATTTAATGCCGGACCTTGAGCAGCTGCTAAAGGTGACGCCTGTAATAACAAGGCGGATACAAAAAGTACTGCCGACATTCTCTTAAATATCATCATATGTATTCTCTTAATTATTTGCTTTATTTGTAGTAAGGGTTTCTTCAAACATTTTACGCAAGCTTTCGGTGTATGGTTTTCGTGCTACGCCTTTTTCCGTAATGATCGCACCGACCAAATCGTTAGGCGTGACATCGAACGCATAGTTACCGACTTCGATTCCATCGGGAGCCAGTTGGATGTCCTTAAGATGCGTGACCTCGCGAATATCCCTTTCTTCGATCGGAATATCATCACCGGTCGGGCAGTTCATATCGACCGTTGACATCGGCGCCGCAACGTAAAACGGAATTCCATGCTGCTTCGCGAGAACCGCGACCATATAAGTACCGATCTTGTTGGCAACATCGCCGTTCGCAGCGATCCTGTCTGAACCGACGACGACCGACTGAATCATACCTTTTTTCATAATGTGGCCGCTTTGATTATCGGTAATCAATGTAACCGGAATTTTATCTTTCAGCAGCTCCCAGGCGGTGAGTCGGGCGCCTTGCAGGTAGGGCCTGGTTTCATCGGCAAAAACCATAACTTGTTTTCCTTGATCGACGGCCCCCCGGATCACCCCGAGTGCGGTTCCCCAAACTCCGCCGGTTGCCAGCGCCCCGGCGTTACAATGTGTCAATACCGCCGAATTGTTCTCTATCAGCTCGCCGCCAAATCTTGCGATTAACCTCTGGGATTCGATGTCTTCTTCATGGATCGATTTCGAGTCGTCGATCATTAGTTGCTTGATCTCGCTTACCGACTTGCCGTCGCGACGCGCCTGATGAAAAGTGGCTTTCATACGATCGATTGCCCAGAACAAGTTGATCGCGGTGGGCCTCGTTTTCGCAAGCACTTCGCAAACGTGGTCGAGCTCCTCTTCCATATCATCGACGTTCATCCCGACGAAGTTCTTTAACCCGAGAGCGATCCCGTAAGCGCACGAAACTCCGATTGCAGGGGCCCCGCGGACCACCATCTCCCTTATGCCGTCGGCAACGTCATTATATGTTTTGAGTTTTAGCCATTTTTCTTCCACCGGAAGAAGGCGCTGATCCAGCATTTCCACGCATTCATCCGTCCATTTGACCGGTATTATTCCCATTTCGTATTTGTCCTTGTCTTATTGTGATTTTAAGAATTTTAAATAATACAGTCAGTCGGCCGTTACGGGCAACTCGCGGGAACAATCGATCCAGTTGGCAACAACAACCGGCAATTGAGACGAACAAAATTTCTCGGCGCCCGGGCCGGTTCAACTTATTCGCCATAATTTGATAGAATTAGCATGTCTATGTCGGTTGAAACCCAACCTAACTTTCAATCGTTTCTTGATGGACGCATTACCGTTAAGCCAGGAGATATCACAGTCGAAAATGCCGATGCTGTGGTCAATGCCGCAAATCCTACGTTATTCGGCGGCGGCGGCGTAGACGGGGCAATTCACCGGGTTGGCGGAGCCGAAATTCTGGCAGCTTGTAAAAAGCTTCGTGATACGGCTTTTCCGGGTGGACTGCCGACGGGGGAAGCGGTAATTACTACCGCCGGAAATTTGCCGGCTAAATTCGTAATCCATACGGTCGGGCCGGTATATGGCGAGGAAGGCGGCAGAGAAGCCGAACTCCTTGCCAAGGCTTATATCGAGTCGCTTCAACTAGCCGCCCAGCACGGTCTCCGGACGATCGCCTTTCCTTCGATTTCGACCGGGACTTATCAATACCCCAAAGACGAAGCCGCCCGCATTTCATCCCGGGCGATTGTCGACTTTCTAATAGAGAAAGGTGCTATCAAGAATGTTTCGCTTGTATTTTTTTCTCGATCTGATGCCGAAATATTTTTAAGACATCAAGTGTTTTAAGCCCGTCTGATCATTTCGGTGATGGAAACAAAAGCGCCGGTGTTTCAACTTATCCGTTATCTAAAATCGTTTGTAACCGGCGGATTTGATACTTCGAATGCAATGCTTTATATTGCCTAATTTGCGGTTCCACTGATTCATTTACTGATATGTCAAAAATGAACGAGCCATCGAACGAACGGTCTGTGCAGCCAGGGGTCAAGTTGAATCCCCAACAGCTTGCAAAAATGACTTATCGCAAGCGCCAATTACCGGAAAGCCTGTCCTTTCTGGATACGCTTGCAGCAAATTTTTACTGGTCATGGAATTCAGCTGCGCAGGAGATCTTTCGTGATCTCGAACCGGCTTTATGGGAAAACTTTGAGCAAAATCCGCGCCAATTGCTCGAAGCCATCAGCGAGTTTAGATTGGAGCAAAAAGCTAACGAAGCTGAATTTACCGATAAAATAAGGCGGCTTAAAATTGAGTTTGAAGAGTATATTGATCAAGCGCCCGGCCAACGGGGCAAAATTTCGTCACAACATCCGGTCGCCTATTTTTGCGCGGAATATGGCATTCATAATTCATTACCTATATATTCGGGAGGCCTTGGTATACTGGCCGGCGACCACCTCAAGTCAGCCAGCGATCTCAATTTGCCGCTGGTTGCAATCGGACTGCTTTATAAATTCGGTTATTTCCGGCAAAAGATTGCCCACGATGGATGGCAGGAAGAACGCTATCAGGATATTTTTGAAGCGGAAAGAGCGCTGGAACCGGTGTTAGATGAAAATGGAGAACGAATTCTTGTCACCGTTGATATTTCAGGACAGGAAGTCTATGCGCAGGCCTGGCTTGCCAAAATTGGCAGGATTCCGCTCTATCTGCTTGATACTAATATTCCGCAGAATGACGATATCTCCCGTTTGATTACAGGTCATCTTTACGGCGGACAGCGCGAGACACGGATCGTTCAGGAAAAACTACTCGGAATCGGAGGGATCAGACTCTTGCGATCCTTAAACATCGATCCCGCGGTATATCATTTAAACGAAGGACACTCGGCGTTTCTTACGCTAGAATTGGTTCGCGAAACCCTCGTTGCGGGCGGCGATTCGATGAGCTTTGACGATGCCGCCGACAAAGTCCGTGAAAAGTGTGTGTTTACTACTCATACACCCGTTGCCGCGGGCAATGACACTTTTTCACCGGAATTGATGGACGAAAACTTTACCGATTCCTTCCTGGCTGCATTAAAAATCGAAAAAGAATCATTTTTGGGGCTCGGCAGGTCGACCCCGGATGATTCATCGGAGTGGTTCGGAATGACGCCGCTCGCAATTCGAATGTCGCGTTCCGCTAACGGCGTCAGCGCGAAACATGGTGAAGTTTCCCGCAAATTGTGGTTAAAGATGTTTCCCGAATTAAAAGGCGCCGATCAAGTTCCGATCACTCACGTGACGAACGGCGTTCACCCTCCGACCTGGATTGCCCCGACGTTTAAGAATTTGTTCGGGAACCAAATCGGACCCCGGTGGGCGGAGCTGATACGTGATCCGAGCGCCTGGCAAACGGCGGTGGAAAAAATACCTGATTCTGAAATTTGGAAAACGCACCGGCGCTTGAAGCGGCTTTTAATCGCATTCATCCGCGAAAAAACGCGTCATCGGAATACCGGTAATTTAGATACGATTAATGAACACAAAGATACTCGCAAACTCTTTGATGAAAGCGTGCTGACGGTCGGATTTGCCAGAAGAGTGGCCGCCTACAAGCGTTGGAATCTATTGATGACTGATCTTGAAAGGCTTCTCAAACTGGTTGATGATACAGATCGGCCGGTCCAGTTTATATTTGCAGGCAAGGCTCATCCGCAAGACCGAAAGGCCAAGACTATATTGCAGAACCTGATGAGAATAAATCATGACTCAAACTGGCAGCGCAGGGCCGTCTTTATCGAAGATTATGATCAGGAAGTCGCACGGTATCTCGTTCAGGGTGTCGATGTTTGGATGAATGTCCCTCGCCGTCCGCTAGAAGCATCCGGTACCAGCGGACAAAAAGTGTCGATGAACGGGGGCCTGAACTTCTCGGTGCTCGACGGCTGGTGGATAGAAGGATTCAATAAAATCAACGGGTTTTCGATCGGCGACCTTAACGAAGAATCTGATGACGAGCAGATCAACGATATGGAAGATGCTGAATCACTCTACCGGGCATTGGAAGAGGAAATCATTCCGACCTATTATGACCTGGACGATTCCGGACTGCCGTCGAAATGGATCAACCGTATGAAGAATGCGATTTCAACTCTCACGCCTCAATTCAGCAGTGATCGAATGGTCGACGACTATTTTGAGAAGATTTATACGTCGATCTAGGTCTCCCGCCGCTAATTATTTCGCTTATGCCCGAACTCGGATATAACACCGGAGTCATCAAACCCGTCGAATGCTTCAAAGAAGGATGGGAGCTGATCAGGGACCGCTATTGGATATTATTTGCGATATCTCTGGTTGGCGCGACGATCGGGAGCATCAGCCTGTACCTGCTTATCGGGGCTATGATTTGCGGAATATTTTACTGCTTCCTAAGGGTGATTGATGGAGAAGAAGTCAAATTCGAACATTTGTTTAAGGGATTCAAATTTTTCCTCCCGAGTTTACTCGTAACCGCTCTGATAGTCGTACCGATGATAATCGTCTTTTCGGTTATATATATACCGCTCTTGATAAATGCTTTGTTGGGATCACGGATGAGCGGAGACGAAATGCTCGCGCTATTCAGCGGCACACTGGTCGTCGATCTAATCTTGATGTTCGCGATGGTTTGTCTCCATACCCTGCTCCTGTTTGCATTTCCATTGATCGCCGATAGGGGTTTATCCGGTTGGGGAGCGGTAAAACTGAGCGCATCCGCCGTTTGGAATAATCTTTCCGGCGTTACCGGAATTTGGGCGGTTGGCTTTATAATTTCGGTAGTCGGCATATTGCTTTGCTTTGTCGGCACGTACTTCGCAATCCCGATAATACTGGCCGGAAATACGGTTGCCTATCGAAAGGTATTTCCGAAACAATAGCGTCTTTGCGTTAATATTTATAAGCATCGAATTCAATATCAAATTATATGAATGCAAATTTTATCCGTCTCGATGAACTTGAGAAATTGGATGCCCTATTTCGGGAATCACACTCCCGTCCGGTTGTATTATTCAAACACAGCGAGACTTGCCCGATCAGTAGGAACATATTCGAGGAAATGGCGGCCGTCGATCATGAAATCTGGTTAATTATTGTCCAGAACTCACGATTCGTAAGTGATGCGATAGCGGACAAGACCGACGTCAAACACGAATCGCCGCAGACCATCATTATTCGCAACGGTAAGGCGGTTTACCATTCTTCCCATTATGACATTACCGCAAACGATATTGCGCAAGTGCTATCGGGAGAAGCAGCAAACATATGATCGAGCCGGTTACCATAGTTGAAGAGAGCGACTCCAGGATCTCGATATCGTGGTCGGATAATGTCGAATCGACATACACTGCCGCCGATCTTAGGCGTTCCTGTCCGTGTGCGGCTTGCATTGACGAATGGACTGGTGAAAAGATGCTCAAAGACGATACGGTTTCAGAAGATTTGAAGTTTTCCCAGGTTTCGATTGTCGGGCGCTATGCATTAAACTTTCATTTTTCGGATGGCCATGAAACGGGAATATTCAGTTTCAGGTTTCTACGGGATTTAAGTGACAGGGGTTAAATTATTATGGAAGAGCGTGACATTTTTGATGAAAAACGGGAAACCAAGCGGGCGAGTTTTGCGTGTACATTTTGCGGCGAGCGAAACGATTATGACGTCCAATGGCTAAAACGTACAAAGAAAAAAAAGGTCAAGGGAAACATCCGCGGAGACGACCGTGCTCGGTTTGAAAAGTCGCGTGATTATATGGTCCGAATTGATGACGAAATCACGTGTAAGAACGACCGTTGCCGGCGGCGTTTTGAAATTCCTTCCTCTCAGTCGGTCGTTTTCTTATAATTTCGATTTTTCTCCGATCCTCCCGCTGTAAATATTCCGTTTAACTCTTTCGTTATGATATTCTGTAGTTAGAAAAATCGATTTGAAGGAGGCCTTGATGAAAGGAAAAGAACTCGAATTTTATGCGGATCAACCTGTCCCGGACGAGGATGTCCAAGAACTGATGGACGACGAGATTTCTCACGCGCCGCAGGCTCCGCATGAACTCGAGGAGCGGCTTGCAGAACATCATTCATCCTCGCCCAGTGATTCCGGAGGCGACATCGATGCCGACTGGGAAGAAGTAAACTCAACGGGCGCCGAATCCGTGTTCGGGCACAACCCGACTCCCGATCAATCCGATGTCGAAGACAATGCTCACGCAATGGGTATAAATTTCGAAGATAATGAAACGCTTGATTTTGAGAAGAAAATTGGAAAACGTGATTCTAACCGGTTTGAGTTAAAAGAGATTTCAAAAGGAAAGGGCGACAGCATTTAACTTCCCCGATCAACCAGCGGTCACTATCCGATGAAGATTACTGGTTACAGTTTCACAAAGACCGCTATTTCTCCTTCCCGTAAATTTCAACGACCGGCTTTCCGACTTCATTGATATAAGCCCGGTACATACCTTCGGAATTGAACGCAATTCCAATGTTGCCCGCCTTGTCGATCGCGATTACACCACCATCCCCGCCGAGATCCTGCAGCTTTTTATGAATTACAAGGTCTACCGCTTCCTGCACTTTCATACTACGATATTCCATCTGGGCTGCTATATCGCGGGCAACGCTTAAACGAATAAAGTATTCGCCCCATCCGGTCGCTGAAACGGCGCACGTAGCATTATTCGCGTAGGTTCCCGCCCCAATTACCGGAACGTCTCCCACGCGGCCATATTTTTTATATGTCATGCCCCCGGTTGACGTGCCGGCTGCGAGGTTTCCGTCTTTATCAAGTGCCACGGCGCCCACGGTGCCAAATCTATTCTGAGGTTCGAATCGCGGATCGGAATCTGAGACCTCCTTCCCTTTTGCTTTCGCTTTCTCTCGTTTGATTACCTGTTGGAGCGAATTCCAACGCCGTTCGGTCCAAAAATATTTCGTCGGCACCAAAGTCAGGTTCATTTCCCTGGCAAACTGTTCCGCGCCTTCACCGATCATCATCACGTGAGGAGATTTTTCCATAACGGCCCGGGCGAGCGTGATGGGATTTTTAACCCGGTGAAGGCCAGCCACGGCGCCTGCATTTTGCGTCTTTCCGTTCATTATCGACGCGTCGAGCTCATTCTTACCATCGGCCGTGAATACTGCGCCTTTTCCGGCATTAAAAAGCGGCGAATCTTCTAGGATTCTGATTGCAGCTTCGACCGCGTCAAGACCCGTTTTCCCGTCCTGGAGTGCTTTGTAACCGGCCAAAACCGCTTCCTCCAGCTTGGCGCGGTATAATTTTTCGCGTTCTGGCGAGAGATCTCCCCGGCGGATGACACCTGCACCGCCGTGAATAACAAACCCCAAACGTGGGCTCACTCCCGATCCAGCATCCGGGACAACAGGATGAACGGTTGTTTGTCCGTAAGCCGTCAGCTGAAAAACGAGCAAGGTTACAAAGGCCATTGACACAATCTTTTTCATATTTTTTTCTCCGAAAAGTTGCTATCAGATTAACACAAGACGGTGAAGTTGAGGGCGGGCTTTTTTTTTCAATAGGTCGGGTGCTCCGGGCCGGACGTTCGGGACCCGGAACTTGTGAAAGTCGGAATTCCCTGCTTTTTGAGTTTTATAAGCTCTTCGATTATCACATCCGCCTCCAGCCTTTTTTTGTAATCGGGATCCAAGAACGCATATGTGATCTTGCCGTCCCGCCCCACGATATATGTTGCCGATAGCGGAAGTTCGGGTTTTGTCGTTCCGTTATCCCTTACAAGGTCGATACCCATTTTTTTGTATTTTTTATCCGTATCCGGCGGTAACTGATAAACGATTTTGAATTTTCGGGCGAGCTCCAGGTTTTTATCACTCAGCACCGTAAACTCCAACTTATTCTTCTCGGAAACCGAAAGCGATTCATCCGGATTCTCAACCGAGATCGCGACCAGTCTCCCGCCGTGCTCCATAATCTCTCCATTTCGTTCCTGGAGACGTTTAAGATATAAATTGCAGAAGGGGCACCATTCACCTCGATAAAATACCAATACTAAATTCGCGTTCCTCAGCAGTTCGTCGGCTTTGACAATCCCACCTTTTGAATCTGGAAGTTCAAATAAAGGCATCTTGTCCCCGATCCTAAGGGCGTTTTTGGCGGCATCCTGAGCCGAAACAAAATCGGCCTCCGGCGTAGTTTGGAAGCTTGGTTTCATTTCGATGACCGGATTTAGATTTTTGGCACAAGATGCGCTGTAAAACACCGTCAACCCTAACGCTAAAAATATTATTTGTGCTCTCATTTTAAATTGCTCGTTTCATTCCTCGTGCGGGATATGATACCCCCGACCGGGCGTTTCGATCTAATTCTGACCGCGTACGCGTCCAATCTTAAGAATCATCGTCCGATATAACATATATTTCAACCGTATAAGGTAAATTATTTCAAGATATATTCCAAAATAAACGATTTCGGGGTCGATTACGAAAAATGCTTGTAGGTATTTTCCCGATAATCTAAAATGAAGGATAAAGGTAAAACAGGGTTCAGATTTTGGGAGAAATTTATGTATCAAATCATCTATTCGATATTCGTGTCAATTCTTGTTTGCGCAACTCTTTCAGTCACGGTCTTAGCTCAAAAATCCGGCGGAGTTTCAAAACCGGCTTCGCTCGACGATCGTGGGTCTTTTGATCTTTTGCTGGTAACGGAAATTAACAAAGCGCGCTCGAATCCTTCAGGGTATTCAAAAAAACTCGCTGATCGTAAAAAACATCTCACCGGAAAGATATTAAGGCTCAAGAACCGCACGCCGTTTATGATGATCGAAGGACAACCGGTGATTGACGAGGCGATCGAAGAACTTAAAGCGTCAGATAGCCTGGAAGAGTTGAGTCATTCCCCCGGACTCCAGAAGGTCGCAGTCAAACAGCTAACGGACTTAATACAAAATCCCAGGCTCGGACACTACGGTAAAAATGGAAGCGATCTACGGACCCGATTGGCGAAATATGGAAGGTCGGAGTTTGCGGCCGAAAATATAACCTATTGGGATCAGACACCGGAAGAGGCCGTGTTGACGATGCTGATTGACGACGGAGTAGCGAGCCGACTGCATCGAAAAAATCTGCTCGATTCGAGATTTACAATGATAGGTACTGCATGCGGCAAAGGAAAGCAGTCGCGGTTTATTTGCGTTGTCGTTTTGGCTGATAAATTCGAGAATCCCGCAAGAGCAATAAGGTCATATTAGAATTAGTCATAAAGTTATCAAGGGTTTAACAACCAACGGTTCTAAAGCGCCCGGCGATGGCGACCAGCTTTCCGCCTTTGGCAAGTGTCGACAAAAAGAGTATCCGATCGCTCACGTTGTAATGATTTGAAAGGTCAACGTAGAGATCGAGTTTTCCGTCATTATCTAAATCCCCGGCCCAAAAAATCTTCCAGTTGGCTTCGTCGCTTTGGTCAGTCAGATCTGCCAATATCTGTACCCTGCCGCCGCTCGATAAGACGAGCTTCGACCCGAGGCGCGTTCCCTTGCTTTTGGCGCCGTTGGCTAATCTCAATTTATACGACCTTCCCGAAAGCGAATACCGTTCAGTGAATTTTCCGTTGATCGGTGTCTCGCCGGCATATAAAGTCGGCACAATTCTTTTGCTGCCGGGCCGAAAATCCCGGTCGAGCAGGAATATCGGATTAGATATAACGCCGGCGCTGACCCGTTTTCCGGTTCGTTCACCATCTTCGTCAACGATTGGGTCGAAAACCGTTTCCACCTTGATCGTTATCGGTGCGATCGTAAAGTTTTTGCCCGTCCGGGAAAGGCCGTACCATTTACTGCCTGATTTCGCAGTCACTTCGTCACCATGGAATTGACCGGTTTCCAGCAGGTTGACCGCATAACGGCGTCCTTGGGTCGTCCAATTTCCGGCCGCATCACCGATTTCGTCAGATGATGAATAAACCGCGGGGAAGGGCGCTTGCGCGGACGAAACCCCGATACCGGTTACCTCCTTAATTGCAATTTCGCCTGCCAAAAAGCATGCCAGGAGAACTGCGCTGATCAATAATCTCGAATGAAATAATCTTCTCATCGTTTAGCCATTCCTCGTCTTCCGATGTTGACATCTCTCAGTGTCAGATATCTTGCTTAAAGCCTGGCTGAATAAATAGTAACAATCCGTAAACCGGATTGGTATGTGGATATCCTCAGCCCGTGGCGATTTTATTATTCCGGCTTTCGATGAATTGCCTGAAGTGTTAAACTTCTCGAAAATATCAAGGTCCCGATTTATGAATGATCCCGGTAAAAACTTTCGCATCGGTCTCGGTGTCAGCGGCGGTATTGCGGCTTATAAAGCAATCGAGGTTTTGCGTCTGCTCCAAAAAAATGGCTGCATCGTCCGGGTTGCGATGACCAAACACGCCACCGAATTCATACGACCGCTTACATTTCGAGCGCTGACCGAGGAATACGTGTTGGTTGACGATTACGAACCCGATAATCCAGACCCGATCGCACACGTCAACTTTTCGCAAAACATCGACCTCCTTCTCGTTGTACCCGCAACGGCCAATTTTATCGCAAAAATTGCAAATGGAATTGCGGATGATTTTTTAACCTCGACCTGTCTGGCAGCAAACGCACCGATTCTGATTGCGCCGGCTATGAACGTATCGATGTGGGATCATCCTGCCACCCAGCGTAATATAGGTTTGCTCAAAGCGGACGGAGTCCGGTTTATCGAACCCGTTTCGGGCGAGCTTGCCTGTAAAACGGTCGGCACCGGAAAACTTGAAGACGTCGAAAACATCACCAACCAGGCTCTTTCACTGCTCTCAAAAAAAAAACTAAATAATCAGGATATGGCGGGCGAACGTCTGCTGTTAACGGTAGGCGGGACCCGTGAAGCGATCGATCCGGTGAGATTCATCACAAATAGGTCTTCGGGAAAAATGGGGTTTGCGCTGGCTGCAGCGGCAGCCGTCCGGGGGGCTGAAGTAACTGTGATTACAGGTGTTACGACCGTTAACCCGCCATCGGGCGTGAAGATTATTGAAGGCCTTTCGGCTGAGAGTATGTTCGAATCCACGATGAATGAAATTGGAAATGCAACGATTTTTATCGGCGCGGCGGCTGTCGCGGATTATCGGCCGGCGAAAGCGTCGGAGATTAAAATAAAAAAGGATAAAATGGAGACACTTTCGATCGAACTCGAACGGACGCCCGATATTTTGGCGACCGTTTCAAATAACAGGCATAACGGCCTTTTGGTAATTGGATTTGCGGCCGAAACAAGCAATCACGTGGAGTATGCCAAATCTAAGATGAAGGCAAAGCGCCTCGATATGATCGTTGCCAATGACATCACACTACCCGGAGCCGGTTTTAATACCGATACTAATATTGCAACCATTTTGGTCAGTGAGGGGGAGTTGAAGGTTGATCTGCCCTTGATGAAGAAAAGCGATCTTGCCGATAAGATTCTCGATGAAATCGTAAAGATCCGTCAGAAACAAAATTAAATGCGGCCGGAAACCGACAGACAAAATTCACGATGAAAAATGAAGATCTTAACCGCGAATTCTCATCCTTGCTGGCTGACGTCGCGGAACGTCTCAAGTTTCTATCCGAATTAGGTGTCTATCAGATCGATGTCAAAATGTCTGCGAGCCGGCAAATAGCCGAACATCGGCTTGAAAAAACACACTTTGACAATATCTCCGAATCACCGCCTGAAAAATATATTCCGAATGCTGACTTATTAAAATCAGCCGTACGAGAATCGCGAAAACCGCAAACACCAAAAAGCAGAAAGAGCAGGAATCTATTTGAGTCGGCAAAGCTTTCGGAAAAGAAAACGGCACCACCGCCTGATTTTCCTTTGGCGACAAATCCGTTGGAGACCAAAATAGAGCAAATTATGCCGGAAAAATCGAATTTAAAGGATTCGCTTTATGGCGACATTTCCGAAGCCCTGCCGCAAACCGGTGAGACACTCGAAACGGTCCGGCTAGAAATCGGGACCGATTGCAGCCGGTGCAGGCTTTGCAAGGACCGGACTCAGGTCGTAAACAGCGTCGGTAATCCGAAAGCCGAGCTGATGTTTATAGGTGAAGCGCCGGGTGCGGATGAGGATGAACAAGGTGAACCATTTGTCGGACGGGCAGGAAAGCTGCTGACAAAGATAATTGAGGCAATCGACTTCAAGCGGGAGGACGTATTTATTGGAAATATAAACCGCTGCCGCCCTCCCGAAAACCGGAAACCACAGGCTGACGAAGCTGAAGTCTGTAAACCTTTTTTGTTGCGCGAAATTTCTATCGTGAGGCCCAAGGTGATCGTCGTTATGGGGAATACGGCCTGCCAAAACCTTCTCGATACAAGAATTGGGATTTCAAAGCTTAGGGGAAGTTTCAAGGACTACTTTGGCGTAAAAGTAATGCCGACATTTCATCCGGCATACCTTCTTCGCGATCCAAGAAAAAAGCGGGAGGTTTGGGACGACATGAAACTTGTCAAGGCATATCTGGACACGTCCGGTTAGCAGAAACGTATTTAATTTGACGGTAGTTCCGTAAGCTCTAATTATTCCGATGTGCTGTCACAAACCGGTTTTCTCACTCTTATGGCACTGGCGGTTACGGCTGACCGCATCGTAAGCCTTTTTTTCTGTATCGATGAAACCAAAATTAATTTCAACTAAATCGCTTTACCACGGGCGGGTTTTTGATCTCTCGCTGGCGCGCATCGAAGATAGCGGGAAGCAATATGAACGGGAAATAATTTCCCACGGCGGAAGCGCCGTTATCGTTCCGGTATTCGAAGACCTGACGGTTGCGCTTGTTTCGCAATACCGGCACGCGGCGGGCAAATATTTGCTTGAGATTCCGGCCGGAACGATCGACAAGGGCGAGACCCCCGAAGAAACCGCCCTTCGGGAAGTCGAGGAAGAAATCGGGGTGAGGGCCGACAAAATCGTAAAACTGACCGAATTTTATGTTTCCCCGGGATTTTTGACTGAGAAAATGTTTGTTTTCCTCGCGAGCGGGCTGACCGCGTCCAAACAACAATTGGATGAAGATGAGATACTTTCGGTGGTTAGATTTTCATTTGATGAAGCGCTTGAGAAAATCGAAACGGGCGAGATCGAAGATGCCAAAACGATGATCGGATTGATCCTCGCCGGAAAGCGGTTTGGAGTCGGTATTTAAGCGCTTTCTTACTTGACGGTGACTACCTTTTTCGATATTCTAACGGTTCGCATTTTGGCGAAAATTCTTTATCAAGAGCAAGCATTTATTATGAGTACGTATTTTCCAAGCGGGAAGAACCTGGCTGAACAACGCAAGTGGTATGTGGTCGACGCAAAAGGCAAAACGGTTGGCAGACTGGCGACCCAAATCGCAAAGATTCTGACCGGAAAAAACAAGCCGGTGTGGACGCCATTTTTGGATATGGGCGATCATGTCGTAGTAGTAAACGCCCGTCACGTGGTTTTTAAGGGAGTAAAAAGCGAGCAGAAAAATTATTACAGTCACTCCGGCTATCCGGGCGGTTTGAAAACTACATCGGTCAAAAAGATGTTCAAGGATAAGCCGGAACAGGTTATTGAGAGAGCGGTGAAGGGGATGATCCCTAAGACCAAACTGGGCAGGGCGATGTTCAAGAAACTCAAAGTCTATGCTGATGCCGAGCATCCGCATGGAGCTCAGGCACCTGAACCGATTGAAATAGAAACGTTATAGATCAGACAGGCGTTATTTAGAATTTGCGGCGAAGGCGCACGAAAAGAGCAGGCAAGATTAAAATATAGTTATGGCAGATATTCAATATTACGGCACGGGACGAAGAAAGACATCGGTGGCGAGAGTTTATTTACGTCCGGGTGAAGGCAAGATCACGGTAAACCGCCGCGAATTTGAGACATATTTTCCCAATGAAGCGCTGAGAATGATTATTAACCAGCCGCTCCGGCTCACGGAGAACACCGGGAAATTCGATATTCTGGTAAACGTCGGGGGAGGCGGAATTTCGGGACAGGCAGGTGCGGTCAGACACGGAATCACTCGCGCTTTGCTTGAACACAACGGCGATCTGCGGCCGACTTTGAAGAAAGCCGGATTGATTACGCGCGACCCCAGAAAGAAAGAGCGAAAGAAATACGGCCAGAAAGGCGCGCGGGCGAGATTTCAGTTCTCAAAGAGATAATCGATATACGCTGTACGTTTTCTGCCTAACGCTTTATCTAACGGCGTATCGCGAACTGCGGAGAGCGTGTACTAATCCATTGCTGAGGCCAGTTGGTTGAGATATCCGGCTTCAGTGAGTACATAAAACCAATAAATTAAGGAGATTTGCATTTTGGCAACAGTAACAATGAAAGAACTTCTCGAAGCGGGAGTTCACTTTGGTCATCAGGTACGTCGTTGGAACCCGAAAATGAAAGATTACATTTTCGGTGAACGCAACGGCATTTATATTATTGACCTTCAAAAAACGCAAAAGCTTTTTCGCGATGCGCTCGGATTCGTTCAGGACTTTATCGCGGAAAAACCCAACGCAAAAATTTTATTTGTCGGAACTAAACGGCAGGCGCAGGATGCAATAGTAGAAGAAGCCCAACGCTGTAACCAGTACTTTGTCAGCAATCGGTGGCTTGGCGGTTTGATGACAAATTACAAGACGGTTCAAAAATCGATCAAACGTCTGAAAGAAATCGAAGCGATGAAGGAAGACGGGCGGGCAGAGATGCTCACCAAAAAGGAACGGCTTCAGCTCGGACGAGAACTTGATAAGTTGATGAAGAACTTATCGGGCATCAAGGATATGGGTGGTCTTCCGGATATATTGTTTGTTATTGATGTCCGTAAGGAGGATATCGCAATCAAGGAAGCAAACCGGCTAAACATTCCGGTTGTCGCCGTCGTCGATACAAATTGCTCTCCTGAAGGAATTGATTATGTAATTCCGGGCAATGATGATGCGCTTCGGGCGATCAGGCTCTTTACGTCGCGAATCGCGGACGCGATTCTTGAAGGCCAGAATTTGGCATCCGAGGGTATGGATCAAATCTCTGATGAGCAGCTGGAAGGGCAG
Source organism: Aridibacter sp. (assembly GCA_041576495.1). Taxonomy (GTDB): domain Bacteria; phylum Acidobacteriota; class Blastocatellia; order Pyrinomonadales; family Pyrinomonadaceae; genus Aridibacter. The sequence continues at coordinate 43,269 of JBFGKW010000003.1, read as the reverse complement.
GACGGAGAAGAACAGGCCGGGGCTCCGGAAGCAGATGCTGAACCGGAACAGGTCGAGGCAATAGATAAAGAAATTCCCGCGGAAACTGAAAAACCAAAAGGCGAATCCGCTGCGAAACCTGAGGCAGAGCCTAAGGCGGTTGCCGAAAAGAAGACTGAAGCTAAACCCGACAAGGTTGTTGAAAAGAAGACTGAAGCGAAACCCGACAAGGTTGTTGAAAAGAAAGCGGAAGCGCCAGCCGGCGACCCAAAGTCGGCTGCTGAAGACAAATCGGATACGGAAACAAAAGTGCCGGCGGCTAAAACCAAGAAAGCAGATACGGCAACTGAAGGCGATGCCGTGAAAGAGGAAAAAACCGAAGCTTCAGCGAGTTAACCTCAAAATTCTTTTTGATATTGCGTAGCTCAAATCTAATTTCAGGGGCTGCGCTTTTTTACGAGTTTTTTATTTGGAGTTGAATTATGGCAGATATAACTACAGGCATGATCAAAGATCTGCGTGAGAAAACGGGCGCGGGAATGGTTGATTGTAAAAACGTCCTGATCGAAGCCGATGGAAACGTGGAAAAGGCTATCGAATTGTTAAGAAAGAAAGGTATGGCGACGGCCGGCAAAAAAGCGGGCCGGGTTACAGCCGAAGGAGCAGTTGGATCGTATATCCACATGGGCGGAAAGGTCGGGGTTATAGTCGAAATAAACTGTGAAAGCGATTTTGTCGCCCGCGGTGACGAATTTCAGCAGTTGGTCAAGGACGTCGCAATGCATATCGCCGCAGTTGACCCGAGATACGTCAGGCGAGAAGATGTTCCGGGGGATGAACTTGATAACGAGCGCAATATCCTAATGGAACAGCTTAAAAACGACGAGAAGAATGCAAACAAACCTGAAGAAGTGCTAAAAAAAATCATCGATGGCCGGCTGAATAAATTCTATGAGGAAATCGTGCTTCTTGAACAGCCATTTGTGAAGGATCCGTCAAAAACAATCGGCGATTTACTGACCGAAAAAATAGCCTCGATCAAGGAGAATATTACGGTTCGACGATTTACGCGGTACAAAATGGGTGAAGGTATCGAAAAACGCCAGGATGATTTTGCAAGCGAAGTGGCGTCGATGGTGGGCAATTGATTTGCTGATTGATCCTAGTCCCCGGAAGGGGTCTAAGACCCGGACAATTAACGTAAGATCGTTGTACTTATGAATAAACCTGCTTACAAGAGAATTTTACTAAAGCTTTCGGGTGAAGCACTGATGGGTGATCAAAACTACGGCATTGACACCAAAGTTGCAAAATCAGTAGCCGGTGAAATCAAAGAGATATACGAACTTGGAGTTGAAATTGCCATCGTCGTCGGCGGCGGCAATATCTTTCGCGGGGTTTCAAAATCGGCAGGAAATATGGATCGCGGGAGTGCCGATTACATCGGTATGCTGGCAACTGTGATGAACGCGGTGGTTCTCCAGGATGCACTCGAAAAGTGCAATGTCTTCACACGCGTCTTATCTGCAATTGATATTCCACAGCTGGCGGAACCATTCATTCGAAGGCGCGCGATCAGGCATCTTGAAAAGGGCCGGGTAGTGATCTTTGGCGCCGGCACGGGAAACCCGTATTTTACGACGGATTCGGCTGCCGCATTGAGAGCACTGGAAATCAAATCCGAAGTAATCATGAAGGGCACGAAAGTCGACGGTATCTACTCGGACGATCCGATAACCAACCCCGACGCAACCCGGTACGACAGGATTTCATTTCAAGACGTACTTGAGAAAAGGCTTAAGGTGATGGATACATCTGCTATTTCGTTATGTATGGACAATAACTTGCCGATAATGGTGTTTAACATGAACACTCCCGGTAATATAATGAAAGCGGTAAATGGTGATCTTTCGATCGGCACGCTTGTATCAATGGATGAGAAGTCGAAAAGCGTGCGTTGATGAAAGGATTGTTTTGATGAGGAGATTATGGGTATAAACGCTGTAATAAATGAAACAAAACCGAAAATGTCATCGGTGGTGGATGATTTGAAAAGAAAACTTGCAGGGGTTAGAACCGGACGGGCCAGCACGAGCCTTTTAGACAGTGTCATGGTCGATTATTATGGGACTATGACTCCGCTCAACCAGGTTGCTTCGGTGAGCGTTCCTGAACCCCAGATGCTGGCCGTCCAGCCTTGGGACCAAACGCAGATCGATACGATCGAAAAAGCGATAAACACCGCCAATCTTGGAATAAATCCATCCAACGACGGAAAACTTATCCGTCTGCCGATCCCACCGCTTAATGAAGAGCGAAGGCAGCAACTCGCCAAACAGGTCCATGAAATTGCTGAAGAGCACCGAATCGCAGTCAGGAATATCAGGCAGCATTCGAACAACGAATTAAAAAAAATGCTTCAGGAGAAGGAAATCTCGGAAGACAATGAGAGAATCGGACTGGATGAAATCCAAAAGCTGACAAACGAATACATTGGAAAGATTGATGAGCTGTCGGATCACAAAGAAGAGGAAATACTGAAGGTCTGAATTACGGCTTCGCAAAAAGAAAAAAGGGTTGGAGGATTGAATTCCCCCAACCCTTTTTTGATACATAATTTACGCTATAGCTGAAAGACTTTATCATCAACTTCGGAATTGACCAGAATCTCTTTTGCGCTGAATTCGGCATATACCGTCATCTGACCGAGATCGAAACGTTGCGCGTATTTTCTGGGAATGATGATCTCGGATATTTCATCATACTTGTTTATTTCGACGGTGGTTGAAACTTCGCGGTTGTTAACGACATAGCTTGAATCGTAACCCTTGACTCGGTTTGTCTTTTTGTCTAGATAAAAATCAGTGTAATAGCCGTCAGGCGCCGTAAGCCGAAATCCAAATTTCTTCTTATTATCCAGTTCCGACACGATAAAGCCTTCGTCGCCGAGCCTCTGCAAAAGCGGCAGCCCGAGACGATTAATCGGAGGAAATGTAAATCCCTGGGCGACGGTTGTTTCGGTACGTTCTCCGTCAAAAACCTGCTTAAACGGCTGGAAGGGATTGTTTATTTCAAGCCGGTATTTATCACCCGAAAAGATCGTGACAAAAGTTGCGGGAATCGCCTGGTTCATAACGGACGCGGTAACATCGACATTTCCGCTGACGACAAGCGTTTTCATCGCTTTAAATTTGTCCCCGCCGTGCGCCGCGAGTGCCTTTCCGGCCAATTCTTCGATTGCCGGCGTTAAACGCCTTGATTCGTTGGCCCCGATCAAAACATCAGGGTTCAACCCGCGGCCTGAAACCTCCCCAATCGCCACAAACGCAAATATCAGTACGCTAACAATAATACTATTCATAAGATCCTGTTCGTGCTCTCCGGCACAATTCTATTTACAAAGTGAAATGAAGGTGAAACCGGCGCTTTCACCTTCGCTTCCATTGCCCCGGCCGATTACCAGGAAAATCTGGATGTAAACTCAATCGTGCGGGCACCGCCGCGGCCCCATCCCCCCTGGATGTTTGTCGATTGACCAAACTGCGGTGAATTTATGTTGCCCACCGGGTTATTCTGATTGTTAATATTAAGAATGTTGTTAAATCTCACGCCCAAGCTTAAATTGTAAGGGCTTCGTTCATTGCCCGATGAACCGCCGAATCCTCCGCGTCCGCCGCCGAATCCTCCGCGTCTGCCGCCGCGGCCCCCGCGTCCGCCCCGCCTGCCGTGATCGCCTCCGGCATCGCCATCCGCCTGGCTTGATCCGGATCCTCCTGTTTTGCCAAACCCAAATGTCTTGTCAAGACTCAGGTTTACGTTCAACGAAGAGGGCCCGCGTCCAAAATTACGCGGAATAATTTGATTCGGGTCATAAGACGAAACTCCGCACCATTCAGTTGTGATTCCGTTTAGGGCGCAAGCGCCGGCGAGCTGACCAAAAGTCGGCCGGTCGTTAAAGATTGAATCTCCGTTGAGATCCTGTCCGGCAGTGATGTTAAACGGACTTCCCGACCGAGCAATAATGAACGGCCTGATGCCTATCCCGTGAGGAACACGGAAAACACCGACCATAAAGAACGTGTGCCTGACATCCCGCGCCGAAGTTCCAAATTCATCGGAAATATCATAACTGTAGGCCGGAAAATTGCCATCCGAATCGCCTTTCGAGCTCCCCAGAAAATAGTTGCTGAAAAGGGTGAAATTCCGGCTGAAAAGAGTGGAAAATCTGAATATCAATCTCTGATCGGCCGCATAGCCGCTTGATTCATACTGGTAAAGATTCCCCTGCGAAATATCGGGACGAAGCGCCTGGAGGGCCGTCAGGTTGCCGACCGGGCAGGGCGTTCCCGGCGGGCAGACAGGGGCGTTGATGTTGCGCGAGCGAATCATATGGTAATTTCGCGAAAACGTATAGTAGATCGAAACCGTGGTTCGGCCGGGGAGCTGCCGTTCCACACTGAATGCACCCTGAACCGTGTATGGCGCCTGAATGTCCGACGCGATTATGCGGGGAGTGCTCGTAAGCGGGGCAACGTTCGCCAGTTGCGCCGCGGTCAGGCTGTTTGTAACGCCATCTAACGAAAACACCGGCTGTCCCAGGATCGCATTATTGCCGCCGATGATAAACTGCTGCTGCTGAACGCCGTCCAACCGTCTGGCCTGAAGTGCGAAATTTTCGCCAAAACGCGTATAGAAAATTCCCGCGCCCCCGCGAAATACGGTTTTAGGAGGCGACGCACCGCCCGCTCCCGGCGAGTATGCAAAAGCCAGCCGGGGTGCGAAGTTCACCTTGTCGTCAATATTTGTTTGGTTCTCGTATCGAATACCGTAACTCAAAGTGAAACCCGGGTTTACCTGCCAGTCATCCTTGAAAAACGCACCTAACTCGACCTGGGATATGTCTGCCAGCGGGTTTCCGGCCGAGATGCTAAATTGATTCGGGTTAAACAACGGATCTGTTGCGCCCAGCAGTTTTGCCCGATACTGCTCTGCCGAGGAAATTAATCCATTTCCATCGACGTCATAAATACTCGGCGCGTTCAAGGTAAAACCGGTAAAGGTATAGGTTCCGGCGTAATTCGTTTCGGTCCGGTCATCAATCGATTGGCCGCTGATTTTAACGCCGAACTTAATGCTGTGTTCGGATCTGCTTCCAAACGAAGTTGTGGTGTAATTCTGTACTTCCCAAAACTTTTCTCGATTATAGTTCAGACCGGTCGTTGCACCTCCGCCAAAAAATGCGTCCAGGACGTTGATCGCCGGTATCGTGTTATCGCCCGTAACTTCCCGGTTTTCGCTGCGGTACTGGAATCTGGTTTCATTGATGGTCTTGGCGTTAATGATTGCGGTTTCGGTCAGCTGAATTGTATGCTCGGTATTTTCAGACTGCGTTCCCCGTGACGGAAGTACAAACCCGCCGCCGACATTTTCCGACGTCCGGCGTTCAAATTCATATCGCGTGACCAGCGTATTCTTGTCGTTTATTTGATAATCAAACCTCGGATTGATTGAAAACCGTTTATTCGGTTCCGAAAACTCCTGCTGAAAGGGAACGATATTAAAATTAGGATCGATAACGGTAGCATTAATACTTGACCCGTTGGAAATATCACGGTTGTTGATGCCCAGCGAGAATGAAGCTTTGTTTTTTATTACCGGGCCGCTGATGTAGCCGCCATAAAATTTAGTCTGGCTGTCAGCCTTGTTGACGGAAAACGGATTTCGCGCGTTAAACAGGTCGTCATTAAAATTGAAATAGGCTTGTCCGTTCCATTTCAGCGCGCCCGGCTTGGTGAGGATTTCAATCCTTCCAAATCCCATCCGGTCAAATTCAGCAGAAAATGGATCACGATTAATCCGGATTTCCCTGATCGCTTCTTTGGGCGGCAAATTCCCGCCTTCAAATCCGTCGATATATATCTGGCCGCCGTTGGGCCCTGCACCGCCGCCGGCCAAAGCCTGCAGCGCAGCTTCAAGGTCATCGGGATCATCCGGCAATGCTTCCAAGTCGGCTTCCTTGAGAACCAGCGCACTGGCGTTATTGGCGGCATCGGTGTTTACATTTCCATTTTCGGAGATTTCGACTTCTTCACTAACCCCTTCAACTTCCAGTTCAATGTTGAGCTTTTTGTTTCCGGTAGTTTTAACATCTATGTCCGTTATCTCGTAAATAGTAAAACTCGGCGCCGATACGGTCACTGTATATCTTCCGGGGATCAGTCCGCCGACAACAAACCGCCCGCTGCCGTCGGTCTCCGCCGTTTTTTCGAATCCGGCGCCATTTGAAATGGATATCGTAGCGCCTACAACTGCGCCGCCGAAAGCATCGGCGACTTCACCATTGATTTCCCCGGACTGTTGGGCCGAAACGGCCGTCGCCGCGATCAGTGTAAAAAGTCCGATCAATAAGAATGACTTTATTATTTTCATGTTTTTCCTCTGTTTCTTCGTAACTATAATTAAATATTAAAACGTATGAATTAGAAATCGGCGCCGTCAAGACCGGGAATCGAAATCCCGCCCTCGGTGCTTCCTCGTCCGCGTCGACCAGCCGGCATTTGCGGCGCTTTTAAAAACGGCTCGACGCCGGCGAGTAGTTTGATCGCGGTCAAACGATTCGGGTTCTTTCCTTTCGGGCTCGATGCCGCAATCATATCTCCGGCCTTGAGGTCGCTGACCTTGATTGTCGGAAAGCGATTGAGCATTTCGTTTATATCTCCCCCGCGCATTCCACCGCCCGGACCGCCGCGGCCCTCGCGAGCGCCACCTGCGGGCGGTTGATTACCTCCTCCCGGTGGCCGAACGCGGCCGCCCTGCATTCCCATCATTTGGGCCCGCGCCAGCCGCTGGGCGATCTCTTCGGGAAATTTCTTAAGCAACGAGTCTTTGTTAACTATAATGGTGACATCGCTCTTGGTTTTGAGATCCGTGATCGTTACCTCGTTTCTATCCTCATCAATCGATTTTACCGTTCCGGCAACTGTCAGGAACGCACCGGTTAGAATTCGTTCGGCGCTAAAAGTTTTTTGATCCTCGCTCCGGTCACCTATCGCGCGGAGCATATCTCCGGGTTGGATATCGGCCAGACGGCTTTCGACCGCATCCTGATATTTAACCGAGGATTCGGAGTATCGTAAAAAAACAGCGTCCTCCTTAGGCGTCAGCTTGACGGTAGTTGCGAGTCCGGTAATTCCGCGCATTTCAACGTCGATTTCTTTTTTCTCAATATCCACAGTGATAATCCGGCCGTTAATGCCGCGCGTAATCCATTCCTGCCGTTCCTTCTCCTGTTGCGCCTTGAGATCAGAACTCTTCACAAGATAAACGGTCTTAGTGAGGATGTTTGAGCTGTCTTCCGAAATCTTGCCGGTCACGAGGACACGGTCGCCCGTTCCTATCTCTGAAAGGCTCGCATCGGTAGCGGCCTTGAGACTTATATTGTCAGGCGGCAATCTTTTATAATTTGTAACGCTGAGCAGGATGACATCGATCACGCCGTCTTTGGTCTCCAACACGATTTTTTCATCTCCGACAATCTTGACAACACCGACCGCCAGATTTTGATCTTTTCGGATGCCGAGATCCGGCATTTCGGCTTGTCCGAAAATCGTAAAACTAAAACAAATCAACGCTAAAAACGAACCTAAAATGAGCCTCTTGATGATCACAGAATTATTCTCCCAACCGGATAAAATTTTTTCAGTAATTAATTGCCAAAAGTGATTTCCTTATGCGCAGTTAGACGCTTATTGTAAGTCAATAGTTTTCGCCTTTTTGTAAAGAAATGTAAAGGTTTGTGAAGAAAAACAGGGGTTTCGAAGTAACAGTTCAATACAGTCAAGGTCAAGCCTTATTCCATCTTGTTTCGCTTCCCGCGGTCAATACCAAGCCCAAGCTCGAGATAAAGAGCGCAAATAATGCGATCGTCCAGAGGTATGGAACGGAAAGCAGCACGGTCCAGACTAAAGCGCCGATAAAAAGCGAAAGCGTTTCTGATGGTTTCCGGCGCTTCGAAACTTTCTTCATAATCCATTTTCCGAAGCTCGCCTGGATCGCAACACGTCCAAAAACATAAGCCAGCATCACCAGGGCGAACCCCATCAGCCCGACAATCACGCTCACAAAACCGGGGAGGAACTCCAGGCTAAATATCACCGAAAGTGTCGTGACGATAAATCCCAACGCCCCGATTCCCATCACTTTAAGCGTTGATAGTTGAAATCTGGTTATTGCGCGCCCGACCGCGCCGGGGGCGATCGTTGTCAGAGCAAGCGATACGATGAACCAAAACAGTACCGAGAATAAACGCTGCGCGATAAAAGACCAGGAATACTTTGGAGAGAATAGCTGCGATGGATTCTGCATCAGACTCCGCAATTCTTCTTCGTATCCTGCATACATCACGGTTTCCTTCGCTTTGTTTCGTTTGGGAATTTCCGCCTCGGGCTGATATTTTCCTCCAAACACTATGACATCGCCCCCTATATATGCGTCCTTTTTTTGTATAACCGAGCCTCCGATAGTCGCCACGTCACCGGAGACGTGCCCTTCAATGATCACGTCGCCGCCAAACGAGAGCACACCCTTTACGTTCTTTTTGACGATTACGGTCTTGCCCATCGCGAACACTTCGGTTTCGGGGGAGTCGTTGACGATCAAAATTTCTTTGCCGGTTTGATTCGGGCCAGTCTGCGTAAATATCGTGAGTGTGAGAAAAAGCAACAACGGTAAAGAAAAAAACAATCGCCAAAAAATGATTGGTGAGCAGCGAGGATATGCTTGATAAGAATTCTTAAGGGTCACAATTCTATGATCGACTTTTGCGAAAAACCAATCGCGAGAGCGACCAAAAAGCTATTACGAATGATGTGAAGATCAGCAAAACGTAAACCATTGAACTAAACAGAAATTTATGACACAACGAACGAAGAATCACCGAAATCCCGGCCGCGGTTTCATAAACGAGATAAGCCGCATAACCGACGACCGCAAAAACTTGATCGGCAAATTTTTGAAAAGTCAGTAAGATCGAATCATTTGCCGCCCCAAATCCGTATGTCACCGTCGCGAAGAGAATCGCACAAATGCCCACAGCGAGTGAAATTTCATTTCGGTGGCGGAGTCCGCTGACATGTCCTTCCGCCCTAGCTTTCACAATTTCGGTAAAATTCTCGGGAAGCAGGAAATTTTGCATATCTTCTTCGAGAATTATCTCTAAACTGTTTGATACTTTCTTTTGGGTATTGACTTCTTCGCTGCAGATCCTGCAATCTGCCAAATGTCGCTCAAACCGGAGTTCGCAGGCGGATGACAGCTCACCGTCAAGATAACTAAATATCTCTTCACGGGGACACAAAATCAGGTTGTCGCTTTTTCCAGCAGTCATAATGCACTCGGTAATAAGGTTTTATCCATAACCAGAGCGGCTAACGTCCAACGTGACCACGCTCGATAAACATCTCCCTCATCATTTCCCTCGCCCGGAACAAGCGGTTTTTGACGGTGCCGAGGGGCAGTTCGGTCACTTCTGCGATTTCTCCATAGCTCAAATCCTCGGAGTGCCGGAGAACTATTAACTCCCGGTAAACCGGCGGGAGACATTTTACCACCGACTCGATCTCGGTCCGCCATTCGCTCATCTCACGATCTTCCTCAGGATTTGGCCGCGGACTTTCAATCTGTAGCTGATACGTTCCGTCCCGTGATTCAGTTTCAATGCTTTGCTCTTTACCGGAACGTCGGCGGATATGATCGATTGTTGCGTTATGAGCAATCCGGTAAATCCAAGTTGAAAACTTGTAATCTGAACTGTACCGGTCAAGCGATTTATAAACCTTGATAAAAACTTCCTGGGCTACATCGAGTGACGAATCATAGTCGTTCAGCATTCGATATACATAGCTGACAATGGGCCGCTGGTACCTTCTGACAAGTTCCTCGAACGGATCTGCGGGTCCCGCAACCGCAATCGCGATCAGATCTTTATCGTCCAGTTGTTGCAGGTTTTGTGCGGAAAATGCTTCTGATCTCATAATGATAAATGCTTACGCAACCGCTCCGGCAAAAGTTCTGTTAAACAAGTATCTTACCGATCTCACCGCGAAAGTACAATTATCGCCTCCTCAGGTCTGTTTTCCAGCGATATTCCAGTGACAACGCGTGAGCATAGATGAACGGCTGATTCCGTTGGAACCGATTATTTTCACTTAATCCAACGTATTGGTTAAAGCTGACATCATATATTCTCAAAATGAGAATTCAACGGACCCACCCCCACCGGAGAAATATCTTGCAATGATGCAAAAGGTTTTCTAGAATAGGTAAAAGGGCAATCGGAGAAAATATGGCTTTAAGAGGTTTGTCAGAATTCAGCCGAATTAGGTTGGCTAATCGGTCGATTATAGTTTTTTTTGCAACCCTCATGCTGGCTGTGGCCTCCGTCGCCCAGGAACCAAAACCAACTCCGCCCAGGCAAGGCAGCGCAACCGATGCCGATATCCAAATCGAGACCGACCTCGTCACACTGACGCTAACAGTTACTGATTACTATGGCAGGTATGTTTCAGGTTTAACCAAAGAACACTTCACGATCTTTGACCAAAAACAGAAACAACAGATCACATTTTTCAGCGACACGGATGCGCCAGTCTCGATCGGAATCTTGTTCGATGTTTCGGGGTCGATGAGCGGTGATAAAATATTAAAAGCCAAGAACGCCCTTTCCCGGTTTATAAATACGAGTCATCCACGTGATGAGTATAATTTAATCGCGTTTAACAGACGTGCCCAGTTACTTCTCGACCGGAGTCGCGACGGAGATGCCGTATTGAATAAGCTGACATTGGTCAAACCCAAGCACAATACCGCATTATACGATGCGGTTTATCTTGGAGTTGAAAGGGTAACCCGGGGGGCCCATCGAAAAAAGGCGCTCCTGATAATTAGCGACGGCCAGGATAATGCTTCCCGTTACAGCTTTAAGGAAGTCCGACGGTTGATGAAAGAGTCCGATGTTGTGATTTATTCCGTCGGAATAATGGACGGCCGGGATTCGGGAAGTATGGAGGGGCTCCAGGGACAAGCCTTTCTTGACGAGCTCTCAAGCGTAACCGGCGGCAAATCATTTTATCCGAATTCGGCTGTCGAAATGGACGAAATATTTGAACGAATCGCATTGGAATTAAGGAATCAATACTCAATCGGATATACGCCCGATGATTTCGAACCGAATGGAAAATGGAGAAAAGTAAAAGTTAAGGTCAAACCCCCCAGAGGACTTCCGCGTCTAACGGTAAGAAGTCGGGAAGGCTATTATGCTTCTCCGAGCACAGATTACCGCTAATCTGTTAGTTTTATTTAAAAACTCGCAACAAAAATAAATGAAAAGTAACTTGTCGAATGTTCTATTGCTCTGTTTTGGCCTGATTTTGAGTATCGGGATAGCCTCCTATAATTTTTCGATCGCTGGCGCCCAGACCGCCAAGCCGTCTGTCGCAAGTCCCACGCCGCCTGAAACCGTCGGCACTCCTCCCATACTGGTCGTAGATGATCCGGATGAGATTATTAAGATCGACACCGAACTGGTAAATCTCAATGTCAGGGTTATAGACCGCTTTAACCGGCCGATCGCGAATTTAACAAAGCGCGATTTTTCCGTTTATGAAGATCGCGTACTACAACCGATCGAGTTCTTTTCGCAATCTGAAGTGCCTACAAATTACGCCCTTGTCATTGATAATTCTGGATCGCTGAGATTTCAGCTTGAAAAAGTAATCGAAGCCAGCAAAATAATCATCGGGACAAACCGGGCCGATGATGAAACCGGCGTAATCCGGTTTGTAAGCTCTGATAAAATCGAAATTCTGCAGGATTTCACATCAGACCAGGTAGATCTTAATGACGCGCTCGATAATATGTACATCGAAGGCGGCCGAACGGCGATAATAGACGCGGTCTATCTCGCTGCGGAAAAAGTAGATGAATATGAACGCAGCCAATCTGCGGTCGATCGAAAGCGCCGGGCATTGATACTGGTCTCTGACGGCGAAGATCGAAGCAGTTATTACAAAGAAGAACAGCTGTTCAAACTCTTACGGGAAACTGATGTTCAGATCTATGCGGTTGGTTTTGTAGATGACCTTGAGCAGGAAGGCAGCTTTATCCGGAAGAGCCCACAGAAAAAGGCAAAGAATTTTCTGAGTAAGCTCGCCGAAGAAACTGGAGGTAAGGCATATTTTCCAAAAAGCGTGGCCGAACTTTCAACCGTAGCCAAGGATATCGCAAGTGAACTCCGGACCCAGTATTCAATCGGTTATATTCCTACCAACGATAAGAATGACGGATCATATCGCAACATCAGGGTCGTCGTGAAGGACGGGCCGGGTGATCAAAAGCGAATTGCGATTTCACGAACGGGAAGAACCGCAAATCCAACTGACTCAAAAGCCCCGTCGCTTCAAAAGAACTGAGAACCGTTTCAGACCGAACTCAAAAAGCGCCGGCAGCCAGCCGGCGCTTTTTCCTGGGATTCGCAGCTTACAAGCCCAACATTCAAACTCCGTTCTCATTTTAGATACATCGCTAATAAGAAAAGGCCGAAGACAAGCAACGTAACCAGTAAGGACATAACGATAAACCAGATATTCGGAGATCTTTCGCGTTCCTGCCAGACCACTTCAATCTCCATCTTTCTATCCGAACTCGATTTTCTGTGGAGCGCTGCCGCTGATGTTAATTGGGGTTTTCGCCGAACCCGCGTTTTTTGCTTGACGCGGATTTTTAACTGTTCCGCATTCTCAGTTCCGGCCAAAAGATCAGAGTCTGGTTTTGGAATTCTATCGGTGATGTCGATTACTTGCGCCGGGGCAGCGCGTTCCTCATCACGCGATTCTGGATCTTTACTGACAAGCTCTTCTTCAAACCAAACACTGCTAACAGCCGTGGTATTCGGTCTTGGTACAGGGGGGGTTGATGCCGTTCCCACTATTGCGCCGCAGTGATAGCAATAAAGGGCTTCCGGCCTTATATCAACGCCGCATGCGGTACATAAATCGTTTTCCGCTCCTGTTTCAGTCATTCGTTTACTAGTAACGAGCTTGCCGTTATGCAGGCCAAGGTTTATCAATCGCTAAACTCTGGCAAATACATCCTTTTCATTTCCCAAATCTCTGGCCGACGGTGTGATAATGGTTTTGCTTCTAACGTAAATTTTTTCGCCCTTTTCAATCGCATTCCGAACGTCGTCTTCACTTACGAAGTCAACTGGTTCACGCGAGACGGTTTTTTTTCCCCCGACACGATGTATTATCGTTTTGGTTTCCGGCAGTTTGTCGGTCGATGCACTGACCGCGCCGGGCGAAGGTTCGTCTGCAAGCTTTTTACTCAAAAACCTATCCACGATAGATGCAATATCGTGTCGGCTGATGCTTTTCTTTTCCCGATTCAGAAGCGGCGTAGATGTATCCCGGGCTTCGGTACGCATCGGAACGGATTGCAATGGCGCCGCCTGGTTTACCGGTCTTGTTTCAAACGCAACCCGTTTGATATCCATCAAATGGTGAGGTGAGACGTTATCCGACGTAACGTTTCCTCCCCAGGAACCGCATCCGAGCGTCATCGAGGGCGATAAGTCGGTTGAGAATCCGATCGCTCCGTGGGTAGTCGGGGAGTTAATCACTATCCTCGCCGCCGGCATTTGCTGCCCGTATCGAATTGCCGCCTCCCGGTCCTGCGTGTGCATTCCGGCCGTATGCCCCATTCCCCCGAACTGCAAAATTTCTTCACACCGGTTTGCGCCTTCCGTGAGGCCGTCAACAACAAAAAACGCCAATGTCGGCGAAAGTTTTTCGACCGACCACGGAAAGTCGCGTCCGACTCCAGCACATTCTGCTAAAAGGCACCTGGTGCCGCTCGGAATCGTAACTCCCGCCAGATTTGCAATATATTCCGCAGATTTACCGACAATCTTCGAGTTCAATGTCCTCTGCGGGGTCAACAGTACCTGTGCTACGCGTTCCGCATCAGCTTCGGACAAAAAGTGTCCTCCCTGCTGTTTGAATTGGTTCCGCACGGGACCTGCAATCGAACGGTCCACAACAACCGACTGTTCCGAGGCACAGATCGTGCCGTTGTCAAAACAGGTACCGGTTAAAATATCTGAGACCGCTTTTTCAATTTTCGCCGTTTTCTCAATAAAGACAGGAACGTTTCCCGGGCCGACGCCGAATGCCGGTTTGCCCGATGAATAGGCGGCCCGCACCAGACCAATTCCGCCGGTCGCGAGAATAACCGCGGTCTTTTTGTGTTTCATCAAAGTCTCGGTGCCTTCGATGGTCGAATTTGACAGGCAGCAAACCGCTTCGGGAGGAAGTCCTTCGCCAACAGCGGCTTCTCGCATCACACGGGCAGTTTCGGTAATGCAGCGGGCTGCAGAAGGATGGGGTGAAAGGACGATTGAATTACGCGATTTGATTGCGATTATGATCTTGAAAATCGCTGTTGAAGTGGGATTCGTGGAAGGGATAATAGCCGCTACGACTCCCCGCGGACTGGCAATTTCCACAACGGTTCCATCATCGTTAACGACCCCGACTGTTTTAAGACCCTTAAAATAATTCCAAACATCTTCGGCGGCAAAACGGTTTTTCTCACGTTTATCGAGTGCTGTGCCAAATCCGGTTTCTTCACTGGCCATTTGGCCGAGACGCATCGATTCTTTAAGCGCGGCATCCGCCATTGCCTTACAGATCCGATCGATTCTCGCCTGATCAAATTTAGCAACCTCTTGGAACGCCAGGTGCGCCGAATCAACGGCATCCCTCGCCTCCTGCTGAGATACAAGGTCCTTATCAGCCATAATTGTATTAAAAAACGGCAGCAATTTTTGGACCTACCAAATCTGCATGCCGTGTGTCACCCGTTAAATGGCTATTTCGTTTTCGATTTGCTTCCAGACGCCTTTGCATTGGCCGAAGCCGCAGCATCACCGGAACTCAATTTACCGCGAGACGCCCCGCGAATCGACTTTCCCTGGGTGACACCTTTGCCGGGCAGAACATCCTCGACTTCGCTGTGAGGACGGGGAATCACGTGTACTGAGATCAGTTCCCCAACTCGCCGCGCGGCCGCGGCACCCGCATCGGTCGCTGCCTTGACAGCGCCTACGTCACCTCTGACGAAAATCGTAACGTAACCCGCTCCGATATATTCCTTTCCGATCAGATTTACGTTGGCCGCTTTTACCATTGCGTCTGCCGCCTCAACAGCCCCAACGAAACCTTTGGTTTCAACCATTCCGAGTGCTTCGAGAGTCATTCTCAATTCCTCACTTTATTTTGATTTTTAGATTTTAGTACATGCGAAAGATAAAACCTAAAGCTATCACGCAAGTTGTCAAATAATCAAGCCGTCCGATAACCCAAAAACAGGTTAAAAGATTGACATTATTAGTATTTCAACGATATATTTCAAATTCAAAGTCCGGTAACCGACGAACCGAAAGCAACAAGCGATAATTCAAAAACGAAATGGCAGAGACGCTAGGCGAAAAACTCAAACAGGCGCGTAAAGACCGGGGAATCTCGATCAGCGAAGTTTCCGAACAGACACGAATTTCCGCCCTATACCTGGAATCGATTGAAAACGATGACTACCGCCCTCTGCCCGGCGGTATTTTCAATAAAGGCTTTGTCAGATCGTTTGCAAAATATATCGGTATCGACGAAGAAGAGGCAATGCAGGATTATGCGCAGATCAGCGCGCGCCTGGAAGGCGGCGGCGAGAAGGGCTCATCGAAGTATTATCGACCGGAAGTATTGACCGATGATTCAACCGGTCCGTCGATGATTCCAACCATTATATTTGCGGTGATCATTTTGGGATTGATGACATGGGGCATCTTTGCCCTGGTCAATTATCTGGAGTCCAGCCAAAGTCAGACCGCTGAGAATAATACTGCCAACACTAACGTAAACACGAATGCCGTTCCGTCCAATTCCAACGTTAGCAATTCAAGACTGCCCAGCCAGCCGATTTCAACAGACGAGATCAAAGTTAAAATTACGACCAGCGCTTCCGAACTATCGATTACATCCGTCGTAGACGGGAAGCGCGAAATTCAACTGCTAAATTCTCAGGTTCGGGAACACCTTTTTGAAGCTGCGGACATGGTACGGTTGAATTACTATAAGGGCCTCGCTGATACCGTTGAATTGACGGTCAATGGGAAAAAGATCGAGACCCCAATTCCTCCGCCGGACTATAAAAAAAACGGTTTTGAATATGAGATTAATATGAATAACCTGAAACAAATTCTGCGGGATGGAAAAATAAATGTGGAGTCGGCAAACGAAAGCGCCGCAACAAATCCGACCGGTAACGATACCGCTGACGGGAATCAGAATACGGCACAAACAAATGCAAACACCGCCGCGAATTAAATCGACGATTTTTGGAAATTGGTGTGAGTCCGCCACTGCGCAGACCGATTAATGAGCGAATAAGCCCGCAATCTGCGGGTTTTTTCTTATCTAATTATGAACCTGGAAGAAATTAAAGAAGGGTTGACCTTTGACGACGTACTGATGATACCGGCATTTTCGGAAATTCTGCCTGGTGAAACGGATACGTCGACCCGTTTCTCGAGGAATATAGATCTTCGGATTCCTATTTGCTCATCGGCGATGGACACGGTGACCGAAGCGTCGCTCGCGATTGCACTTGCCCAGCAGGGCGGAATTGGGGTGATCCACAAAAACTTTACAATCGAACAACAGGCCGAAGAGGTTGATAAAGTTAAGCGCAGCGAATCCGGAATGATCGTCGATCCGGTAACAATCAATCACGACGCACTGGTCTCGGATGCGCTGCAGATTATGAAGCGGTTTAAGATCAGCGGCGTCCCGGTAATCGATGAAAATGGGCTCCTGGTTGGGATAATCACCAACCGTGATCTTCGTTTTGAAAAAAGGATCGATATTCCGGTTGCCGACGTAATGACTCCGCAACCCCTCATCACTGTACCAATCGGAACAACCCTCGATGAGGCACAAGGCAAATTGCAGCAGCATAAGATCGAAAAACTTCTCGTCGTTGACAGCGAGGGATTGTTAAAGGGGCTGATTACCGTAAAGGATATTCAAAAGGCGATCAAGTATCCGGCCGCGGCGAAAGATGACCTGGGCCGGCTCCGGGTGGCCGCCGCAATCGGTGCCACCGGTGATTATCTTGAGCGGGCGGATGCTCTGGTAGATTCCCGCGTCGATGCGCTGGTAATAGACACCGCACACGGACATAGTTCGCGGGTAATTGAAGCGGTTAATTCCGTCAAACAAAAATACTCGGACGTAGAAGTGATTGCCGGCAATATTGCCACCGCCGAAGCGACAAAAGCTTTGGTCGACGCTGGCGTTGACGGAATTAAGGCGGGAATCGGTCCTGGTTCGATTTGTACTACCCGCGTTGTGACCGGATCGGGCGTGCCCCAGGTCACGGCAATTGACAACTGCGTAAAAGCCGCTGCCGGATCGGGTGTCCCTGTCATTGCCGACGGTGGAATTAAGTTTTCCGGCGATCTGGCCAAGGCGATTGCCGCCGGTGCCGATTGCGTTATGATCGGATCACTTTTTGCGGGAACAGAAGAAGCGCCCGGGGAGATAATACTGTTTCAGGGAAGGTCATTTAAAACTTACCGGGGAATGGGATCAATCGGCGCGATGAAACAAGGATCAAGCGACCGCTATTCGCAGGAGGCTACGGTTTCCGATTCGAAATACGTTCCCGAGGGAATTGAGGGCCGGGTTGCCTACAAGGGTACTCTGGCTGAGTCGGTAACTCAGCTCATCGGAGGACTCCGATCGGGTATGGGCTACACGGGCTGCCGCAGCATCAAGGAAATGCAGACCAATGTTCGGTTTATCCGGATTACCTCGGCCGGACTCCGCGAATCCCACGTCCACGACGTGATAATTACCAAAGAAGCTCCGAACTACCGAATCGAAAGCTAGAAAAATCGCGTACCGCCTCACGGGCGAATCCAAGCCAGCTTTTCAGACGGACTTGGTCCGGCTGCGTTTGTAACAAATGGGTCAGACCCTGAGATAATCGGCCCGCCAAGCTTTTATTGCCAGCTTGATGTCATTGGGTTTTTCGAAATCTCCATTGAGCGTCCTTTCAACCAGGGCCGGCAATTCGGCGTCGCTCGCAAACCTGAGGGCGATGATTTGTCCCACTTCCAGGTTTACCGCTTTTCGAGCCAAATCGGACGGAAGGACACTTTCATACCTCAACCGCTCCTCCAGGCGAATGATTCGGTCCTGTGCGGTAAGCGCCTGGGTTCTCGCGAGCAGCGTGAGTATAACCAGACCGATTGAGAGGAAGACAAATTCCCATCGGTCCCAACCCGGGTCCTGGACCAGTCTGACGATCGAATAGATTAGATTGATCAAAATCATCGGTGCTAAAACGAAATGATAAACCGGCAGCCAACGGACATGGTTTTTGTAGTCTTGTGAATTATCCACTTTTTTCTCCTATAAATTCCTTTAATTTGAACGGGCGGGCGGTTTTGCATCCCCCGATGGTAAGTCGGGCGTAAAATCCTCTCCGGGATTTACAAACTGATTCTTTTCAAACTGATACTGCTTATCATAGAGTTGTTTATAACGTCCCGCCGCGCCAACCAGCTGTTCGTGAGTACCGCTTTCAACGATTTGCCCTTCTTCGACAACCAGAATCTGATCAGCGCTTCGGATCGTCGATAGCCGATGTGCGATGACAAAAGTCGTCCGTCCCTCCCTTAACGTTTTAAGACCTTCCTGAATCATTTGCTCGCTCTCCGAATCGAGACTCGAAGTCGCCTCATCAAGAATCAGGATTCTTGGATTCGCCAGTAGTGCTCTGGCAATGGCGATACGCTGTCGCTGACCGCCGGAAAGCTTGACCCCGCGTTCACCGACTATCGTGTCATATCCGTGTTCAAACTTCTCGATGAATTCATCGCAATAGGCAATTCGACAAGCCTCTTTGACTTCCTCGGGCGTCGCGTTAATGTTTGAAAAAATGATGTTCTCGTGAATAGTCCCGTCAAAAAGGAAATTCTCCTGGAGAACTACGCCAAGCTGTCTCCGGTAATGCCGCAGTTTGACCGATTGGATATCTTTTCCGTCAACCAACACGCGTCCCTTTTTAGGTATTATGAAATTTAAGACAAGACTCAAAATCGTCGATTTACCCGAGCCGCTCGAACCCACCAGTGCCGTAGTTGTTCCCGCCCGGGAAAGAAAGGAAATCCCCTTTATGACCGGAGTATGCTTTTCATATTCAAAGTGGACGTCTTCAAACGCGATTTCACCGTCGATTGATTCGATCGGCTGCTTCTTTTCATCATCTTCGTCTTCGGTCTGAGATTCAAGTACCTCTCGAATACGGTCAAGCCCGGCAAAGGCTTCCGTGATCTGAGTTCCAATGGCGGTAAACTCGATAATCGGCATCGCCATCAAACCCGTAAAGAAAATATACATAAACAAGTCGCCCAGCGTCATCGAACCCGAGATAACGGAGTTGCCGCCTACCAGAATTACGACCACGCCGATAGCCCCGATAATAACCGAGGAGAACCCTGTCATGGCCGAAACACCGGTCATCGACTTCGCAATATTACGAAACAACCGGTGGGCACCCCTTGTGAATACGAGCTCTTCCCGCTTTTCGGCGGTATACGACTTGACTATCCGAATTCCACCGAGTGACTCGCCCAGTCGACCGGTAACTTCGGCATTAATCTCCTGCCGTTCCCGAAATATCGGACGAAGCTTGTTAAACGCAAAAGCCAGCATTCCGCCAAAGACGGCAAGGACGATTATGGTGACGGACGTCATCTGCCAGTTGATCCAAAAAAGCACGCCGATTGAAATGACGGCCGTAATCGCGCTACCAACCAACTGAACTAAACCCGTTCCAACGAGGTTGCGGATCCCCTCTGCATCGTTCATAATCCGCGAAATCAATTTTCCCGACTGTGTCGCGTCAAAATAGGAGATCGGAAGGCGTTCGATCTTGGCCTGCACCTTTCTCCGCATCTGGGTTATCGCATATTGCGCCGCCACTCCCAATATCTGTGAGAGCGCGAAAGACGTAACCGCCTGGACAACGGTTGCCAATCCAATCGCCAATGCGATCCACTTGAGCATCTCAAAGCGCTGCTTGCCGATCACATCATCAATCAAATACTTCGAAGACGCCGGTAGAACCAGACCGGCCAATCGGCTGATGATCATCAAAAAGCCGCCCAGCGCAAGCCGTGAGCGATGGATCCAAATCAGATTCCGTGCGTCCCGCCAGGCTTTGGAGAGGTTAAACCGCTTTTTCTTTTTTGATTCCGTTTCTGTCATCGTTACGGGCTAATTCGTTCCGATAGCTCTTCCCATTCCGAATATGACTCCCGGATTGCCGTTTCAATTTCGTTGTATCTGGTGCTGGCATCGTCGAATTGTTTTGGATCCGAGACAAATTGTCCATCACTCAATTGATTTGAAAGGATTCTTGATTCGCGTTCCAGATCGGCAATTTTCCCTTCAAGTTCGGAAATCCGGTGTTTGATTTTTCTGATTTCGTTCTTGCTCAAATTCTTTTCTGCGTCGGATTGGTTAACCGGTGCGGCTTTATCCGAATTCTCGGTTTCCGGCCCTCCGGAACGGGATTCAAGGGGAACGCGGCTTTCTTGCCATTCGTGAAACGCCGAATAATCTCCGCCAAATATTTCAAACGATCCGTCTTCACCAAAGGAAAAGATCTGGGTTGCGATCTGATCCAGGAAATAGCGATCATGGCTGACCGTTATGATCGTGCCGTCATATTCTTTTAAGGCTTGCTCTAATGCTTCCCGCGACGGAATATCGAGGTGGTTGGTCGGCTCATCCAGGATCAGTACGTTTGATTTTGAGTAAATTAGTTTTGCCAGTGAGAGTCTTCCCTTTTCACCGCCGGAAAGGTCCGCGACCTTCTTAAATACATCGTCACCGGTAAACAGAAAGCCCGCTAGAAAGGACCGCAGAACCCCGGTTTCGGACAACGGTTCCACTTTTCTCATTTCTTCAAGAAGATCGTTTCTCAAATCGAGATCTTCCAGCTGCTGCGAATAGTAACCGATGTTAACCTTGGTTCCCCATATTATTTTCCCCGAGAGTTCACGCAGATCACCTAAAATGGTCCGGAGAAAAGTGGTTTTTCCGGTTCCGTTTCCGCCAACTACACCCAGACATTCGCCGCGGTGTAGGAGAAAATTAATGTTCTCAGCCA
The DNA here is from genome assembly GCA_041576495.1 of Aridibacter sp. Taxonomy (GTDB): domain Bacteria; phylum Acidobacteriota; class Blastocatellia; order Pyrinomonadales; family Pyrinomonadaceae; genus Aridibacter. The sequence goes on along the minus strand of JBFGKW010000003.1, from coordinate 21,996 downwards.
GCACATTGCCGGGGTATCCGATCGCAAGTTTTTCAGCCGACAGGACATTGGCGCCGGTTCGCGTTACATTTTTCAAATTGAAATTTCCGCTTCGCTCGTCAGTTTTTACATCCTCGAGCATTTCCATACGGCTTAACGCATTTCGTCGCGATTTTGCCTGTTTGGTCTTCTGTCCGGCGAGGTTTTTCCTGATAAATGCCTCGGTTTTTTTTACATAGGCCTGTTGATTTTCATACTCACGCCGGCGCTGTTCTTTCTGAAGTGCCGATTCAATCACATATTTCGAATAGTTGCCTTTGTAGGTGTAGGCGATTCCGTTTTCAATCTCAATAATTTTGCCACAGGTCCGGTCAAGGAAGTATCGGTCGTGGCTGATCACGATATAGGATTTGTCATAATTGGCAAGGAATTCTTCAAGCCATTCTACCGATTTAACATCGAGATGGTTGGTCGGCTCATCAAGCAACAATACATCTGTTTCTGATAACAACAAACGCGCCATTCCGAGACGATTCTTTTGCCCGCCCGAAAGCTTGTCAGTCTCGATATCCCAATCATCTTTTGGAAACCTCAGTCCGAGCAGGATACTTTCAGCCCTGGCGGTATATTCAAAGCCGCCTTCGCGTTCAAACGCCGTTTGAAGCGCGGCATATTCGTCTAAGATTTCATCTGACGCCTCCGTAGTCATCAAATGTTCCAGTCGGCGCATTTTCGCTTCGATATCGTGAATTTTTTTGAAGGCCGAAAGCGCCGCGGTGTGAACGGTTTCATTCTCGGTAAAATCCACATGCTGCTCCAACATTCCGATCCGCAATCCGTTAATTCTCGAAATATCGCCCGAATCGGGTGATTCTTCGTTCGTGATTAACCGAAACACCGTTGTCTTGCCCGCACCGTTACGTCCGACCAATCCGACCTTTTCCGATGGGTTGATCTGAAACGAGATGCCGCGCAATACGTCGCTGCTGCCGTAGGATTTGAAAACGTTTGAAAGCCTGAAAAGCATTAAATTAACTATCGCGCAAAAAAAGGCGGGCAAGCCCGCCTTCAATATCTATCAAAATCAAGAAATATCTCCGATTATTCGTCTATTTTTTCGATCCGGGCTTGGAATCGGCGCTGGTTTCGGATTTCGCCTTATCTCCATCCGGATTGCTGCCTACCGCATTTGAGTTGATATTCACGTTTGCGTTCGAGTTTGATTCCGGTGAAGCGGCGACTTCCGGGTCCTTTGCTTCGGGTTCGTTTGAAGCCGGGCGTGCGCCGCTCAATTCGTTTGGATTCTCGACCACCTTGCGGGCCAGGAAGTTTTCAATCTTGGCCTCGTCCATCGCTATCGCTCCATAGGATACGCTGAGAAGCTGCTTTCGGGCGTTGACAAGATTGTCGGTGATCTGCTGTCGGACACCCGGACTTTCGAGGGTCAGCTTCTCTTCCTTGTCATTTCGATCCTGAAGTTTGAAAATATAAGCCTTTCCGGATAGCTGAATTGGTTGAGTGATCTGACCCAGTTGAAACTTTTCACTCATAAAAAGCTCGGCGATCTGCGGCGAGAACGTCTGAGCCAGTTGTTCTTCGGCAATATAACCAAGGTCACCCTTTCGAAGCTTACTCGGATCTTCGCTTTCCTCGCTGGCAACCGTTGCAAAATCCGCCCCGCCCTGAAGCTTTTTCATTACCTCCTGAAGCTTGAGGTTGGCCGATGCATCATCGACGGTCGTATCGCCCTGACCGTTGTTTCGAGGATCGATAACGATCGCGGCGAGTTTTACGCCGCGTTTTTTAACAAAAGCCTCTTTATTGCCGTTATAGAATGCCTCAATCTCACTGTCTTTGGGAGGCTCCACTTTACCGGCGACCTTATCAATTAGCTTTTGGATCGCGAGTTGTTTTTTTAATTTGAGCCGGAGTGATTCTTCAGTTTCGCCGGCCTCTTTCATTCGTTTGTCAAATTCTTCCTTTGACGCTCCGGAGCCCGTTTTCGCCTTGTTCAATTCCGCCGTGACTTCCTCATCGGTCGGAATTGTTGCTTCCGATTCGGCTTTCTGGTACATCACTTCCTGCTGAATCAGCTGCTCCAGCACCTGCAACCTTGCCTGCGTCAATTCGAGTTGAGAAAGTTTGCTTTCCTGTCCCTGAGCCTGCTGTTTAATCGCGCGCTCGACATCTTCCATTTTGATCGGAACGCCGTTTACCGTAGCCGCGGTTTCGTTGGGGTTTGGTTCGCCGCCCGGACCCGGACTGACTTTCGAATCCTGACAACCGGCCAAAATAAAACAAAATGTTGCCAGTACGGCAATCGCTAAAAACTTAATGTTGGTTTTTCCCACTGTGGCTTTTCGCTCCTTGAAAAAATAATATGATTACTTGATAAAACTAAATAACTTTGTTATAAATCTTGTTTTTGAGTTTGTATCATTAAACTCTTCGGTTTCATACCCCGTTTTAATTTTTCGGAGGCATAAAATGGCAAAAAAATGTGACGTTTGCGGAAAAGGCCCGATGTTCGGGAACAATGTATCTCACGCAAATAACAAAACGCGTCGTCGGTTTAACCCTAATCTCCAGCGAGTCCGTGTACAACTTTCAAGCGGCGGAACCGGCAGAAAAAAGGTCTGTACGCGCTGTATCAAGTCGGGTAGAATCGTCAAAGCTGCGGCCGCGGCATAAATTTAGAGGTTCAACGCAATTGATTCGTTGCCAGTCGTCGAAAATCAAACCGACGCCTGGCTTTCTTATTTAACAAACGCAATACAATCGATTTCTACCCTTGCGCCACGTGGCAAACCGGCCGCCTGAACGGTGCTTCTGGCCGGTGGTTTTTCGCTGAAATATTCCGCATATACTTCGTTCATCGCAGCGAAATCACTCATATCCTTTAAAAACACCGTGGTCTTCAAGACACTGTCCATATCTGATCCCGATGCGTCAAGAACTGCACTCAAATTACGCAGTACCTGGTGAGTTTGTTCAGTGATATCATCGGAAATGAACTCACCCGTTTCCGTGTCAATCGGGATTTGTCCAGACAGGTAAACCTGTTCCCCGAACCTTATCGCCTGCGAATATGGCCCGATCGCACCGGGCGCGTTTTTTGTAGAGATAGCGTGTTTCAATTCGTTATATATTCTCTAAAATGAATCCCCAAACAAAAGGCGAATATTAACAGAAATAAGTATAAAAAGAAAGCGCATTCCGGCGTGGGCATTCAATTTTCCGCACGCTTTTGTCACTTGGGGTTGTGAACGCGTTCGACGTTTACCACACCGGGCACATTGACAACCGAAGTCACTACTTTATCAAGATGTTTCTTATCGAAAACTTCAACGGTTACCTCGATTAAGCCTTCATCGCGATTTGAGACTCGCGCCCTCGCGTCGCGGATATTCGTCTTAATATCGGAAATCGCGTTTGTGATACCAGCCAGCATGCCGGTTCGATCTTCGGTTGTGACAAACAGCCGTACCGACTGAATTTGTTTACTGTCATCTTTCGCCCATTCGACATCGATTATCCGGTCTTTATTTACCATCAACTGTTTTACGTTTTTACAGCGTTTGTTGTGGACTACGATTCCTTTTCCAAGTGATATATATCCGATGATCTCTTCGCCCCGCAGCGGATTACAGCAGCGGGCGCGGGTCGTCAGGAGATTATCGACACCCTTGACGACGATTGCATCGTCCCCCAACCCGATAAACTTTTTAACGGCTTTCATGCCGCTTTCGAGGCGGGTGTCGTTTCTTTTTTCCGGGTCGAGTTTGGCGAATTCGTCGGGTCCCAAATACTTGGCGAGGACATTTTTCGGAAGTGTTTTACCGTAACCGATCGAGGCCATTAAATCTTCGCTCCTGCCAAGTCCGTACTCGTTTGCGACCCGTGTCATTCCTTTGTCGTCATTAAAGATCTTCTTAAAGGATATGCTGAATTTTTTGGCCTCTTTTTCCAACAGTTTGCGGCCCATTTCGATCGATTCTTCCCGCTGCTGTTTGGCAATCCAATGTCGAATCCTGCTCCGCGCCCTGGACGTCGCAACATGGCCCAACCAGTCCCGCGACGGCTTGGAATTCGGCGTCGTCAGGATTTCAACGACGTTTCCGTTCTGAAGTTTCGTCTTGAGTTGAACGATTCTTCCATTTATTTTAGCTCCCGTACAAGTGTCACCGACCTCGGAATGGATCGCGTATGCGAAATCGATCGGTGTCGCCCCTCTCGGCAGTTCTACGACCTTTCCCATCGGCGTAAAGGTATACACATCCTTCGGGTAAAGATCCAGCTTGAGCGACTCGATAAACTCCTCTGAATCCTCATTGGCTTCGGTCGTCTCAACCAGCGGCAAAAGCAGCTTTTCAACGGTCTTTCGAAGGACGTCGATACTTTGGTCATGATCTTCGCCAAGCTTGTCCTCCTTATAACGCCAATGGGCGGCCACACCTTCCTCGGCGATATTGTGCATCTCTTCGGTTCTGATCTGAACCTCAAATGCCTGGCCGCCGCCGCCAATAACCGAGGTATGGATTGATTGATACAGATTGTCTCTCGGGTTCCCGATCCAGTCCTTAAACCTTTCCGGAACGGGTGTCCAGATATCGTGAACAACGCTTAAAGCCAGATAACAGTTCTTTTTGGGATCGGGCGTAATTATTCGTGCCGCAATCAGATCATAAACTTCCTCGATGTTTAATTTACGTTTTTTGAGCTTTTTCCAGAGCGAATATAGTCGTTTAACACGTCCCTGAACCTCAACAAACGGAACTTCGTTTTCGGACAGTTTGGTCCGAATCGTCTCGGTTATTTTTTCCAGCGTCGCTTCAAGTTCGGGTCGCCGTGCTTCCACTTCTTTTGACAGCTTTTTATATTCCTGGGCGTGAAGATTCCGGAATGAGAGGTCCTCAAGTTCGCTTCTGATCTTTCCCATCCCAAGTCGATGCGCGATTGGAGCATAAATATCGATTGTTTCCTGTGAAATCCGCGCCCGCTTCTCAGGTTTTAAAAACTCCATCGTCCGCATGTTGTGAAGCCGGTCTGTAAGTTTTATTAATACGACGCGGACATCGGTAGTCATTGCCAAAACCATTTTGCGGACATTTTCGGCTTGCTGTTTTTCCTTTGTCAGATTGCTGATATGGGCTATTTTTGTGAGCCCGTCGACGAGTTGGGTGATTTCGTCGCCAAAATAATCGCGAATGGTGTCGAGATCTACCAATGTATCTTCGACTACGTCATGAAGGAGTCCGGTCGAAACACTGACATCATCGAGCCGCATATCGGCCAATATTTTTGCCACCGCCAAGGGATGAACCAGGTACGGTTCGCCCGATGCACGCGTTTGACCACGATGATGAAGCGCTGAAAAAAGGTATGCACGGCGAATCAATTCGACATCCGTGTTTGGATGATTCTCGTTGACGGTCTCAATAATGTCTTCGATTCTAATCATTCGCGTTAATCTGACTATACCAATCTTTTAAATGTTTGCTCTCTTTCATTCGATATGCGGCGTTCCTTTAAAGGCAAAAAAGCGACACTCAACTTTTCGACCGATTGAGTGTCGCATGTTTTTTGCAATTTGAAGGCTATTTATTCTCTTTTGATCCCGATTCTTCTTTTTTAGCGTCGGAGGCATCCTTTTTGTCGCCTCCCTTTGCTTCTCCGCCTACTTTCTCGGCAGCCTTTCGGGCAGCCTCTTCTTCTTTCTCGCGGCGAATTTTGGCCAACTCTTCAAATTTGGCTTTCGCTTCTTCCGAATCCTTTTTGAATTTCTCCTTCTCTGCCGAATTGCCCTCCATTTCTGCGATCCGCATGCTTTGAACCAACATACTTGCTTTATATGACCAGGCAGAGTCGCTTTCGCCATGCAGCTTTATTGCTTCGTCAATATAAGCTGTGCCTTCCTGGACACATTTCTTGAGCTTGGCAAAGTCGGCTTCTTCCGCAGGTTTTGTAAATTCAAAGACCTGCTCGCCTCCTTTATTTACAGTTTTCTTCACGGCATCATCATCCGATATTTCGTTTGCGCAATCATACTTTTTAGCGGCCATCGCAACATACGCGTTCGCTCTGACGGTACCCGGCAGCTGGGTATTCTCGGCAGATTGTTTTTGCCAATTCTGCCATTTGTCATCTTGCTGGAGATTCTCGTACAAGCTCCCAATTGCACTGACGATGCTGCCGACGATGTTTTTGTTCTTTTCGTAGGTACTCAGAAGTTTTTCATCCCCTGGAGCGGCGTCAAGTGCGGCTTTATTCTCAGCTGTTTCACGCAGAAATCCCGGCAGCGCTTTTCGATATTCTTCGATCGCCATTTCGGCTTTTTGTTTATCCCGGCGGTTCCCGGCATAAAGCGAATGCAGCGTACGGGCTAAAAACAGCTGGGCCGTTTTGCTCTCCAATGTATTTCCTTCCGGATCATACTCGACCGCGCGGTGGAATTTTTCAATTGCTTCGTCGAATTTCCGCTCGTTGTAAGCTTGAGCGCCGTCAACCAAATTCATGCGGGCCATTACCCGGTTGTAGTAGGAGCAGCTGCTTCCCACCAACGCAATCATCAATAAAAGCAAAAATATTACAAACTTACTTGAACGAGAACTTCCCATTTCTTTAGACTCCATTTCGCCGCTAAATTAAAATTTTCGATTCTATCGTTGGATACGGCCCGGCACCGCAGATCATTTCAGACGCTAATCCGATAAATCATCAATCTGCAACCCGATCGGCTGAGAACCGGCCATTTTCGCACCGTCAATTACTTTGACCACATCACCGTAGGGAATCGTCTTGGGCGCTTTGATAAAAACCGTTTTCTCGATTTCATTCGTACCCTGCCTGAAAACTCCCGCATTTTCACGATCCTTAAAAATCTGTGCAAGCCGGTCGGTCAAGGGCTTCGTGTCCGACGAATCTCCGATGCTGTCCTGATTCAGCTTGATTCCCTTGGTTGCCTTATCAAGTGAAATAACAAGCGTCAAAGGATTCGGTTTTATTTCCACATTTTCATCATCCTTCGGTTCCGCCGGCACCTTTGCTTCAAAGCGACTCGGCTTAAGCGGAGAAATGATCATAAAAATAATCAGCAAAACCAGTAAGACATCGATCAATGGCGTTACGTTAATATTTGGGGTTGCTCCCTCAGAAGAACCGCCCGTAGACATTCCCATAGTGTTTGTACTCCCAGATCAAAACCGGGAAACGACCAGGCGTTTCCCGATCACCTATTCCTCGATTTCCTTTTTCTTATCGGCGACCAGGCCCACCTTATCGATGTCCTGTTTACGAATGGTGTCAATTGCCTCCACCACAGTGCCATATTCCACGTTGACGCCGCTTTTAATGTAGACAATCCGCTTTTGAGCCGCCTTGCCTTCCATTCTCGCTTTAATCTTTTCACCAAGTAATTCAAGCGGGTAAGCATCCTTTCCGATAAAAAACTGTCCATTGTTCGGGATCGAAACCACTACGGACGTATCCTTAGCAATTTCCTCATCCTCATCGGGGCTGATCATGTTCCTCGGAATATCTACCGTAACCCCTTGCTGAAGCAGCGGTGTCACGATCATAAAAATGATCAAGAGCACCAGCATTACGTCAACCATCGGAGTTACGTTGATTTCCGAGTTATATTCGTCAGTTCCGCCTACAGCCATTCCCATAAGACATCTCCTCGTACAGAAAAACTACTCCACGAAATACCCTAGCTTCCCAAACGTTTGGTTCTCTGTTTGATGAAGTAATCAACTAATTCGGATGCCGAGTTTTCCATTTCGACACCGAAGCTTGTAACCTTGTTTGTGAAATAGTTAAACATCCATACTGCGGGAACCGCTACACCGATACCGAACGCGGTTGCAACCAGCGCCTCAGCAATTGCTCCGCCAACGGCTCCGATACCGGCCGTTTCACTCTTAGCCAGCTCGACAAATGCGTTAAGAATACCGATAACCGTTCCGAACAGTCCGACAAACGGGGCCGTCGAACCGATCGTTGCCAACCCGGCAAGCCCACGTTTCAATTCAGCCGTTTTCACCGCAATCGCGCGCTCAAGTGCCCGCTTCGAGGCTTCCATCTCATCCGCTGAAATAGCACCGTCACCCTGATGGGCGTTAAACTCTTTCAATCCGGATGAAACAACCATAGCCAAATGCGAGTCTTTATGTTTGTCGCTGATGGTGATCGCCTCATCAATATTACTATTCTTCAAAGCCTGGGCCACTTTCGGTGCATATTGCCGTGATTGTGATTTCGCTTTGTTGTATGTCAGCCAGCGCTCGATGCCGATCGCGATTAGATAAATCGACTGAATAATTAGAACGATGATGACTACCCAGCCCGGGTAAGTAAGTTCCTTGGCAATTTTATATAAGCCAAACTCAAACTTCTCCCCTTCCTCAGCAAACATCAAGAACAAGCCTAACAGGCTAACTAAAAATGTCATTGTTTTTCCTCCAAAAAATCAAAAAAATCTACGATTGCGATATCTGAAAACTTGACGGGGCCGAAAGACTAGACCTGACTCTATCCCGCGGCCGCCGTAAAGCTGAAAAATTAAATTAAGGGTTAAAGTTATAAACTATAACCCCGGAAACTTCAACGGGCTGTCCCGAAAGAAGGGTCGGTTGAAATCGTGCACGTCTGGCGGCAGAAACCGCAGCGGCCCTGAGAAGCGGATGCCCGCTGCTCGCGCTGGCGGACATTACGTCGCCATCCCTGCTGATTACAACTGATACCCTGACCGAACCACTCGCCCTGATTGCCCGGGCTGCCGGCGGATACGCCGGTACAGGTAAACTTATCGCCTTACCGTTTATTACGCCTTGCGAAATCCTTTTGGGAACTGCCGGCGGTGGCGGTGGCGGCGGTGGCGGCGGAGCGGTTTCTCTTTCCGGCGCTGCAACAGGCCGATCCGGATCGCCTGATCCGATTCCCGTTCCTTTTACATTGTCCGATCGGGTTTCTCCGGTTGGCGCACTCAAAGTGTTCTGATTTGTATCACCTTGTCGGGTCAAAACACCCAGCCGCCGCTCGGGGATCGTCGATTTTGTAGTCCTGATTTCCTTTGGCGCTTCGACCGGAGATTCAAAAATATTTCGAATAATCTCCTTCCGGATATCGATGTCAGGATCCTTGTTCGCCTTCGTTTCCTGTTCGGGTTCCGGCTCGGGCGGCGCCTCTTCCGGTAGCGGTACCGGCGCAACGAGCGTCGAAAGCTCGAGCCCTTCGCCGCCGACTCCGATATTCTGTGCAAACAAACTATAGAGAAGACCGCCTCCGAACAGCGAAAACAGGATAATGGTCGTGGTGACGAGCAATCCATTGCGTTTCGTCCCTTCGCCGGCGTGGCTTCTCGACTCAATCATTTGATCTAACATAATACTTTCCTCCCTTTTCCGGTGCCGTCAGGGTCAAGGGTTAATTTTGTGGGTTTCTCACGATCCCGCCCACCGTCTTTCTTTTTACGCCTGTAGATACAGTCTCAACAACGTAAAATCTAAGTTATTTAAAAACACCTTTGATCGCTTTTTATAAGCCTTTCATCTTTGCGCGGGACATGTTGGAACTCGCCGGTCGTGCAATTACAAAAGTGCCCTTCAAACCCGTACCAATTGACGCACGGATACAAAGCATCTCCTAAGTATTTAATTGACCAGCAACGTTCAGAAGTCTAAAGTCTCACACCAAGAAAGTCAAGAAAAACTTTGAGTCTCTGATATTTTTAGCAAGCGCCCGGATTACTCGTCAGAATCTTTCAGACAACCTGCCAATCTCATCATTACGTTTGCGGCGTCTAGGCTGCAATTACGAATATCGAACAAAAAAACAATTCCTGCCGACTCCGTCTGCAGGTCAAAATTTTATTTCGACACGGGACGACGGACTACACCTCGCCGGGCCGCTGACGCCAAATTTTGTTCCTTGTCGAGCTTCGCCTGTTTCATCCTCGCCTCGCCGAGCTTGCTCTGCCACCAAATCGCAATCGGGCTCGCAATGGCAATGGTTGAATAGGTGCCCGTAATCGCCCCTACGAATAACGCCAGCGAGAATCCGCGGAGGACTTCCCCGCCGAACAAAACCAACGCCAGCACAGCCAAAAACACGAGGCCGTTGGTTACGATCGTCCGGGACATCGTCTGGTTAATCGAATCGTTGGTAAGATCGTATAATGGCTGGGTCCGGTGGAGACTTAGATTTTCCCGGATCCGGTCAAAGATGACGATAGAGTCGTTGACCGAAAATCCGACAAGGGGCAAAAGCGCTGCCAGAACCGTAAGGCTGATCTCCCATTGAAACATGGTAAAAAACGCCAGGGTTATGAGCACGTCGTGAAAGACCGCGATGACTGCTCCCGCAGCATATGTCCAATCGTATCGAAATGCGATAAACAACAAAATGCCGACCATACCCAAAAGGGTCGCGATAACCGCTTGGTTACGCAATTTTTCACCCGCAACCGGACCTACCGAATCGGTTCCTACAATCTTGTATTTTGCATCTTTTGCCTCTGCCAGGGTTGCCGTCGGAGGTGCCTCTTTTCCGAATGTGTCGAGCGCTTTTTTAACCAACTCCCGGCCCTTGCTAACCTGATTGTCATCGTCGTCTTCGACGGCAGACGCCGCCGATTCGTCTGCCTCAGTATTTGTATTTGAACTCGCGGTTGACCCTGAATCTGCCTGTGGAGCGGAACCGTCGGCAGCGTTCTTGTTGCTCTCGGCATTAGGTTCTGAATTGGAATCTTGCGCGGCATTATCATTTGCCGGTTTAGGTCTATCCACCTTGGTCGACGGCGTCAGCACCCCGGTTTCGCCTTCGATCAACGGGACCTTGATCAAAACTTCATCCGCTTTGTCGATTGACGCCTGGATAACGGTATCGTTAAACCCCACGGTCGCCAGCGCCTCGCGAATCTGGTCTTCGGTCGGCTTGCCGTCCTTAAACTTCGCAGTGATAACCGTTCCACCCTTAAAATCTACACCGAGGTTAAACGAATCCGTGCCGCCGGGAGATATCTGCCTGCCGACTGCCGAAGCCAGGCCCGCCATAAGAACAAAAATGGAAACCGCGATCAGGGGCCGCCTTATTCCCATCCAATCGACATTTATATTGCTAAATAAATCAAACATTTCTTAAAGGTGAAGATGAATCAAGGTGTCCACCTGCTCACAACCTGTCTAAAATTATACGCTCAGTTTCGTCCGGTTTGGGTTACGCTCCAAGAGCCACAAGAAAATTGTCCTTGACATAAAGACTGCCGAAAACAAGTTTATGATCAGCCCGAGTATCAGGGTCACCGCAAAACCGCGGATCGGTCCTGAGCCGTACAAATAAAGTATCGTTCCTGCGATTATCGTCGTAACGTGGGAATCGATGATCGTCAGCCACGCCCGGTCAAATCCCAGTTTCACGGCTTCCGCAATCTTCTTTCCAGCCCGGATTTCCTCCCTCATCCGCTCAAAGATCAAAACGTTGGAGTCGACCGCCATACCGACGCCCAGGATCAAGCCTGCCATTCCTGGAAGAGTCAGCGTGGAATCCAGAACGATCAACGCAGCGAGCGTCAAAACCATATTGAGTCCCAGCGCGATGACGGCGTTGACACCTGCGCCGCGGTAATAAAAAAGCATAAAGACGACGATAAAGATCAACCCGCCGATCGCCGCGCTCAATCCGGCCCGTATCGAATCGGCCCCCAAACTCGGTCCCACGGTTCGTTCCTCAAGGTATTCGATCTCCGTCGGTAAGGCACCGGATTTTAACGTCAACGCCAAATCTTCACCGGACGCCTTGGTAAACCGACCGTCGATTTGTCCCTGATCGAAAATCTGCGACCGTATGAAGGCAACTGATTTAGCCTTATCGTTTAGAACAACCGCCATATAGTTGTTTATGTTTTTGCCGGTCCATTCGCCGAATTTTTTGGCTCCGTTTGGCTTGAGTGAAAATGAAATCTGATAATCACCCTCATTTCCGGTGGTCGTCACCGCGGACGCGTCACGGAGGTCGTTACCCTCGATGATCGACGGGTATTCGGCCACGATCCATTGCGACGGAACGTTCGGGTCAGTTGTCGCCGTTCCATTGTCATCCCGCTCGGTGTACTCAAGAACCTTCCGAGTCGGCGTTTCTTTCCCGCCGATTGTCTGAAGAGCCGCTTCACGGGTCGGATATGTCTGGACGGGACTCGGGTTGGGCGGGCTGACGACTTTCATAAGGGAGAGCTTTGAATCAGCGCCGATTAGCTTTTTGACCCTTTCCGGATCATCCACGCCCGGCATTTGGAGCAGTATCTCCCCGGAGTCGCTTGTTCCCCGCCGCTGCAGAGTCGGTTCCTTTACGCCGAACGCGTTGATCCGGCTGGCGATAATCTGCATCGCCTGCTCGGTTGCCTGTTCTTTTAGGAGCGCTTGGGCCTGTCCGGGAAGCGTCCAGACGATCGAATCACTGTTTTCGTCGAGAGACCAGTTGGAAAAATCTACCTTCTGGTTGACGGCGTCGATAACAGCCTGTGATTTAGACGGATCGGACAAATTGAGCGTGACCTGATAGGTCCCGTCTTCGGCTAAAAACGAACTATCGGATACCGGAAGTTTGGCATCCTTGGCAGCATTAAACGCGGCATCCTGGTTGCTCTGAGTAAGTTCGCGGAGATACTTTTCGGTTTTGACGCGCATCACCAGGTGAGAACCGCCTTTCAAATCGAGACCCAGGTTGACGTTTTCCGCAAGGTTGTTTTTGATCCCGGTCCAGGTAAAGTCTTTCGCCCCTATCGAGCCGCGCGGGCCGAATACGAGATAAATTCCCAGTATAGCCACCGCTATTATAATTGCCGTTCTGATCCACAGACTGCTGTTTTTCATTTTCCTTTCTTAAACCTGCCTATTTCTTCTCAGGTTGAGGTCGCATTCCTACAACCGCTGATTTTCCGATCTCGATGTTAGACTTATCCGCACTGCGGATTATCAAGCTCGCCTCCCTCAGCTCAATGATCTTACCGATCAAGCCGCCGCTGGTGACTATTTCGTCGCCGTATTTCAAATTCGCGATCAGATTCTGCAATTCTTTTTGCTGACGCCGCTGGGGAAGAATCACGAGGAAATAAAAAATTGCCCCGATCACCAGAAATGGAAGCAGTAGTGATACCAGGCTTCCGCCGCCTTGGAAAAATAAAATAGTTGTATTCATCTTTTTATCTATAAATGCGCAAAACAGTGATTATAAATTAATCGGGCCTAATTACGAAACGGAAAACACGAGTTTCGCCGCGAAATCCGCATTAAAACAAATTCATCAGCAGGGAATGCCAAGGCCCTTATTCCAAAATCGAGTGCGCCAAAGCGGCAGGCCTAACCGGCTGCCAAACGGTCGAGAAATTCGCTTCTGAATTCTCCAAATTTTCCTTTTTTGATCGCCGTCCGCGTCTGCTCCATCAGGGCGAGAAAATAGGCGAGATTATGATGGGAAATTAATGAGGCGGCGAGCATCTCCTTGGCCTGATAAAGATGCCGCAGGTATCCCCTTGAATACCGGCCGCAAACAGAACACTGACAGTTTTTATCGAGCGGATCGTCATCGACCGTGAATTTCGCGTTGCGGATGTTTAGTTTACCGGATGATGTAAATACTCCGCCGGTGCGGCCGTTCCTGGTCGGCATTACGCAGTCAAACATGTCAACGCCGCGATAAACGGCCTCTACCAGGTCTTCAGGGGTTCCGACACCCATCAAATATCTCGGTGCCTTCTGAGGCATTTGCGGCGTCAGAAATTCGACCACGTCGTACATCACGGATTTTTCTTCGCCGACGCTCAAACCGCCGATCGCATAACCGTCAAAGCCAATTTCAACCGTCCGGTTCAGGCTCTCTTTCCGCAGTTCAAGATGTCCGCCCCCCTGTATGATCCCAAAAAGTGCCTGTTTACCGGAAAGCCGTCTTTCGCCGGATCTGAAATTCTCACCAGGCGTCCCGGATACCTCCAAAAAACCGGTGTCGACGCCCTCGTCCTGCAGTTCGGAAAACCTATGCTTCGAACGCTTCGCCCAGCGGGCCGTCAATTCCAGACTTTGGGCGGTTGCCTCTAGACCCGCGTCCCCGGGCGGGCACTCGTCAAAAGCCATCACTATCTCGGCTCCCAGCGCGGCCTGGATCTCCATTGAGATTTCCGGCGACATAAACATCCTGGTCCCGTCAATATGTGATCGAAACTCGACGCCTTCCTCATTCAGCTTCCGCAAATTGCTGAGCGAGAACACCTGAAATCCTCCTGAATCAGTAAGCAGCGACCGGTCCCAAGTCGAAAATTTATGGAGCCCGCCAAGCGACCGAATCACATCCACGCCCGGACGAAGCCATAAATGGTATGTATTGCCGAGTATTATTCGAGCATCCAGCTCTTCTTCGAGGAATTCAAATCGCACTCCCTTGACCGTCGCCTGAGTTCCGACAGGCATAAAAACAGGCGTTTCAATAATTGAACGCCTAGTCTTTATTATTCCTGTTCGGGCGTCGCCGTCCCGAGCCAAAACTTCCCAGTCAATCGGTTTCATTTACTTTCTTTTTCCGAGCAGGGTCCAAATTTGGGCAGATCCGACGGCAGTTTCGGAAACAATTTTTCCTTTCTTGTCGACCAGGACAGCGGACGGCGTACCGGCCAAACCAAACTCACCGGCCACTTCATGATCGTTGTCAAGAACAATTGGCGAAGTCAGTCCCATGTCCTTATGCTCTTCTGCCTCCCCGCTCGAAATAAGAAGCAGATGCGGGTCATCAGCGCCCTTGGCATTATTCCATTCACGCAGTTCCTCGAGCATATTCACGCAATGCGGACAACCCGTACTCCAATAGGCTACGAGCGTCTTCTTATCCACGAAAATCTCTTTCGAGACTTCCCCGCCGTCGAGATCCAGCAGCGAAAAATCAGGTGCCGATTCGCCCAATTTCGAAGTGTGTCCGTTCGAAACATACACCGGCTCGTCCTCGAGCTCCATTTTCCTGACCTTTTCTACCAGCTCCCGGATTGCCGAATCACCGGCTGCCGGGCGACTCGCAATCATTCGATCCGAGTTAATAAACAGCGCGGTCGGCGTCCATTCCGTTTCGAGAAGATCAGAAATCTCGTTTTTCTCCTGAACAAACATATTCTCAAAGCCGCCCTCCCCAAACTTGGCGAGGTTCTCTTTCGCCTTGCCGGCGGTTATATAAACGAAGTTGATTTTCTCACCAAATTCCTCCGTCCATTCTTGAAACTCGGGAATCATAGACTCGCAAGGGTTACACGTCGGACTTACAAAAAACAACAGACTATGCTTATTTCTCGGGATAATATGATCAAACGCTATCGTCTCACCCTTCAAATTCGGTAAGTCAAACTCGGGAACCGGCGCACCGATCGGCAAGCCGCCAGCCGGCGCGTTTACATCGTCGCGTTCAATCTCCTTTCCGCCGTCGTGCGAAATCAGTTCCAGCACCTCAATCCGGCGCATGATCTGACTCTGCTGTTCTGAAATCTTCTTTAAGAAATAAACGATCGCCGCCAAAAACCCCAACACCGCTAATCCCAATAATATCTGCATAACATTCATTTCTGAAACATCGTTCGATCGGTCGAAGATGTCCAGTCCTTGATTCGCCTGACCGGTTGAAACTAATACTAACGTCAGCAACACGAATGCGCCATTTCGCAAAAGAGTCTTTTTGCTGACGGGCTCGCTGTGTATTTGACCGAAACAGTGGCAATCGGGTGCATTCCCCTGCCACATTTGCCAAAGCATACCGCCCGTGAACAAGGCCAGCAATGCCGCACCTCCGATTGCCCCGATCCAGGAAGTCTGGATCGGCACCAGCAATGCGGCAATCGACAACTCCACCAACGGAAGGATTATCGAAGCCGCCCGCGAAAACCCTTTTGGTACACCAAATTCCTCGACCGCCTTCTTCGAGCCTTCGAGATCAAATAGTTTTCCGGTTCCGGCTAGTGCAAAAATCGCAAACAAAACCAACCGGATCGTTAAAAGCAATAAGTCCATATATCAATTCGATAAAAGGCGTATCGGGAACTGCGCCCGGGCAGCCGCCAAAAATTGAATCGGCGGGCCGAATTCTAACGCCTTCCGCTTTTTGCGGCCCGATGCCGTTCGACCAATCTGATGGGAGTAGCAAAAAACTCAAACTTCTCCCGCAACCGATTTTCTAAATATCGCAAATAAGAAAAATGAAGTCCACTCCGCCCGGCACCGGAAGTAAATAAAATGAACAATGGCGGTCGAATACCAGCCTGGGTAATGTATTTTATTTTCAGGCGGGCCCTGCCGCTTTTTCCGGGCGCGGTTCCACCGCCGCCTTTGGGCTGCATGATTGTCTCTTCAAAAAACTCATTTAGTTTTGCGGTCGGAATCCGCAAATTTCTGGCTTCGTTGGCCTTTTTGACCAGCGGTATTATCTTTGGCACCCGTTGACCGGTCAGAGCGGAGATAGTAACAATCGGCGACCAATCCATAAATTTCATCTTGTCGCGAAAATTTCGCTCAAATTCTTTTACAGTTCCGGTTTTCTTTTCCGTCACCAAATCCCATTTATTTATCACCACGATGACACTGCATCCCGAATCCAATGCATATCCGGCAATACTTGCATCGAGGTTCGTAACTCCCTGTTCAGCGTCAATTACGAGGATCGCCGCGTCTGCCCGTTCGAGCGATTTACGAGCCATAATAACCGAAAGCTTTTCGGCCATCTCGCGGGTCTTTCCTTTTCTTCTGATTCCTGCAGTATCGATCAACAAATATTTCTGACCGTCGACCTCAATTTCGGTGTCGATCGAATCCCTGGTTGTCCCGGCTATCGGTGAAACGATCGCACGTTCCTCCCCCAGCAGATTATTTAGAATTGAAGACTTGCCGACGTTGGGCCGGCCGATTATCGCCAGTTTAATCTGGTCAGATTCGGATGCTTCACCATTTTTGGGAAACTCGAGTACTTCATACAGCGCTTCGAGCAAATCACCGACATTTGTTCCGTGCTCCGCCGAAACGGGGACCTGGTCAAAACCAAACTTGTAAAATTCCGCGGCCTCATTGGCAACTTTAGTCGATTCGGATTTGTTGGCGGCAATAAACACCGGCTTCTTGGTGTTTCGCAGCAAGACCCCCAACTCCTCATCAAGCGGTGTAATTCCAACCCTCGCATCGACCACCCAAATAATCGCCTGAGACTGCGAGATCGCAAAATCCGCCTGTTTAAAGATATTTGCCGGAATTATCGCATCGTCGTCCGGCACGATCCCACCCGTATCTACCAGCTCGAATTCCTTCGTCCGCCATTCGACAACTCCATATATCCGGTCACGGGTGATCCCGGGCTCGTCGCCGACGATCGATTTACGGCTTCCCGTCAGCCGATTAAAGAGAGTCGATTTTCCCACGTTGGGACGCCCGATTATTGCTACCAGCGGCAAAGTCATCTTCAGAGTTTAGACAACAAGCGCATCTCCTGACAAACGGCGGATGCCGCAAATTGATGATTTTAAAAACGAAGGATGGAGCCGGTCTTCAATCAGCCGGAAAATAATTCGGAATTCAGATCATTTAACCTATGATATCGTCCGGAATATGAATTTTGATTTGCAAAAGACGATCGAGATTTTGAACCAGACGCCAAAGACCGTGAATTCGCTCCTCTCGGGACTCTCGGACGAATGGACACTGACGAAAAACGCGGATGGAAAATGGAATCCGTACGATGTGATCGGACATTTGATTCACGGTGAAAAAACTGATTGGATGCCGCGTCTGAGGATCATCCTGGCGCAGGAAGGCGAAGCGAAATTTGAGCCCTTTGACCGTTTTGCTCAATTCGAAGACTCGAAGGGCAAAAAGCTCGCTGATTTACTAGCGGAATTTGAGGTATTGCGGACTAAAAATATCAGGGCGCTCCGGGATTATGATCTGACTTCCCGACAAATGAAGTTATGCGGAACTCATCCGGAATTGGGTAATGTCACGGTTCAGCAGCTCCTCTCAACCTGGGCGGTTCACGATCTAAATCACATTCGTCAAATCGTTGAGGGGCTGGCTGGCAGATATTCGGAAAATGTAGGGCCATGGAAAAAATATCTGTCGATCCTCGGCTAACCTCGATGGTGTCCTAAACAATCGGTTACCCGGATCTTTGGGCTCCGGTTCAATTTAACCGCGCCAAATATCGAAGGGCGACGGCGGACGTTCGAGAATTGCGCAAAAAAAGAGAGGCGAATGATTCGCCTCGTTACATTTTCCCAACCGATGAAAAAAGTCTTCTAGTATCTGAATATACTAATTATACCGCGGATAACGTTTATCAGAAGGCTGTATTTTCCTCCCGAATACCGACCGTACCTGCGGCGGCCGTAATATCCGTCGTCGTATCCTCTTCGAAATCCTTCGCGGAAATAATACTGGTACTCGCCGTAGCTGACATAGTAGCTGTCGTATCCATAACTGGCATCCTGATATCCGTACGATGCGTTGTAGTCATAACCCCATCCGTCATAACGGTCGGCCTGTCCGGCTCGATATCCCTGATCATAGCCGTAATTAAGCGCACGGTTTAGCATCCGCGCTCCATAACTGCTCGTATAATAATAGTTCCCGCCTCGGTTATACCGATAATCGTAACGGAGACTATTGTAGTAACGAACCCGCTGAAGCCTCGCTCGGTCGCGTCGAAGTCGGTCATAATATGACCGCTGGTACGAAAGGTGTTTGTTCCTCCGCTGCTTTCTCAGTTGTCTTCGCACCGATTCATAATACTTCTGCTGACGTTTGGTCTGCTGTCGATAGGTATTTAGCCGCCGCTGGTAAAGACTCCGCTGCTGACCGCGGTTATATATCCGATACCGGGATTGGTTTTGATATCGTGAATTTGCGTTGCGCCCGGATCTGTTTCTGATCTCATCACGTCGCCGATTCTCAACCCGCTGTGAACGTCGGTTTTGCTCGTTTCGCGCGGCGTTTATTTGATTCTGCCGGTTTCGCTGCGAACGGCGGTTTTGCTCGTTTCGCGCGGCGTTTATTTGATTCTGCCGGTTTCGCTGCGAGCGGCGGTTTTGCTCGTTTCGCGCGGCGTTTATTTGATTTTGCCGGTTTCGCCGAACCGATTCCGCATTGGCCCGGTTGCTTCGTTCCCTCTCGCTACGAACAGAATTATCCTGCGTTTGCCGTTGCCGGCGGGCGCGGTCTGAAGCCCGGTTATTTTGAGTCGACCTGACCCTTCGCCGGTCCGAATTTGTTTGATTGTTTCTTTGCGGGCGATTGGTGTTTCGGGTTTGTCTCTGACTTCTTGCCCTATTCCGGATTTGTCTTTGTGATTTCCGGTTTTGTTTAATATTTTGTGTGGATTCGGCTTTTAGACGCTGACGCGGCTGCCTGTCTTCACGCGAGCGGTTTCTTTGACCGATAGCCAAATCAACCGCGCCGAGCATCATCAGCAGACCCACTACAAAAGAGAATAAGATATTTTTCTTACTTCTGATATGCATAATCCCCCCTCAATGTTTTTCAACATACCCTTCATTGGTTCTCAAAAGGACTTAAGTTGCAATTCGCGTTCCGTTGTCCAAGGGATTAGCAAACGCGGGGTTTGAGCCGGTCGGGATCAGAAATAAGATACGGTATCGTGTAGCGGGTGACTGTATCGTTTAACCGGAATCGGTGACATTCAGAATTTCGGATATAAGCCGAATCACGGCAACCTTGTTATTTTTAGGTGATTTGACGTACTGTTAATGGAATAACTTGCCAAAAAGGATGATGAAAATGACCAACTCTTTGAAGCGGTATTTTGGCGATAATGCCGTCTATTTTGCGATAGTATTACTTTCAAGCATGCTGATCTCCGGCTGCGTCAATATTCCGGAACCTGAAGCCGGCTCTCAAAATGCAAACGACGAAAGTCGCGCGGAGAATATCGAACCGGAAAAGAATCTGCCCGAGCGTGGCCGGTGCGCCAATCCGTACTATCCAATCAAGCCTGAAAGCCAACGTGAATATAGAGTTACCGGAGATGCGCCGTCGTCGTACGTATTAAGCCAGGAGATGGAATCCGAAAGTGGCTTCACCGAAAAACGGGTATTTGAAGGCGGCCTGACGGTCAATTCCAGTTGGTCGTGTACTGATGACGGATTGCGAAACGCTGATTACAACAACACGATTTCCAAATCGAATATGAAATTCGAGATGGAAACCCTCGAAAGCGACGGAATCACCCTTCCGAAGAACTGGGTAATAGGCGAGAAATGGGATACGAATTATAAGATTCGGGCGAAAATCGGTTCAAAAACGGTAAACGGGACGGTAGTCATTGAAAATGAACTCAAAGGGCTTGATGAAAACGTCCGGGTCGACGGCGGCGAATTCACCGCTGCCCGGATCGATTCGGTTATTAAAATAAAATTGGACATGGGTAAAATGAAGGTTCCGGCGAGCGAGGTAAAAATGTCGAACTGGTTCTCGCCGAATGTCGGATTGGTAAAACAAGAAGCAGTGGCCGGGTTTGGGAAAACCGGCCTTGAATATTTGGGTGAGAAAAATCTCCGATAAGACCACGGAAATTCGAACTACTTTGCCTTTTCAAACGCGTATTTGATAATTATTTCGAGGTACTTTTCATTTACCTTATGGTCGAAACCGGTGGCGCGCATCCGGAGTTTGCCAGCGTTCTGGACAGGGGTCGTGAAGGAGAGTTTGTCGAGACTTATGATCTCCAGAGGATTGATTTTCTTATCGATCGAACTTTGGACGAACCTTGCCAAAAAAGCGCTCCCGACACCGTTGGTCCCGGTTAAGTTCACTTTTATCACTCTTGCCCGGCCGTCAATCGAATTCCCGGCTTGGTTAAACCGGAGATCGATATTGGTCTCAGCCCAACCGTCGAAATCTATACACCCGACAAGCGGAAGGTTATAGCTCCCCTCAAATGCGATCGGAGCGTAAATAATGCCCTGTCGGAAACGAACCGCAGTCTTGACCCCTTCCATTTCCCGTTTGAGGCGGATCGTTTCTGTACAGCCCGAATACGACCCATTCGTTCCGCTAATCGGAACGCTCGGTTCTTCAAGGTGGGTAAAAACCGCCTCCAGCAAGGCATCAAAAAATTGCTCGCCTAGAGTTATTTTGATCTCCGTGTTTTGTGCCGAAGCGGCACCCGAAAGAGCGCAGACCACAACCAGTAATATCAATATTCTTTTTGCCATATTTAAATCAAACTAGAAGGGGTGATCCTGACATACGTTGAATTGATGCGTAAAACGGGTAGTCAAGTTGGAAACGAATGCACGCTTTTAGGCAAAACTTATTATCTGACTCCAGGATAAATACCAAAAAACGGCGGCGGCCGAATTTCGGAGGTAGTCAGCCAACCTTTTACAAACCGCTCCGCACAATGTCGTGGAGACGCAATAAACCGACGCAGGTCCCGTTATTCTCGACAACCGGCAAGACCGATATTTGCCGCGGGCGGTCTTCCATCAGTTTGAGCGCGTCGTAGGCAAGCATATCGAGCGTTGCGGTGGTCGGTTCCAGCGTCATCATCTGTTTTGCCTCAAGTTTCGTTAATTCTTCGGGCGGTGTTTTTTCAATCGTCCGTCGAAGGTCACCATCCGTTATAATCCCTGTCAGCTCGAGGTTTTCGCCGACCACGTTTACGGCGCCAAGGGCGTATTTGGAAAGTGCTTTGACGACTTCAAGCCAGTTCGCATCCGGGCGAATATTCGGACTTTCGTGCATCAGATTTCTGACCTTTACGGTCAAACGCTTGCCAAGCCGCCCGGCCGGATGATTTTCTGCAAATTCCTTTTCGGTAAGTCCTTTTGAAGACATCAGAGTCATCGCCAACGCATCGCCGATCGACAACGCGACGGTGGTTGATGTGGTAGGCGCAAGATTCAACGGACAATCTTCTTTATCTACCGAAGCGTCGAGCACGACGTCGGATTCCCTGGCAAGGCTGGAATCGGGATTCCCGACTATGGCAAGT
>JBFGKW010000002.1:0-78029 GCA_041576495.1 Aridibacter sp. | reverse complement strand
GTTTCCGGCAGCTTCAATCACAAAAAATATTTCCGAACGCCTTTAATAAAAGTTATACTGTCACTTGACGAAGTCGGATCGCCCCCTCAATCTTTACCGTTCCCCGTCCATTCCCGTTCAATCTCAATCAACTCCAAAGATTTCACTTAGTTATGTTAGTTACAATTTTAAGATCCGTCGCAGTCATTGTTTTCGTGCCGGCATTCGGAATCGTGGCATCTGCTCAAGAATCAAAGCCGTCACCGACGGAAAGGGTCCTAATCAAAACCGGAAACGCGACTGCGGCAGTGGCCGGGCAATCGGCGAAATTAACCTATAAAGCGGCAAAATTTACGGCGGGAAAGATTGCCAAACCAATCATTGTAAATTCCGCACCGGCGGTCGGTAAATTTATCCTTAAACAAACGGGAAGGACGATAAAAGTCTCAGTGCCGGTTGGTAAGAAACTGTTTATTAAATATATAAAATATAAGGTTTTTCTCTAACAGGACTTTTGCTGACTTATGTGCTAATCATGTGGATGGCGAACGTTTATAGTATATCTGCCGGGTCGCGATATTTACTTAAATTCGCGGCCCCTGTTTTTTTAATGGTTAGTCAGGTGGCTTTTTGAGTTTGCCGTTAAGGCGACTAAGTTTTTAATCGCAAATCTACTATAATGATTTTCAACTAAAGATAAACGCCGGCAGCAATTTAATTAAACTTCACGCTCAAGAATATAATACCGATGAAAGAAAAAGTCAGAGTTGCAAGCGGACAGGGCTTTTGGGGAGATTTGTTAACCGCTCCGATCGAACAGGTTCGAGGCGGACGGATCGATTACCTGATGCTGGACTATCTTGCCGAGGTTACGATGTCGATCATGCAAAAACAACGCTCGAGGCTTCCGGAAGCCGGATTTGCAAATGACTACATCGCCTTGATGCGCGAAATTTTGCCCGATTGTGTGGAGAAGGATATTAAGGTCCTTTCCAATGCTGGCGGGGTAAACGTTCCCGGATGCGCTGCGGAAGTTCGGAAAGTCGCACAGGAATTGGGATTAGGCGGTAGTGTAAAAATCGGAATGATCACCGGTGACGATATAATGCTTCAATTGGATGATTTTATCGAACAGGGGATCGAAATCAATAATATGGACACGGGTGAACCATTGTCTGCAATCCGTGACAGGGTTCAATCTGCCAATGTTTACCTGGGCGCAAGACCACTGGTCGAAGCGTTGAATAAAGGAGCGCATATTGTGATTGGCGGGCGGATCACAGACACCGGGTTGACCCTTGCTCCGCTGATGCACGAGTTTGATTGGACATTTGAAGATTGGGATAAGCTCGCAGCGGGAACGATTGCCGGCCACATCATCGAATGCGGAGGACAAGCGTCCGGCGGAAATTGTCAGTACGAATGGCAATCCATTCCAAATCTTGAAAACATAGGCTTTCCGATCATCGAAGGATACCCGGACGGCGATTTTCACGTGACTAAGCATGAAAATACGGGGGGACGCGTAAATATACAGTCTGTCAAAGAACAGCTGCTGTACGAAATGGGCGACCCCGAACAATACATCACCCCGGATGTCGTTGCCGATTTTACGACGGTTAAACTTGCCGAAGATGGTGATGACCGGGTCAGGGTTTACGGAATCGGAGGAAAGCCAAAAACCGATTCTTACAAAGTATCGATTAGCTATTCTGCCGGCTGGAAATCCGTCGGAACGCTTGTTTATTCTTATCCGGATGCCTATGAAAAAGCGAAGCAGGCCGATAGAATCCTGCGCGCCCGGCTAAAAAAACTCGGTCTTGAGTTTGAATTGATTCTGACCGAATATGTCGGTGTAAATGCTACCCACGGGCATCTTGCCGGAGAACCTCGGGCGGATATTCCCGAAGTTCAACTCCGAATTGGAGTTCGCGGACCGAATAAAGAAGATGTTTCCCGTTTTACAAAGGAACTTGCGCCGTTGATTTTAACCGGCCCGCCGGCGGTAACGGGATTCGCCGGAGGTCGACCGAAGGTTGAAGAGATAATTGCATATTTTCCGGCATTGATACCAAAGGAGCTGATCCAAACAAAAGTAGAGGTTCTGGAAGCATAATTTTGATGACTCGTCCTCAAGAATGGAAACGAATAGACTCCGAGAATGTGGCAGACTGTCGTATATTCAAGGTCAGACGAGATTTGTCGAAGAATGTTGTAACAGGCCAAACGGCTCAATTCTTCGTTATCGAAAACCCGGATTGGATAAACGTGATACCGGTGACACCTGATCGCGAAGTGGTTTTAATTGAACAGTTTAGACATGGTATTCAAGAATTCACATTAGAAATTCCCGGAGGTATGGTGGACCGCGGCGAGAGCCCGTTGATTGCCGCCAGCCGAGAACTGACAGAAGAAACCGGATATGTTTCGTCTGATTTGATCCAGATGGGAAAGTCGAGACCAAATCCTGCGATTCAAGATAACTGGATTTATCATTTTTTGGCACCTGATTGCCGTTATACGGGTCAGGCGAATTTCGACGAGCACGAGAGTATTGTCACAAAACTCGTCCCGCTTAAGGAGATACCCGAAATGATTACAAACGGTGAGATCGGACATTCGCTCGTCGTCGCGGCTTTTCATTATCTTGGCAATTTACAAATCTATGAAGGTTGAATTACTAAAACTTGCCCATGCCCGCTCGGGTGACAAAGGCGATACCGCAAATGTGGGCATTATTGCGTTAAAAGACGATTATTTTCCGATTCTTGTTCGTGAAGTTACGGCGGAAAAAGTGAAAGAACATTTCGGAGCTATCGTGAAAGGCAAGGTCGAAAGATTTGAGCTGCCAAACCTAAGCGCATTAAATTTTCTGCTGCACGAATCGTTGGGCGGAGGCGGAACCCTTTCGTTAATGACCGACGCCCAGGGAAAGACCTTTTCGACTGCACTGCTCAGAATGAAAATTAACGTCAGGCCAAAAGAAGCTGCGGATCTCGAAATAAAGTGAGTAGCCCTGAGACGGATAAGATACGCTTTGAATTTGCTCAGATCGGCAGCGTCAATTTGCATTACGCGGCGGCCGGAAACGGAAGCAAATTGATTATATTGCTCCATGGATTTCCGGAATTCTGGTATTCTTGGCGCCATCAGTTAACAGCGCTGGCTGACGAATATACGGTAGTCGCACCGGATATGCGAGGATATAATCTGAGTGATAAGCCCGCGGGCGTTGACGAGTATGAAGTTCGAAATCTGGTCGATGATATTGCCGGTCTGATTTCGTATTTGGGATTTGATTCAGCCTCGGTCGCGGGACACGATTGGGGTGCGGCGGTATCGTGGGAGTTGGCGGGACGGTATCCGGACCGCGTCTCGAAACTCGTATGTTTACAGGTACCTCCACCTTCCATATGGAAAAAAAACCAATCTGTAAGGCAGCTTTGGGCGAGTTGGTATATGTTCTTTTTTCAAATTCCAAGGCTTCCGGAATGGCTCTTGAGCCGAAACAATTTCGCGGCGCTTGCAGCAGGCCTGAGAACCACCACGGTGAAGAACGGGGTCTTCACCGAACAGGACATTAGCGAGTACAAGAATGCCTGGGGCCAGCCCGGTGCAATCACGGCGGCCATCAACTATTATCGCGCCAACATCTTGAAGCGCCTGTTTTCTAAATCGGAATTACAGGATGAAAGACGAATTAAGGTTCCCACACTTTTTATTTATGGCGAAAAAGATCATGCGGTCTTGCCGCAAACGGTCAAAGGCGTTGGTCGATTTATTGATGCCGAATACGCCGAATTTAGGATTCCGGATTCCGGCCATTGGGTTCAAATTGAAGCAAAAGAGAAGGTTACGGAGGCGTTGAAGAATTTTTTCAACAAGTGATGAACGAGCTTAAGGTAGAAATAAACAATTCGGTCGCAACTCTAACTCTCAACCGTCCGGAGAAGCGAAACGCGCTCAACCACGAATTAATAAGTGCGCTGAAATCGGCGGTTAAAGAGGCGGGAGGCGACCCTGCGATGCGCGTGATTCTAATAAAAGGTGCCGGTAAGGACTTTTGTTCGGGCGCGGATCTAGCCTCGCTCAGGAAAATATCCGAGAGCGATGTGTTGGAAAATCTGGAAGATGCCGAAAGTCTGTTGGAGCTTTTCATTCAGATTAGAAAGGTTGGTATTCCTGTAATCGCCGCCGTGCACGGACGAGCCCTGGCGGGTGGGTGCGGGTTGGCGACAGCCTGCGACATCGTCTTGGCATCGAAATCGGCGCGTTTTGGTTATCCAGAAGTGAAAATCGGTTTTGTTCCGGCGATGGTGACGGCCATCCTGCGGAGAAATCTATCGGAGAAGCGGGCCTTCGAATTGATAACCCGGGGATTTGATTTTTCGTCGGATTACGCCAAACAGATCGGATTGATCAATCAGATTTTTGAGGATGATGGCTTTGAAGCAGAGGTTGAAAATTATCTCTTGGTGTATCAAAAAGTTAGCCGCTCAGCTGTCATGCTATCCAAGAAACTACTTTACCAAATGGATGGGCTTAACTTCGAATCTGCATTAAGTATTGGGGCCGAAGTAAACGCAATAGCTAGACTTACGAAAGATTCCAAACAGGGGATCGATGAATTTTTAAGCAGGTAATACGAATCCACCCGAGAGGCTTTTAGTTTTCATTAAACTCAAATACGAGAAAATAATCCATCCCTCCCGCTGAGACAAAATCGTGTTTTTCCTTAAATAATAACCCCGCCCGTTTGGCTTCATCAATTACCTTTTGACGGTCGATACCATGATCATCCCCGCTTCCGTCGCGGTCGATAATCCCGATAAGGGCCGCTTTCCGTAACGATTTCTTCAGGTTTTTTAGCAGAATTACGGGCTCCGCAAATTCGTGATAAGTGTTTAATATCAAAACCGCGTCGACAGAGTTCACCGGCAGCGACGGATCGGCCGGACTACTGACAATCGTCTCGATGTTTGTCAGCTTTTCACGCTCGCTTCGCCGATCGATAAATGTTTTGGATTCCGGATTTATATCGACCGCGAGAACGCGGCCGGAATCGCCGACTCTTCTTGCGGCAATTACGCTAAACCAACCGCCTCCGGCTCCAATATCAGCCACAGTCTTGCCTTCGGTGATTTCCAGAATATCCATAACGCGGTCTATTTGAAGATTTTCTGCGCGGTTTTCCCGGTCGAAGCGGGCAAGATCGCCGGTGAAAGGATCGCTGGTTGGCCTACTGATGTTATCAATCTCGGCCCCGGGTGTGGGAATAGGTGTCGCCCTTGTTTGCGCATGCTGGGCAGATTCGAACTCTCGTATCGAAATCATTCCGGATAAGCTTAAAAGCACAACCGAAATCGTCAATGTCGTGATATATCTATTCATGATTCGTCATCGGAAAGAGTTGATACGGACAAGCCGACCGGATTGTTTTCAATCGTGTCGATTAAGCCGATCTTGAGCGCTTCCTCGGCCCCGATTCTTCTTCCGGTTAAAATAAGTTCCAGCGCCTTCGCTTCGCCGATCAGCCGCGGTAAAAGCTGTGTTCCTCCCCATCCGGTGATTAATCCAAGGTCAACTCCGGGATGAGCGAATTCCGAACGCGGGGAGGCAAAGCGAAAATCACAAGCCAGTGCCAGGTCCAACGCTCCGCCGATACAGTAACCGTCAATCGCGGCAACTGTAGGTACGGCTGACGTATATATCTTCTTGATCAGGCCTTGCCCGCGCAAACCAAATTCCCGTGCACTATCGCCCGTTAAATCCGCGATCTCTTTCAAGTTCGCGCCGACGGCAAACGCTCTGCCCGATCCGGTAAAGACAATCCCGGAAATGGAAGGATCCCGCTCAAGTCGATCGAACTGCTCCGATAGTAACTCGATCGTCTCGACCGAAAGCGGATTCATGATATCAGGGCGCGAGAACCTGATTATTGCTAGACCCGGAGTTATTTCGATTTCGAGCGGTTTACCAGTAGAGTTATTCATTCACCAAACCGTAACTTCAAAAATACTGCCCGGGTTTCAAAATCGTCAAAAAACTTCTCGGATCGTTGAAAAGTCCATTAAAAGGGAAAGAATACCGGAACCAAAACGACCAAAGCCAAAAGAATAACCACAGTCAAGGGTGTTCCAACCTTTATGTAATCCCAGCTCTTGTAACCGCCGGCTCCCATTACCAGCAGATTCGCTTTATGACTGAATGGCGTCATAAAAGCCGCCGATGCAGCGAGCGCGACGCCCATCATAAGCGGATAGGGCGAGATATCCAGACCCGTTGCCGTGGATAACACGACTGGCGATAGAAGTACGACCGCAGGCGCTCCGTCGAGCCCCTGGCTCAATAGACTTGAAAGTACGATCAGTGAAGCAAGCACCGCATATGGACCAAGGTCGCCGGCGTATGTCATCACGTTCTGCGCGATCAGTGTCGCCGCACCGCTGCTTTCCATCGCCGCCCCCACGGGCAGCACCGCGGCGACTAGAAATATAGCCTTCCATTCGATCGCGCGATATGCCTCTTTCATCGTCAGTGCGCCTAAGAGTACGACAAAGGTGGCGGCCGAAAAGGCGGCAACCTGAATCGGTTGAAATCCCGTTACAACAAGCCCGACCATGAGCAGCAGCCCGCCAATTGCATACGGGGCTTTCTTGAGATTTCTTTCGGTTTCCACAATCTCGGAAAGTACGACCAGGTCATCGTCTTTTGCGAGCATTGCCACCTGACCGCGTTTTCCCTGCAGCAGCAGTCCGTCCCCGACCTGCAATTTTAAGTCCGCGAGACCTTCCCGAATAGGTTTTCCGCCACGCCAAACGGCTAAAACCTGCAGGCCCTTACGTTCCCGAAAATTGACATCCGCCAGGCTCCTCCCGTCGAGATGCGAACGTGGTGCGATCGTTGCTTCGACGACGCCAACCTCTTCGGATTCAAGCGACGGTACGGACACCTGAGTTTCGAGTTCAACGTTTCCCATCTCGAGCAGCCTCCTGAGTTTTGTTTCTTCCCCGGTGACGATCAATTCATCGCCCTCATTCAACAAATCCTCCGGCGACGTCGACCAGCTAACCGATTCACCTCGCAGAATTCCAACGATCATCACGCCCATTACTTCGCTCAACCTGCTTTCCAGAACCGTCTTGCCGCAAAGCGGGGAACCGGGTGGGAGTCTCAAAACGAGGAGCGGTACGTCGATCAAGTCTCTGAGGGCCCCGAGACCAGTGCGTTCGACCTCAAAATATTTAATGTGTTGCGACAATTCAGCGATTTTTTCGCGGGTTCCGATCCCGTATAGAAAATCCCCGTGTTCAAGCTCAACATCGCCAACTCTCTGCGTTTTCACCTCGTTTCCGCGTTCGAGCGCCATAACGGCCAGACCGAATTTTCCGCGGAAATTGGCTTTCCGCAATGTGAAACCAGCCAACGTCGAGCCTTCACTGATCTTGAGTCTCACACCGCTTACGCCGCGCTGCTTAACCCCAAGCTGCCTGGCAGTAGCGGTTTCGACTTTCAGCCCCTGTACCTCGAGGAGTTCCCGCAAGCGCTCCTTATTTCCCCCGACAAGGAGTTCGTCGCCTTCATGAAGTACGGTTGAAGCAGAAGGAGCTAACTGGCGTTTGCCGTTTCGAAGCATCGCTACGATTTGAACACCAAAAGCTCCGCCTAGCTCTGATTCCGCAAGTGTCTTGTTTTCAAACGGCGAGCCAGACGGAATGCGAATCGAAAAAAGATCTTCTTCCAATCCGTAGAGGCGCGTTAATTCATTTCCTTTATCATCCTTTGCAAGCTCTCGCTCCGGGAGAAGGCGGCGTCCGATTGTCACCATATAGATCACACCAAGGGCGAGCAGAATGACGCCCAGCGGGGTGAAATCGAATAGTGCGAAAGGCCTAAGTCCGCGTTCCGCCAAGACAGCGCCGGCGAGTATGTTTGGCGGGGTGCCAACAAGTGTCGTCGTGCCGCCGACGATAGCGCCAATAGACAGGGGCATGAAGATCTTTGACGGCTGAATTCCGGCCCGGCGCGCGAGACTTGCAACGGCAGGCATTAGCACCGCTGTAGCTGCGATATTGTTCATAAATGCCGACAGGACACCGGCCGTCACCATGATGGTTATCAATAACGGAATCTCCCGGCCACCCACGAAACGGTGTATCCATTCGGCGGCGATATCAGCAACTCCTGCTTTCATTAGGGAAGCGCTGACGATAAATATCGACAGCATCGTAATCACAGCCGATGAAGCAAATCCCGAAAAGGCCTGATCCACCGCGATGTACCCTGTAAAAATCAGGATCACCAGGCCTATAAACGCGGTTAGATCTATTGGCAGTTTTTCCGTGAGAAAAAGTACGATCATCCCCAGCAGGATGACTAGCAGAAATGCGATTTCGATCGTCATTGGTTATCGAATGTAAATTACGCCGGGCCTTGCTTTTAGATTTTTAATCGTAATTTCAAAAAAATACTGCCCGGGTTGCAAAATCCTCGGAAAACTTCTCGAAACGATGAAAAGTTTTTGCGGGAACAAAGAACGCGTCGCCGGGCAGAAAATCAAACCGGTCTTCCCCGATCAACATTTCACCATTTCCGCTGATAATAAAATAAAATTCGTCTTCATCATGAAACGTTTGATAATCCTTTACCCTCGGGGTGAAAAATACAAGCGAAACGCCGCGTTTTGCAAAAGCTTCAATATCCCAAACGCCGCCTTTCCGCTTATCGTTTCGGGGAAGCGGCAAGGCAGACGTAAAATTCTCATTTGTAAACTTCATCTTGATTTTTTTCTTTATGCCAGTTTTTCCTTCCCGTTTTCGTTTTTTAATACGAATTCATAACAGCATCGCCGGCAAAAAAGATGCGTCTTGCGCTCTTCGGGTGAATATTCAGTGTTAAGCGGGAGTTTATCAACGAGGATGAGTTCGTCCGAATCCAGTTCGTCCCAACTTTTCGTTTTCGTGCATCCGCAGTTTGGGCACATTAAATAGATTATCCCTCCTTATGAATTTGCGTTTTATTGTTTACGGTTTAATATCTATTAAAACGCGCTTCTTTAAGTCTAATCAATACAGTTACTACCATGAAAATCAAGCATATCTTATTTGCAATAATCCTTGTTGGCAGTCTAACATTTTCGGCTTCCCCGCAGGACGAGCCAAAATTCAATTTTTACGCGCGGGGTGAATACCGCCCGGAAGTTCCCCGCCCCCAGTCGATTCTTCGATTTGACATTGGCGAACAGCATACGACTTACGCCCAGATGGAAATGGTGATCAACGCCATCGAAAAATCAGCGTCCGACCGCGTTAAAATCTTCGACATAGGGCTGACTAATGAAAACCGGATGCAGCATCTTGTAGCCATCTCGTCACCGCAAAACATGGCGCGGCTCGATGCGATTAGGGCAGACAACGCAAGGCTTGCAGATCCGAGAGTGACAAGCCCGGCCGAAGCCAATCAGATCGCGCAACGTAATCCGATTATAGCGTGGATGGCATATACCATCCACGGAAATGAATCGGCTTCGTTTGAGACAATGATGCAGGTTATTTATCAACTCGCCGCGTCAAATGAGCCTGAGACCCTTGATATCCTTGACAAGACGGTCGTACTAATAATAACCGGCGAAAACCCGGACGGCCACGAAAGATTCGTAACGTGGTATAACTCGGTCGCCGTCGGGGATCCAAATCCGGCGTCATTTGAACATCGCGAACCCTGGTCGATTTGGGGTCGTTACAATCATTATCGATTTGATCTTAACCGCGACAACATTTCTGTCTCGCAAAAAGAGACCCAAAATATGCAGAAGGCATTCTTTGAATGGAACCCGCAGGTCGCTGTTGATCATCACGGGCAGCCCGAACAGTTTTTTTTCCCGCCGGCAGCGCTGCCCGTAAACCCGAATCTACCCCAGCCGTCAACAAACAAATGGCTCGATATCTTTGGTCGGGGAAACGCACGGGCGTTTGATAGTAATAAATGGACCTATTATGTCCGCGACATTTTTGATCTCTTTTATCCGGGATACTGGGATTCGATGCCCGCTCTAAATGGTGCGGTTGGAATGACATATGAGACGGACGGAGGCGGATTCAAGGGGTTGCGCTGGAAACGGCGGGACGGAACGATTGCAACGCTCAACTCCGCTATCGCAAAACATTTTGTCGCCTCGATGGCGACTCTCCAGACTGCTGCAAATAATCGTCAGGCCCGGCTTAACGACTTTTATGCATTTCGGCAAAACGGGATGGACGAAGCCAAGCGGGAAAAAATGAAGCGGATCATCATCCTGCCCGGCAAGGACCGCGTCAAGGCTGCCGAATTGATCGACATCCTGCTTCGGTCAAGAATCGAAGTCGCAGTCGCAACATCATCATTTCAGTCAAGATCTGCTCACAGCTATATGGAAAAGAATTCGCCGGCTGAGACGAAAACTTTCCCGGAGGGATCTTTCGTTATTGATTTAGGCCAGCCCCAGAAGACATGGATTAAAGCCTTGCTTGAGCAGGAAACCCCGCAGGACGAAAATTTTGTGGCCGATAATATGGCGCGGTTCGCGCGAAATCAGCGGCGGGGAAAATCAGCAAATAAGGAAGGCTATGGTTTTTATGATATTACGGCCTGGAGTCCTCCGCTGGCGTTCGGGCTCGAGGCATACTGGACCGAAGATGCCCCCCGTTTCAGCGGATCTCCGGTTACCGGTCAATACCTAAGCAGCCTCGCAGCCGGCGGCGTCAATAACCGTGGCCAAATCGCCTATGTAATTCCTTATGAGACCGATTCGACAGGGGTAATGGTGCTTCGTCTGATGAAGGAGGGTTTTCGTGTCGGCGTCGCGACAAGAACTCTAAATGCTGCCGGTAGAAACTGGGCGCCTGGAACATTTGTCGTTCGCAATACGCGAAACCCGGACAATGTGCATGAGGCGGTTTCCAGGCTATCCGAAGAACTCGGAGTTCGGGTTTCGGGAATCAACACGAGTTATACCGAAGAGGGAGATACCGGAGTCGGCGGAGAAAACGTGTATCCGCTGAGGAAACCCAAGATCGCCATGGTCGCTGATGAAGCCGTCGGACAAACAAGTTATGGCTCAATCTGGTGGACGCTCGATAAATATAAGGTCAAATTTACACCGTTGAGCCTTGCAAGTATCCGTTTCGGAGAACTCAAGGACTACAATGTTTTGATTCTACCGGATGGCTCGCCCAGCCGCATTTCCTCCGCCCTGGGAAAAGAAGGGATCGAGACTTTGAAGACTTGGATTTCGGGCGGCGGAACGATAATCACGATGAAAGGTTCATCTGTTTTCGCGACATTAAAGGATGTTGGGCTAACGACTTCGGTTCTTGTCGGAAGCGCTGCGGATACCGAAAAAGAGGGTTCGAAAACGGACCAAAAGGCGGATCCGGACGTTGAATCGACGAGTCCCGGGGAAAAACCCGATAAAGCGCAGGATATTCCAACATTGCCGCCAATTGTTTCGCCGTCGGCGAATCGCGGAAAAGTTCCGGAAGGCATTCCGGGAGCAATTATGCGGGCAACTGTCGACCGTACCACGTATCTAAATTATGGTATCGATTCTGAAGTAATGCCGGTCCTTTTGTCATCAGGATACTTCTTCAAGTATTCAAAAGACGGTACTAACGCATTGGTTTTTGATGAGAATCCGAAAAAGCCTCTTACAATTTCCGGGTTTGTTTGGGAAGGAAATACCGAACCGCTCCTCAAGGGTACCGCATATTTGATTGATGAACCCCGTGGCAGCGGACATGCCATTATGTTTGCCGATGACGTGTTCTTTCGGGGGATTTTTCGGGCCAACACGCGTCAGTTTTTTAACGCAATTGTATTTAACGGCACATTTTAAATATGTTCAAAATCCGGGCTGATTTCAGCGAAACATTTGAGGTCCAGGCAAGTCTGGCCAAGGTCAAAGATTTCTTTAATGACATCAGGAACTTTATCGAACTGATGCCGAGTATTGAGAGCATTCACACTGACGCAAACGGAATCGTCCATTGGAAAATTTGTGCCGAGGTCCCGCTGGTCGGTTCGTTCACCGAGAGGTTTGCGGTCGCCCAGTCTGAAAATTCCGATGACCGTATGGAATGGTCTTCGGTCGAACCGGAAAAAAATAACCTGATGCGCTATGCAGCGGAATTTTTACCAAAAGGAGCCAACAAAACTCTTGTTCAGTTTTCGCAGAATATTGAATTGAGACGTAATTCCGCATCCGATTTTCATTTGCTCGCGGGATTTGCCGGCGAAAAAATCATTAGCACTGAAATGACAAAGCGGATTTCCGAAGCGCTCCGAACATTTATCAATAACGCCAGAGAAAGGCTCGAAAGTTGATGCTTTATGACAATCTTGCGGACATTTCTGGTATTAATTGCCGGGCCAGCATTTTCTCGCTGAATTCCAATTTAGACCTCAGATTGTCGTTAGTTGTCCCCAAATCGTGTAGGAAATTGTTATAACCCCGCCTTTGATTACGGAATTACGACCGATTCCAGCTCTGGCACAAACCTTGCGTGGTTAAAAACCTGGATGCCCTCGCAAGGGGAGAAAGCATATGAATATATTTACACGGGTTATTTGCTTGGTGCTGCTTGGTTCGGCATTGGTATTTTTCTTTTTTCACACGGTTATCCAGTCGCAGACATCGACGGCGCAAAGATTTGTCACTGAAGAAGCCGAACGTGTTACGGGCGACAAATTTAGATATGCAAAAATAAGTCCGAAAGGAACAAAGATATTTTCGGTGACCAAACCCTCGGATAATATGATCTCGGCCATCGATCGAGGGCTCGACCGCATGTTTGCAATTGCCAAATCCCGAAAATACCAGTTCTCAAAACGTCTTCATCATTCAGATTATTCAATTTACATTGCCCGCGCAGACCGAACGAGAAACGGCGGCGGCGACTACTCACCGGATATCGCGATTCAGGCAAAACAATATGCCGGAAGTGTATATGACAAAGGTGGTTACGTTTATGCTGCAGGGATGGTTGTCGCGTTCAACCCCTGCGCATTTGTAATTGCCGAACATCAGAAGAATTTTGAACGTGTTTCGGAAGTAGTTGGATACGAGGGCGAGCATTTGGTTTTGTATCACAATAACCGTCGCCTTTTTAACCAAACCGCTGACCACAGCAAGGGTGGAGGACATCCGATTCTCAAGTAGTTTTTGGCTTGCCGTGTTCAGCTAATAATGGTACCCCGGCATTCGCCCGGTCCCTCACGAAATCCTTAACGCAAAGGCTCGTCAGCCTCATCTTCTATCTGTTCCAAATAAAATGGCGGCCCGAAAGCCACCATCACACCACATGGAAACGAATTATTTTTATGGGAAAATACCAAGTTCCATATAGCAAAGGGCGATCTTATCAATTGCGTTGGCAAATGCAGCCGTCCTGAGGTTATGGCACCGGTCGTTGGTTAACATTATCTCGCGAGTCTGGTTGTATGAAGTAATCATCGTTTCTTCCAGACCCGAATACACCAAATCGGCTTCATCAGCGCCGCGGGCAACCGCCTGGCGTTCTTCCTTGGTCAGACTCCGGCCCGTCTGATTCTCGATGATGCTCAGAATACGGTCATAAGCGCCCTGTTCAAAACGCTTGCCCATCCTTCCAAACCGCACGTGGGATAGATTCTTAAGCCATTCAAAATATGAAACGGTAACCCCGCCGGCATTCAAATAGACATCGGGAATAATCATTATTCCCATTTCTTCGAGAATATCCTGCGCGTTTGCCGTCACGGGACCATTCGCCGCTTCACCAATTATTTTGGCCTTAATCCGAGACGCGTTGACCTTGGTTATCTGGTTCTCAAGTGCCGCCGGAATTAGTATGTCGCATTCCAGTTCGAGCGCGTCCTCGCGGTTCGGCAGGTTCGTAGCTCCTTCAAAATCCATGATCGAGCCCGTTTCTTTCCGATGGGCCATCAATTTTTCAAGGTCTATCCCGTCAGGTTTATGGATTGAACCCTCATATTCGGCTACGCCAATCAGTTTCGCGCCGCCGTCTTCTATGCAGAACTTGGCAGCGTAATAGCCAACATTTCCAAGCCCCTGGACAACGAACGTTTTACCTTCGATACCCGGCTCCAAACCGAGTTTCTTCATATCTTCGGCATGGGTGCAGGCTTCACGCAACCCGTAAAACGTACCCAGCCCGGTAGCTTCGGTTCGTCCCCGAATTCCACCCTGGGCCACCGATTTCCCGGTTACGCACCCGAGAGCATCGATCTGTTCGGAATGAAAGGCCACATAAGTATCGGCAATCCAGGCCATTTCCCGGGATCCGGTTCCGTAGTCCGGCGCAGGCACGTCGATCGCCGGCCCAATAAAGTTCTTACGGATTAATTCGGTCGTGTACCGCCGGGTAATTCGTTCCAAATCTTCTTTTGAAAACTCTTTCGGACTTATTTGAATTGCTCCCTTGGCTCCGCCGAACGGTACGTCGACGATCGCACATTTATAGGTCATCAAGGTAGCCAGTGCGATGACTTCATCTTCGCTCGCGTGCCGAGAGTATCGAATACCCCCTTTTACGGGAAGTTTGTGATGACTGTGTTCCGCACGCCATCCCTTAATAACCTTGTAACCATCTCCCCGTCTGATGGGAAACTGAAATGAATAAACACTGTTGCAAATCTTGATTTGATGCAGAAGCCCTTCCGGATGGTCAGTCGCGGCCGCCGCGGTTTCGAAATAACGATCGACACTGGCTAAAAAATTCTTTCCTTCCTGTTCTACAGTCATATTTTATTCCCTTTTCGTTTTGAAATTCGCGATGCCCAACCGAACAATCCATTCTCGGATTGAGAACCCGGTTATTTCCCGACGGTGATTTGAAATCTGTCTGACCCGCCGCTTTCTGTTTCCTCACTAAAAATTATTCTATCTTCCGATATTTCGCGCGATTTGGCAAAAAACTCTAAGATGGCATTCTTTTTCTTCTCAGAAGCTCCGTTATCGTTTTCGTCCCCGATTAAAACCACGCGCAGTTGCAGCTGCGGATGTCGCCTCAATTCTTCAGCCGCCAACGACAGGTCTTGAAGTTTCTCGGTATCCAGTCGGCCCTCTGGCCCTTCAAATGGTATCGATTTCACATCCTGGGAAACACGGGTTAGGCGCAATCCAAGATCCGGAAGATTCAGGCGGCTGCGGACGATTTCGCGCAGCGCGACTTCACCGTCATCATCGATTCTCCGTTCGCTCAAATAAGACATTTCCAAAATAGTAGCCCCGCTCGATCGGGTTGTAACGTCGTAACCGATTAATATCGCCGGCGGCGGTAGACGGAAACCCGAAAGGGCGTCATTTATTTGTTGCAGATAAAATGCCTGCCTTTGTTCAACCGTCGCCGGCGTCGGAGTTGTCTTTGCTATAGGGCTGACGTCCTCTCTGGCCGATGTCGGAATTTCTATGAGCTGGAGCGATATCGATTCCGGCTTTCGCCCCAATTTTGATCCGACCAGATTTATAAATTGCGCTCGTTCAGCGGGCGTATAGGGTACGTTATCAAAAACCCTGAGATAAATCTGAAGCTTATCGTCGGTCTCGTTAATTTGCAGATCGTCAAGGTAACTTCGCGTATTCCCCTCAGAATCGATTTCATAACGCTTCCAAACGTCCCGTACGATCTGCAGCGTCCTGTTTTCTGCCTGCTTCTTTGTAATCTCAGCTCTCAATTTTGAAAACGAACTGCTCAGCGGAAAAAAGATGATTAACAGCGGAAGCAGTATCATTAGTAACCGGAGTGAGAAACTTCGAACCGCCCTTGCCTTTTCGAGTGTCGGAATCTTGTTGATCTGATTCAGCCACCAGGAGCTTTCAGAATCTTTCTCGCGCCAATCGCGAACCGCTTCCCTGACCTTTATCGTATCGATCCGCAACAGGACGAATACAAGCATGGCCGTGAAAGTGATCGCCACGAGATTCGTCAAATACAGCAAACCGCCGCCTTCGGCTATTTCGATCCCCTTCCAGTCGCCGAGACTAATTGCATAACCAAGCCCAAATCCAATTACACAAAGAGGAGGCATCAAAGCGACCGCGATTGCGACACCCGGGATAGAGGTTACGACACCCTTTTCCTTTCGGCATGTCGCAATTGATCCAATCGCACCCGAAAAAAGAGCGATGACCAGATCGAGCGTGTTGGGTTCGGTACGCGCCAGAATTTCGGGAGTAACGTCTTTAAACGGAAGAAGCGCGACCAGAACGACAGCAAAGGCTACTCCAAGCAGAGTGCTCAAAAACAAATTTACGAGTGCGCGGACTCCGAGTGCAAGGTCACCAGTTGCCAGGGAAAGCCCTTGAGAAAGAATAGGCGCCATCAACGGCGAAATTAACATCGCGCCGATGATTACTGCTGAACTATTTAACACTAGTCCGAGTGTTGCGATCCCGGCAGAAAAAAGTATCTGCAGCCAGTAAACGACGTCTTTCAGCGTCGCGGAAGTGGAAAGCTGGGTGTAAATCTCGACTTTCCGGGCATAGTCGATGTCGAGGCACGAAGCAAACAAATCGCGAAAATTTCTCCATCCCCGATAGATTTTCATGAATAGTCGAAAGGAACCGGCGGATTGATTTGTTTCGTTCGTCATATTGAAAAAGTAAGATTATTTTTCGCTAGTATATTTACTCAATATCACCGCCAATGGTCAAACTTTCATAGCAAGTTTATCGACCATAACGTTAAAATCTACGTATTTTGCTGATTAGGCGGGAATTACGGGAACATTTTTGTCGAATGGGTGTCAAATATCTTATGGAAACGCCTCCGGTTTTTCCGGACGGATTCCTTTAGTCTGGCACCGGTACTTGAGGAGAAAAATATGCTCGAAAACGTATTATTGTCAAATCACAACGGCCGCCGGAGCCTAAGAGTCCGAGGATTGTTTGCCACCACCACCCTACTCGTAAGCCTGATCCTAATCGTTTCAATGGTCGACAGTCTTTTCAGTCAGCACTTAATGATGAGTTATCAGGATGATCTTAGACTTTCGTTGCTGATAGCGCCGCCGGCCTTACCGGAGGAAAGACCATCCTTGCCGGAAAGCGTCAAAAGCCGCCCAAAACAATACAAGGCCCCACAACACTTTGTCAGAAAGCAAAACATTTTGAGAATCGAGGAGTCACCACGACAGGTTCCCGATTTTACATCCACCAAACCGGAGCTTGCCGAATCCCGCCCGGACGTTCCTTTTCGACTGGGATCAACCGATCGGGAGGGAGAAAACTCTCCAACGGATGCAAGTCTTGGTCGGGGTTGTAATGTTGATTGCGGCGAAACCGGAATTGGCCGGCCCGTGCAGAATGCAAGCCCGATTTTAAAATCGGATGCCGGAACGGTTTTAGTAGCGGAGCCTCCCCCGATCAAGCAACCTGCGGTCCCGCCGGTAAAATCGGGAGGCGTAGTAAATGGTTTGGCAAAAGAACTCGTAATGCCCGGCTATCCCGCGGCTGCCAAGGCAATGAAGATTTCCGGCAGAGTTACGGTTCAGGTATTAATCGATGAGGCGGGCAATGTCATCGCCGCGCAGGCGGTTGACGGTCATATTCTTCTGCGACGGCCGGCGGTTGATGCGGCCCGATCGTCAAAATTCACCGCGACCAGACTCAGCGGGATCCCGGTCAAGGTGCGCGGGAAGATCATTTACAATTTCCGTCCGTAGATTCATCAGAAATCAATAGCAAAAAGGCGATTCCTTACGGAATCGCCTTTTTTTCTTTGAAGAAGCAACATTGAGTAATAAAAATAACAAGACGTTACTCAATAATCGCCCGAAGATTTTCTGCTGTAACCCACATCCGGTCGGGTTTTGGCGTCGGTTTTGGCGGTGGTTTTGGCTTTGGTTCGATTACCGGAGGCTTGGGTTTTGGAGGAGGTTTATCCTGTGCCGATCCGGTTATCGAAAATCCAATAACGAGGATTGCCAAAAAAAATAGATATCTTAAAACATTTTTCATTTGTTACGTTCTCACTTTCCTTGGTTTATATTGGGCACATCAGGGAAAGTAATTAGCACGTGCCGCTTAAATTAAACGCAATAACGATGCCACAAAATACGATTCAATTAATTTTCAGTGCAACTGCCGTCATTACGGCATCAACTCTTCTGATTCCTAAACCCTCGATAACGTTTTCCGTAAAGTTTATACGAAATCGTGAATCAAACGTGCAAATTAATCAAGATCTTCAATAAACCGGCATATCCGGATCGGAACCTATCGCAAACTCTCGTTTAACATTAAAGTCATCTTTCAGGCTTTTCCGGAGCTTCGCTTCTTTCTTTACAAGGCGCGGAAGCATAAAATCCGCGATTCTCATACTTCGAAGAGCTGCGATCGGATCAATTAAATGACTTTTCGGGAGTTTTGCGCCTGATTCCTTGAGGACGCGACCGATCGGCAGTTCCATCCGATCCTGCAATTTGATCATTTTTGCTATCAATTTGGCGGCCGGTGTGATCAACGGGCCGACTCCGTAACGTACTTGTTGAGTACCAAAAATATATAGGTTTTTATAATCAGGCAGTACCGAGCCGCCATAAAGAAGCGCGAGATTTCCGTTTTTTACGGGGACCAATCCGTCGGGCAAAAATGGAAAGCTGACAAAGAAGCCGGTCGCACAGACGATTAAATCAACTTCAATCCTTGACCCGTCAACAAAATGAACCGTCTTGTCATCGAATTTTGCAACGTCCGGATGCGGTTTGATGCGCCCGTGTTTCAAATAATGCAGAACTTCACTGCTCACGGTGGGGTGATGTTCAAATAGCTTATGATCGGGTTTTGGCAGCCCGTAATTTTCATATTTTCCGACTACAATTCTAAGAATCGCCCTTAAGATCAAACGCTGCAGAAACAAGGGCAGATAAATCGCCGGTGACTCGGCGCTTGGCCGGCCGAATAACGTTTTCGGCAAAAACCAATACCCCCGCCGAAGACTCAAATGCGCCGAACTCGCCACTCTCGCGGCCTCTGAAACAAGATCGCAAGCTGAATTCCCGCCGCCAATCACTAAAACCCTTTTTCCGCTAAATTCTTTACTATGTTTGTAGTCTTTTGAGTGAATCAATCGGCCGCTGAACTGACCCTCGTAGGCCGGATACCGTCGATCCCAATGATGTCCGTTGCATACCATGACCCCTTTGTAAGTTCGTTTCCCGCCATCCGCAAATTCAACTTCCCAGGAATGGTTTTGGAGCGGCCGGCACATCACGACCTTCGTGTTAAATCTGATTCTACGCCTCAGATTAAACGTATCCGCATAGAGCCTGTAATAGTCGCCCATTTGCTTTTGACTCGGGAAGTCAGGATAATCCTCCGGCATCGCAAAATCTGCGTACTCGGTGGTTTTCTTGCTGGAGATGATGTGTGCGGATTCATACACGCCGTGATACCAATTTCCCCCAACTTCGTCATCCGCTTCGACCTGTTCGTATTCAATGGCGGCCTCATCAAGCGCTTTGGCAACACCCAACCCGCAAGGTCCGGCTCCGATTACGAGCATTTTGTCAGATGAATTCGCCATTTTGTTTGAAGTATACCAAATTTGGTGCGAAGATTAATTCGCCGAATAAAATCAAACCTCAGAAGTAAAGTGGTTGCGCCGATTTTGATCTGCAAATCGGAAAAAGGGCCGGAGCTGCGCAAGAATATAAACCGGAGTGACCAAAATGAAGCAATTAATTCCGATTTTAATCATATTCCTCTTCGTTTCAACCGGAGCTGCCGGACAGAACCGGATCACGAAGAATACCTTGCGGCTCGCGAAAGATATTAAAGGCGAACCGGCAAATGTTACCGATATGGGATGGATGAATGGCGAATGGGAGGGGAATGCCCTCGGCGGAAGTGTCAAAGAAGTCTGGACCGTGACTGACGGGGGTGTGATGATGGGAATGTTCATTCTTGTAAAGGAGAACAAACCGTCGTTTTATGAGTTTATGACCTTTTCGATTGAAAACGGGCAGCTTTTTCTAAAACTCAAACACTTTACGCCGGATTTGGTCGGCTGGGAAGACAAGGATAAAACCGTCGACTTCCGGTTTATAAAGCGGGACCGTGACCGCTATTATTTTCACGGCCTGACCTTTGAAAAAAAGGGCGCAAATGGATTGAACCTCTATCTTGCGTTAACAAAGGACGGCACCTCATTTAATGAGGAAGTATTTAGGCTGAGACGTTCCGGTTCCATAAAATGAACGAAAAAATCATAAAATCGGTCGTATTGTTATCAACTTTCGCGGTTATATACATCAACTACCTGGCCGCGGCCGGGGCGATTGGCGGAATAACCCCGGCCTACGTGTCTGATCGGTACCCGACTATTATTACTCCGTCGGGATATGCCTTTTCGATCTGGGGATTGATTTACTCAGGTATCATCGTTTTCACCGTTTATCAATTGTTCGTCACGGGTTCGAAAAACTTCAACCAGATTCGCGTGCTTTTTATTGTAAGCTGCGCGGCGAATATGAGCTGGATATTTGCGTGGCACAACTTGTATTTGGGACTTAGCGTTATCGCGATGCTGACCCTGCTCGGTGCGCTCTCGCTGATTATTTGGAAGAATTACGAGTCAGATCCGGGTACGCTGAAATCGATCGTTCAAATCGTGTTCGGCATATATTTTGGATGGGTTTCGGTAGCGGCAGTTCTAAACATCACGATATTCCTAGTTTCACTTGAAATCGGTCTTGGAGGATTGGCCGCGATTGCTGCCGCATGTGTGGTGCTGGTATTGATAACGGCCGCGGGAGTCATTGTTCGCGAGAAGTTCGATACTGCATTATATCCGCTGACCATTGCCTGGGCGCTTACGGCAATCGGAGTAAACCAAAGCGGAAAGACGGCGATCGTGATTACGTGTGCTTTGGGCGTAGTCGTTTTAATTTTCTCTTCGTTAAGCTTTGTTCTAAAAAAGCAAACAATATCCTCATGAACGATGGTCAAATCTGTGTTACGGTCTGCGCCAAAACTGCCGGTGAATTCATCGAGAAAATCACTCAGGCGGCCAAGCTTGCCGATCTGCTCGAACTGCGATTTGACTGTTTGGATCAAAAAGACTTCGATCCTGCGGATTTTGATCCGGCGAAAAAAGCCGGTGGCATTGAGATGTCAAAGAGTGAAAATCTTCTCAGGCGGATCGCCAAACTCGATCTTTCCATTCCCGTTATTTACACTTTGCGTCCAGCCGAACAGGGCGGGAAACAAAAATTTTCAATAGAATCACGCCGGCTGTTTTGGGATCATTGTCATCAAACCGCGGGTGCTGATTTTGAAGCCGATATTATACGCGCTGCACCGGCGCCTGATTTTAATCCGGTAATTGCCTCGCATCACGATTTTATATCCGTCCCTGATAATCTGGAGGTTTTATACTCAAACCTCGCACATAGCGATCCGGATATCGTGAAAATAGCGGTCAAAGCTCGGAATCTCAAAGATTCCGTCGCCGTATTCAAGCTACTGTTCACGGATTCAGACCGACCGCCGATCGTCCCGATCGTCCCGATCGCGATGGGTGAACACGGAAACTGGACGCGCATTCTAGGGCTCGGATATGGATCTCCCCTAACTTACGGTTCACTTCAGATCGGAGATGAAACCGCGCCGGGGCAGATTACGGTTTCCGATTTAAAAGAAGTTTACCGGGTCAAAAAGCTCAATCCTGAAACCGAGGTCTACGGTATAATCGGGAATCCGGTTTCGCAGTCTCTTTCACCGTATTTGCACAATGCAGCGTTTAATTACATCGGCTCGAATGCGGTTTACATACCCTTTACTGTCAATGATTTAGAAGAGTTTCTTAATGTGATGGTTAAAGCCTCTTCACGTGAAATCGAACTGAATATCAAAGGGTTTAGCGTAACGATCCCTTACAAGGAATCGATCATTAAATATCTTGACGTTATTGACGGCCGCGGGAAGAAAATCGGCTCTGTAAACACGGTCAAGATCATCGGCGGTAAGCTTTATGGCTACAATACGGATGTCGATGGGTTTATCGGACCCCTAAAAAATGAATTCCCAGATTTAAAAGGCGCCCGGGTTGCCGTTATCGGCGCCGGGGGAGCCGCAAGGGCAGCGGTATACGCACTCGCGCAGGAAGATGCGGATGCTGCGGTTTTTGCGAGAAATCGGGTAAAGGCCCGGGCGTTGACCGATGATTTTGGGGTCAACATCTTCGAATATCGAGGCGCCGAAACCCGATTTAATGATTTTGATATTGTTGTAAACACAAGTCCTCTCGGGATGGCCGGAAGCCATGTTGAAAAGACTCCGGCTACTTCGGCCAACCTAAAA
Organism: Aridibacter sp.; assembly: GCA_041576495.1. Taxonomy (GTDB): domain Bacteria; phylum Acidobacteriota; class Blastocatellia; order Pyrinomonadales; family Pyrinomonadaceae; genus Aridibacter. The sequence goes on along the minus strand of JBFGKW010000002.1, from coordinate 55,711 downwards.
AATGTGCGGGTCGCTTTTGATTTGGTTTATAATCCATTGGAGACGCTTTTTTTGCGGGAAGCGAGAGTCGCCGGCGCGAAACCGATAAATGGCTTTGAAATGTTTGTTTTACAAGGCGTCAGGCAGTTCGAGGTCTGGACCGGGATTGAGGCTCCGGCCGAGATTATGAGAGCGGCGGCCAAAGGGGTCGGCACGCTGAAAAACGGATTGGGAGATTGATTGTCATATGACCGGCTAATGCTTCCAATAAACATTTTAAATCACTGACCTTATGAAGATTGCAGCGTTGAATTGCCCTAATTGCGGCGCGGGAGTCGCCGATAATTCAAACCATTGCGAACACTGTCGTTCGCGGCTGAAAACCATGTCTTGCGCGGCGTGTTTCGGGACGATTTTTAAGGGAAGCAAATTCTGCGGACTATGCGGTGAAAAAGCCCTTAAGGCAAAGATCTTGAGTGAAAAAGACCTCGGCGTTTGTCCCCGCTGCAAAAGGAAAATGCAGCTCGTTTTGGTTGACAGTATTTCATTTTCGGAATGTGAGGGTTGCGATGGTGTTTGGATCGATGTTGAGACATTCCAAAACATTTGTTCGGATAACGAAAAGCAGGCAGCCGTCCTGGGAAAGTTAGATGATATTATCGGCTACGTAAAACCGCCTAAGATCCAATACGTACCATGTCCAACCTGCAGCGAGTTTATGAATCGAAACAATTTCGCCCGTTCGTCGGGGGTAATCGTAGATACATGCAAAAACCATGGGATTTGGTTCGATGCCGAGGAACTCCCGCGGATAATCGAGTTTATTCGTCAGGGCGGCCTCGATTATGCCAGGCAGAAAGAAAAGGCGAGACTTGAAGCGGAAAAGAGCCGTTTCCGTCAGGAAAAATTCACATATGCGGTCGATCGGTACAAGAACGAGCGAGTCTCATCTTCCGCGACTTCGCCCGCGTTTGCGATCAGGGAATTTATCGAATTCCTGATCGACTAGTCCGGACCGGCCGGATCTAAGGGTATTTCGCACGTGTTATCAATGAACAATCGTTACAGCCGGCAGATTCTGTTTGGCGGCATCGGAAAAGAAGGACAGGGCAAACTCGGGCAATCCCGTGTCCTTTTGGTCGGTTGCGGAGCCCTGGGGGCTTCCCATGCGGAAATGCTGACTCGCGCCGGCGTTGGATTCATCAGGATAGTCGATCGTGATTTTGTAGAGTTTTCAAATCTTCAAAGACAGACCCTATACTCCGAATCGGATGCCGAAGAACGAATCCCGAAGGCTATCGCCGCAAAGAACCGCCTTAAATCGGTCAATTCCGGAGTTGAGATCGAAGCGGTAATTGCCGATGTCAACCATTCAAACGTAGAAGAGTTGATGGCGGACGTAGATCTCGTACTCGACGGAACGGACAACTTTCAGATCCGCTACTTGATCAACGATTCGTGTATCAAGCATCAAAAGACCTGGATTTACGGTGCCGCCGTTTCGAGTTATGGCACAACGATGACGATCATTCCCAATGAAACGCCCTGTCTGAGATGCATCTTTGACGAAATCCCTGCTTCGGGAAGTTCGCCGACGTGCGATACCGCCGGCGTGATCCAGCCCATTATTTCTGCAATTTCGTCGATTCAGGTTTCTGAAGCGCTGAAAATCCTGGTACAAAAAACAGAAAAACTGCATAAATCGCTGGTCCAGGTGGATATTTGGGAAAACGACTGGAGAAAAATTAAATTGGCCGGTCCCGGTCCCGATTGCGTTTCATGCGGCAAAACGGTGTTTGAGTTTCTTGATGCGGAAAACGCCGATTTTACGACTTCCCTTTGCGGACGGGACGCCATCCAAATTCAACCTTCAAACTCGGGTCAAATCGACCTGGCGAGACTTGCCCGAACCCTCGGAAAGATCGGTGACATAAAGGTCAATGATTACTTGTTACGTCTGAAGGTGGAGAATTACGAACTGACGGTCTTCAGGGATGCACGCGCGATCGTGAAAGGAACCGATGATACGGCCGTCGCCCGAACCGTTTACGCAAAATACGTCGGAAACTGAGAGTTTTGCGAGCGGCGCGGTGTTGAGTATTCTGATGTTATTTCGGGAAAGTGCTGTTACCGAGAACTGCATTAGTTTGGAGCTTTGAGCAGAACAGGCAACGATGATCAAGCCAGAAAACGGAAAACCACGGGTCGTAATTATCGGCGGAGGATTTGGCGGGCTGCGGGCGGCCAAAGAACTAAAGAATAAACCGGTTGATGTAACGCTCATTGACCGGAAGAATCACCATACATTCCAGCCCCTGCTGTATCAGGTTGCAACGGCCGTACTCTCGCCCGGGGAGATTGCGACGCCGATTCGGAGAATTCTGAACCGGGCGAAGAATATAGAAGTTGTGCTGGGCGAAGCGGTGAGCATCGATAAGAAGACGAAACTCGTACGGCTTGACGACCTGTCTGAGATTACCTTTGATTACTTGATAGTCGCTGCCGGCGCCAGACACTCGTATTTCGGAAATGATGAGTGGGAAGAATCTGCACCCGGATTAAAAACGGTCGAAGATGCACTCGAAATTCGTCGACGGGTGCTGCTCGCATTTGAACTCGCGGAAAAAGATGCCATTCTCACCGGTTCCCACGAACCCTTGAGTTTCGTCGTCGTTGGAGGGGGCGCTACCGGGGTCGAACTAGCCGGGGCGATCGCGGGAATAGCGCGGATTGCCCTTGCGAATGACTTTAAGGTAATCGATACCAAAAGTGCCAGGGTATTGCTTTTTGAAGGAGAAGATAGAATTCTGGCGAGTTTTTCGCGGGATCTTTCGGAAAAAGCGAAACAGGATCTCGAACAGTTGGGCGTTGAAGTCAGATTAAACAGTTTTGTGACCGATATCAGACCCGGTGAGGTGAAGGTCGGTGATCGATGGATTGACACCAGCGTTGCGGTTTGGGCAACCGGGGTCTCCGCTTCCCCGATTGGAAAAACTCTCGGTGTCGAAGTTGATAAAGCCGGCCGAATTTTCGTCAAAAAAGATTTAAGCATTGAAGGTGAGAAGAATATATTTGTGATCGGCGATATGGCGCACCTTAAGCAGGCTAATGGAGAACTCGTCCCGGGTGTTGCAGCAGGCGCAATCCAAATGGCGCAATGCGCTTGCGAAAACATACTTTGCGACCTCAAGAATAAGCCGCGAAAAGTATTTGAATATTGGGACAAGGGTTCAATGGCGACGATCGGTCGGAATAAAGCTATAGTTGAAGCGGGGCGTTTTAAAATGACTGGCTTCTTCGCGTGGTTGGCATGGCTGTTCGTCCACGTATTCCTGCTGATCGGTTTCCGAAATAGGCTGTGGGTGATGAGTGAATGGTTTTGGGCCTACATTTCCCGGGAACGGAGCGCTCGCTTGATAACCGGAGATGCCGATCAATTGCGCGAAGCGATGAGATTCCTCGAGGCAAAGCCCGAGACAACCGATTTGCCCGGGATTGACGCGAATGATTAGTAACGACGATTGAATCAGGTGTCATCAGCCTACAGTATCTGACCACTTCTACAATTTCTGATTTCATGAAATAATCGACTTTGACCGGGCCGATTTCTATTACTCGTTCGAAGAACTTTGGACTGCGATTATGGCCGTCAACAGTCAAACGGACTGGCCTGGCCAGTTTGGCATTTATCACAATATTTCAAATGAAAAAAATACTTTTTTTACTCGTATTCGGGTTGCTTTGTGTAATTCCGGCGCAATCATCAGAACCTTCGATCTGGTCAATTAATTCGCGCGAGGACGTTCTTCGGGGGAACGCCAATGGTGTCGGAATCGATGACAACGGCTCGATAACGCTTGCCGTAAAACTGACCGAGCTATTTAAAACCGACCAGCCTTACGTCTGGGCCAGCGCGACCGATAATATGGGCAATATTTATCTTGGTACCGGCGGCGACGGAAGGGTTTATAAGGTGAGTCCAACAGGCTCCGGATCACTCTTCTTTGATTCGGACGAAATCAATGTCTCGGCGATCACGGTTGGAAAGGACGGGACGGTTTTTGCAGGTACGTCGCCCGACGGTAAAGTTTACCGAATCCCGCCGGGGGAAAAACCATCCGTATATTTCGAACCAAAAGAGAAATACATTTGGTCGCTGGCGTTGCTTCCCGATGGCAGCCTGGCTGTGGGTACGGGTGAAAACGGTAAAATCTATAAAGTGAAAACGCCGCTTGAAAAGCCGGGCGCCGCCCTTTTTTATGACACCAGCGAGACCCACATAATTTCGATGGCGTCAGACAAAAACGGTAATTTATTTGCCGGTACCGATTCGGAAGGGTATGTGCTTCGGTTTTCGTCCGACGGAAGGCCGTTTGCGTTGCTTGATTCGCCGCTGCGTGAAATCCATGAAATCGCGGTCGGCATAGACGGATCTGTTTATGTTTTGGCGCTCGGGGAATCCGCGTCTACAAAAGAAAAGAAGGCGGAAGAGAATAAACCTGACCAGAAAACAGTTTCGGCCGTGAAAAGAGGACTTCCGGCAGCGGCCCCGCCTCAGAAGAGCCGGTACGATCTGTCTTCAGCAAAATCGGCAGTTTACCGAATCTTACCCGACGGCGGGAATGACATTATTTGGAAATCTGAAGAGATTACGGCCTTTTCCGTCTATGCCCACTTAACCGGAAACGGGGTCCTAATCGGAACGTCGGACAAGGGGAGAATATACAGCGTCCGAAATTCCGGAGAAGTTAAGTTGGTGCTTCAGACGGGTGAAGAGCAAGTTTCGACGATTTCTACATTCGGCGGCAGTCTTTTTGCGACATCGAGCAACCAGGGAAAATTGTTCCGGTTTGGCGGGCAGCCCGAGTCAGGAGGCACATTTGAATCTCCTGTCTTGGACGCCAAATCGGTTGCGTCGTGGGGGATGATTTGGTGGCGTTCGAAGGGGAATGTACAGATTCAAACGCGGAGCGGCAACACTGCAGTACCTAATGAAACCTGGACCGATTGGAGTGACAGCTATGGCGATCAAAAGGGAGCTCGGGTTAAAAGTCCAAAAGCGCAATACTTGCAATGGCGGGCAATTCTCGCAACATCGGCTACCGAAGCGGAATTAAGCGAAGTAAACGTTTCGTTCCTGTCTAGAAATATCCCGCCCGAAGTATTGTCGATTGAAATCCTGCCCTCAAATATTGGTTTGGCCCCAACGCCTCCCGTGCCCGTCGATCCGAATATTATAGCCCTCGGGTTGGATCCAAAGGACTTTGGCATTGTCATTCCGCCCTTGGTTCCGAGGAAGGTATTTCAGTCGGGGGCGAAATCGCTCCAGTGGAAATCAGAAGATCGTAATGGCGACGAACTAAGGTATGCGATCTATTATCGCGAGGTCAGCCAATCCGTGTTCAGGCTGTTGCGCGAAAATCTCACGGATTCGTTTTTCACAATTGACAGCCGAACTCTGGCGGACGGTAGATATGTTGTCAAAATAGTCGCCGACGACGGGGTTTCAAACCCAGGTGATGCAGCGCTTTCGGGTGAAAGGATATCCGAACCATTTGATATCGATAATACGCCGCCTGCTGCCTCCGCAACCGGCGCACCGCGGGTTAACGGCGATTCGGTCACGGTTTCGTTTGAAGTAATCGAGACGTCCAGTTTAATTACCCGGGCTGAATACAGTATTAATGGAGGCGATTGGAAAGCGGTCCGCGCGGATGACGGGATTTCAGACTCCGCCAAAGAGCAATACACAATCACCGTCACACTTAAAGGCGCGGGTGATTTTACGATCGCGTTGCGCGTATTTGATTCAACCGGAAATACGGGGAATGCGCGTACACACGTCAAAAAGTGAATAACTTCTTTTAATTGGAAAATGAGCCTAACAAGAAAAAGCGTTGTCGCGATTACCGGGGCAGGGTCCGGTATCGGGCGCGCGCTCGCATTAAACTTGGCGGCGGAATCGGTGTCGGGAATCGCGATCGCAGATCTCGATGAGGCAGGCCTGCATGAGACCGAAAAACTATTGACCGATAAAGGGGCAGAGGTGTTTTCAGTCCAGATCGATGTCGCCAAACTCGAAGATGTTCAACAATTTGCGGACGGGGCTATCGAGCGGTTTGGTTCGGTCACTCATTTGATAAACAACGCCGGAGTCGGACTCGTTGGACGAACCGAAGAAATTTCGTTTGAAGATATCAAATGGCTGATGGACATCAATTTCTGGGGAACGGTTTACGGGACAAAACTTTTACTTCCGGTTTTTCGAAAGCAGGGCTTCGGCCATTTAGTCAATATTTCCAGTGTGTTTGGATTCATTTCACCTCCCGGGCAATCGGCCTATTGCGCCAGTAAATTCGCGGTTCGCGGGTTTACCGAATCGTTGCGCCATGAACTCGAGGGCTCTGGCATATTCGTTTCCTGCGTTCATCCGGGCGGAATAATGACAAACATCGCGAAGAATTCGAGAAAAGGCGAAAACGCATCGCTGGAAGACAAGGAATTCGCACCGGTGATGCTTGCTAAACTTGCCCCGACGACCGCCGATCAAGCCGCTCGCACTATAATCAGGGGAATCAAATCGAAAAACCCGAGAATTCTAATTGGAAACGACGCCCGTCAAATCAGCGCGGTTCAGAGGCTTTTTCCGAAACGCTACTTCAAGATTATGGATCGTTTGACGGGAGGGTTGCTGTCGAAATACAAATAAATCAGGTGAACATCGGCAAGGCAATCTTTTAATCGGACCACTGCCGGCCATATTATCCTGATTTGGTCTTATCTTCAGGTAGCGTCACCGTCTCGCCTTCAGCATCCAACTCCAGATGCCGCGTTGTGTTCTCCACCACGCTCGAAGGGACTAAATCACCGGTTTTATAGTCAGGAATTTCCGGAGAGACGAAAGCCGTTTGCTTAGGCGGAAGTGACGCATTTTGATTTCTCCCGGACATTTGAGCTTGATCCCCGCGAGTACCACCCGCGGCTAAGCGGTTTTCCAATCGATTTGCCTTAGCCAGGTTGGCTATTCCGCTTGCGATCATTGAAAAACCGGGAAATAGCATTGCCCACCACCAACTGCTTCCCCCGGCGACATTCGTAAGAAACAAGACTAGCGCAATTACCAAAAATCCGAGTCCATAAATCGTATTGCGAATGCCGCCCGCCCAAATGTCATCCGGATTCTTGCTATGTTTTTGTCGTTTACCGTCGTGCGCTCCGAACGGGCTGCCCGTACCGGTTATATTATAACGTGACAAACCTCCGGTCGGGCTTTCCAACATTTCTGAAACACCGCTCAAATCGGTTCCGCACTTGCGGCAAAACTTTCCGGTATCCGGGTTTTCAATTCCACACTTTGGGCAATACATAATTAAGTCTTGCTTCTTTGTCGCCTTGCTTCGTAAAGTATTACGCCCCCGGCGACCGAGACGTTCAAAGAATCTATCTTTCCATACATCGGGACTTTAACCAAAACGTCACACTTTTCTGACGTCAAACGATGCAATCCTCTCCCTTCGCTTCCCAAAACCAAAACGGACGGCTGCCGCCAATCCCAATCCCAGTAATCCATATCGGCGTCGCCGCTGGCGCCTATCACCCAGACATTATTGTCTTTCAGGTCGTCGATTAACCGGTTGACATTCATAACCTTTGCGACCTTTACGTATTCCGTCGCCCCGGCCGATGATCTTGTAACGGCTTCGGTTAAACCAGCGGCCCTCCTCTCCGGGATAAATACGCCGTCAACCCCTACAACTTCCGCAGTGCGAATTAACGCTCCAAGATTACCGGGGTCCTCGATTCCGTCAAAAATCAAAGACAGCGATTGAGTATTATCGATCACTTCCGACAACAACGCGTCTGCGTCGTAGTATTCAGCAGCTGAAGTAACCGCGACGACACCCTGATGATTTACCGCATGATCTACAAACTTGAGAAATTCCCGCTTTGCGACCTTCTCGGATCTGACATGATGCTCGCGGGCGAGTGCTACGATCTCCCCAAACTTTTTGATTCTGATGCCTTCTGATATCAGTACCTTTTCTATCCGACGGCTACCGGATCTCAGAAGTTCCATAACGGGCGCGATACCGTACACCGAAGTCCGGTCGTTTTTCCCGGATTTGGACTGAAGCCGTACGGAATCCGGATTCCCGTGTTTTGGTTTGGGTTTCATGTCAACCGCCGCTGTAGCCGTGAATACTTGGTAAATTGCGAATCGTTATTGGACGTGGTCACGATTTCCCGTTTAACAGCGCCGAGTCCGCGTCGCTTGAGACCCATCGAATCGGTGTGTTCCTCAACATCCCAGATCTTACTCAAATATCCTCGAAGCCTCATGTAGTTTGAGTCGTACGAAGCATTTGGCGAAAATCGCCTGAGCCATTCAACGAGCAATTTAACGTTGGTATTGGCGACCATACCCTTATCCTCGTTAAGGCACGAAAAGTCGAATCCATTGGCGGATATCCGGTATCCGATTTTATCTTCGCCGACGTAGAGATCAATTAGCAATTCATCCGCCGTCGTCTCGGCCGTTTCGAGTATTTTGTTCTCGTTCTTTCTAGAGTGCTTTTCCGTAGATTCGACCCGGCGCTTAAAAATTGCACCTGCCACGATCAGTTTCAGTTGATCCGGCCGGACTGTGATATTTTCCGCATTGTTAAAAAGCCGCATCTCAAGGTTGTCGCCGTTTAGACCAACCCGCCGCAACCTCCGGGTCGCGGTCCGCATTTCGAAAAGCTGATCGGGGAAAACTGCCGTTTCAAAACCAATCTCCCCAAGTCTGCTCACTACAATTTCCATCTCGTCATGCTGTTCGCTGCGAGCCAGCGGAATGGGGCAGCCGATTTTGACCGCGCTGCCCAGCAAATCCGGATCGATCCGAAGCATTTTCCCGGCCTCTTTCAATCCAACCTGATCGGGTTCGCGAAGTTTCGAAATATAGACAAGATTTAATGCGGGCTTCAATTGATCAGCCTTTCGCAAGGTCGGCCTGAGATTCAAGGTTTGCTCTTCCGTGATTTCCAGTTTTACCCCGCAATATATGCAGTCAAGACGGTTAGGCGGATTCGCCCTGGCGCATATTGCGCAGACGATCATCTCAGAAGGGTCATAACTCTCGATACGCGATTCGGGAGCCGCTTCAGTCTGTATTTCATCTGGCTTTATATGATCACGTTTTTCATCCATAATTTCACCCGGCTTTTTGATTATACCCATAAAAACGTTTATTTTGGTAAGGTAGAAAAAAACCCGTCGTTAATACAGGTTGGGTGTTTATCAATATTCGATGGCTTTAAGATGGTATATTGACTAACTCGTTTGAAAATTTTTTATCGGGAACTACTTTTCGATCAGAAGAATTTCCAACGCAAATTAATTATCCTCCGCTTCTCTTCTTTTTTTCTGATGGTCAATAGCAAATCCTTAAGCCTTAATATAAGGATCTGACGATGCAATTTGCTAAAAATACCAGTTCGACCTGGCAATTTGGTCATAGGGGCCGCGTTGCAGTTTTTATCGATGGTAACAACCTTTTTCACGCAGCCCGTTTTCATAATCTCGATATCGATTACAACAAACTCCTGCGGGTGCTTCTCGGAGACGGAAGGCTGCTCCGGGCCTTCTTCTATACCGGGGTCGATGCCGGCGCAGAGCGTCAACAAGGCTTTCTGCTTTGGATGAAGCGAAATGGATTTCGGGTCGTTCAGAAGGAGCTCAAAACTTTTTACGATGGTACGCGAAAGGCAAACCTCGATGTTGAAATTGCGGTCGATATGTTAAGTCTTTCAGGTAAGTATGATACTGCGGTTTTGGTATCGGGTGATGAAGATTTTGTATACGCGCTTAATGCAGTAGCATACAAAGGCTGTCGGGTTGAAGTCGCCGGATTTCGCTCAAACACCTCGCCCCGCCTGATTAACGTTGCAGATTTCTTTATCGATTTAGGGGAAATCGCAGAATTGGTAAGCAAAGAGTCGTCGGAAGGCGAAGAATTCGAAATCCCGTCGTTTATACCTCCGGAAGAATTACCGGTACCTGAGATGCTCCAAGATAAAATTGCCGGCGGATATTCTGCCGGAAACGAGTATGCGGATGAAGCGGCAAACTCACCGGGTGACAATAAATTTTCGGAGAAATCCGCTCGCAATGATGAATCGTCGACTTTCATAAGAGTTACGGATGATTCTTAATTAGATTAGAATCGGACCCGGTGTGTCAACCAACTAATGAGACTTTTCACGATAAAGGAAGCGAACGAAATGATTCCGAAAGTCCGGCCGATTCTGGCTAAGATCCAACAGATTTATGAGAAAGTTGGAAAATTCCGCGAGCCGGCGAACAAAGCCGCCAAGGGATCTGAGCTTGGAGGGGGAGGAATGGAATCGGGTTCGGAATATGTAAGTTACTTATTTGAGCTCGGCAAACTCACTTCCAATCTCGATGAATCGGGAATTCAGATCAAAGACTTTGCCCGTGGGTTGATCGATTTTCCATCGGAACGCAAGGGCAAAATCGTTTTGCTTTGCTGGCAACTTGGCGAGAAGGATGAAATCGAATGGTGGCACGACATCGAAACCGGTTTCGCCGGTCGGCGGCCGCTTTAGTTGGCTGACCTATTCAAAAGCTCACAACGGCCATTCGATCGAAATTTAGAACGTTTCAATAATTATCGGTGCAAAGCTTGGTTTCACATAAATTTACTATTGACGAGTTAAAGTAAGTTCTGATACTATTTCCTCAGTTTTTATCATTTCACGCTGATTCTCCCGAATCCGGCCGAATCAAAATCTTAGAGTAAACAAATACAAAACAAATGGGTTGCCCGAATTGTAATAGAGAAAGTGTCATAAGCTTGTCAATATGCCCAACCTGCGGAACGATGGTCAACGATTCCGTACGAGAGGAACTTGCAGCTCGCATTACCCGCGGATACGTATCAACAAACATTCCCGGTATTCAGACTGCCCCGCCAAAATCTACCGAAAGAGGATATTCATCAATGCCAAAAGCCATAAACCAGATCCAACTAAAACCCTCGCCAAAAAATATTTCGACAAAACCAACCCATACGTCTGAGATCATTATCAACAAAACAAACCGGACGTTAATAGAATTTCAACCCCAGGAATCGAAGAAGCCGGAATGGCGTCTGCAACTCCAAAACGCCGTCCAGCAGCGGAACAATTCACGAAGTGGAAACACGCATTCCGCAAAGGGCGCCCGTCCGGTGACGATTGCAGAGGCGCAAAATATCGATTCTGAAACGCAATCGAATTTGGGTGAAAACCGCCTCATCGCAAGCGCCCTAAACCGAATCGAACTCTCGAGGAGCAAATACTTGATTGCAGACGAAAAAGCTCCCGCGCGGCCGAATCAGAACACCGAGCCGAAAATAAAGGCGAAAAAGAAATATCCCTTTACCGTTGCTTCGCCTTCAAAGGTACAGGGGGTTCCTGTTGCCCCGACGACAAACAAGCCCATCAAACCAGCGCTCAAAAAGCCGGCCCCGGTTCAACGCAGCGGCAAAGATCTTTACGACACGAATGAACTCGAGCCCGAGTTTCTGGAAGCCGCAATTTCTACGAGTTTCGATAAACGCCCGCTTAGTGTGCCCAATATCGATCACACGCCGCCAAGATTCGAATTGACCGAAAAGATTGCTCAGCATAAAGGAGTAACCGAAAATTCGGCAGAAAATGTTGAAGATCTTGACGGGTTTGACGATTACGCCCCGATAGCCCTGAGATTTAATTCGGCCCTGTTTGATTTGATCATCGGTTCGTTTATCACGATGATTCTACTCGCTCCGTTTGTGCTGCTTGGCGGGACGTGGTTTACGATGGCCGGATTCCTTGGATTTCTGGCGGCATTATCATTTGTAATGTTTATTTATCTGACAACTAGCATCGGTTTTTTTGGAAAGTCGTTCGGGATGCACTTATTTTCTCTTGAAATGATCGATATCGAGGGAGATGAGTACCCAACTTTTCATCAGGCAGCTGTTAGTTCTTCGGTTTTCATACTCTCGCTTGCGCTTGGCGGAATCGGTTTCCTCACTTCGCTGTTTGATGAGGATCGCCGCGCCGCGCACGATTTGGCATCCGGGACCATAATCGTAAAGGAACTTTAGTTTGTTCATTGCCAGCGTCAGCTCATCGATGCATTATTAGTATTCTTGGAATAGATTACGAAATGAATGAGCCGACCTTACAACGAATCCAAGCCGAACTTCGGAACCGTCTTACCGGCCAAAAGTTCGGCAAGATTTTCCCGCTCGCAAAATACCGGATCGCCATCGATTTCCGGCTCTCAGACGGAACCTACTTATTTATCGCCGTCGAACCTAATTCACCGAGGACCTACCTTATCGAGCGGCGGCTCAAGACGCTTGAGGAGCAATCTGGCCGCTTACAAAGTTTTTATTTACGAATTCAAAAGCACTTTGCTAACGCGGTCGTTCGAAACGTGGAAAAAATAGCCGATGAGCGCGTCTTAAAAATGGTATTTGACGGTCAGAATGAGCTTGGGGAAGACCGGCGCTCTGCACTTCTCATTCAGTTAACCGGCCGTTCATCAAATCTCTTTTTACTTGGCGAAAACGATCAGATCATTGAATCGCTGCGAAAAACTGAGGGTCATGGCCAGATTACGGGCGGTTCGTATGCTCCTCCCGCGCGACTTGAAGGGCGCACCGGATCCAATCTGCAAGTTTTCCCGCAAGGCACCCATCAAACGCTGTCAGCGGCACTTGACGGGTTCTATTTGCACAAGGAGGCCGACGAAGGATTTCGATCAAAGGCAAACTCGGCAAAAGCCCTCCTCAATAAGGAAATCAAGAAAAAGAACCGACTCAGGAAGAGGCTCATCCAGGATTTGGAAAATCATGGCGATCCCGGTCAATGGAAACATTTTGGAGAGGTTTTACTGGCCAATGTCTCCACTGCAGAGCGGTCCGAAAACAAGATTTTCGCGATTGATTATTTTGATCCCGAAACGCCGCGGATTGAGATCGAAGCCGAGGAGCATCTTTCCGTTACTGAAGCAGCCGAAGATTATTTTAAGCGTTACGGTAAGGCGCGAAACGCAAAGTCGGAAATATCCGCAAGGCTGGAATTGCTTGGTGCTGAACTGGCAGAACTTGAATTTCGTAAATCTGCTTTAAATCGGGCAATTGCCGATCGAAACGAAGATGCGCTCGAGTCATTCCAAGGGATCGATAACCGAGGGATCCCGCCAAGGAATAAGTCTAAAGCCGATGATCCATTTCCCGGAACCAAAAGATATTTATCAACCGACGGTTTTGAAATCCTGGTCGGCAAGCGTTCAAAGGACAATGATTTTCTAACATTTCGGATCGCCAAGTCTCTTGACACATGGCTCCATGCCGCCGATTATCCGGGCTCACATGTAATTATCAGAAACCCGAACCGAAAAGAAATCCCGCACTCTACACTACTGGAGGCAGCCGGATTGGCGGCTTTTTACAGTAAAGCCAAAAATGAGTCAAAAGCTGCCGTTCATTACACTCAGAAGAAATTTGTCAATAAGCCGAAGGGTTCGGCACCCGGTTTGGTCAGCCTGGCAAGTTTCAAAACCGTGATCGTGAAACCGGGAGTCCCAAAAAAATAATCAGGTCAAACGCAAAGCCGGCTCGAGCTTTGACGTTTTTTTTTATTCGTTTATGACTTTTGCAACCGTTTCCTTCATTTTCTCGATCACGCGGTCGCTGCCGCCCTGAAATATCCCGGTCAGTTTTCCATTTCGATTGATTAAAAAGCTCTGGGGGATGCCATTCATTTGACCGAGGGTAAAAAACTCTTCGACCAATTCCCGATCTGCCCAGCCCAGTTTGTAATTCAACTTAAGTTTTTCGGCAAATTCCTTAATTTCTTCAGTGGTTTCCGGGTCGGTATCGAGCCCGATAATTTCAAACCCCTTGTCTCGGTACTCATTCTGCATCGCCACCAATTCTGGCATCTCTTTACGGCAGGGACCGCACCAGGTGGCCCAGAGGTTAATCAATATAACCTTACCCTTGCTTTCTTCTAACGAGAATGTGCTGCCGTCGATCAGCTTGAATTCGGCCGCCGCGATTTTCTCAGGCGGAGCAGGATACTCGCTATCGCCGCTCTCCCCATCGGGTTCTTCGGGTCCGGGGCTCTTGCCGCCGGGCGTGTCTCCTGATTTCGCGGTATTCGAATCGGTAGTCGACGTCAAATAACTGCAACTGATCCCGGAAAGAGCAGCAAAGAGTATTCCCAGCGCCAAGATAAGTTTAATCGAGAATTTCATAACATTTTTTATCCTATGTCCTGCAAACGCAATATAATAAGAGTGCTAATGAATAAAAACAAAAACATCAGCATCAATACAAGTTGGTTTAATAATTCATGCATCCATGGATGAAGAAAGGTTATATATTTACTCAGATCGGCGGGAATCTTCGCGGCAGTGCCGACCTCGGGCCGATCCGGCATTCCGGTAAATTGAACCCTTTCTCCGGTATTTGCACGCTTTTCGGCATCCTGTAGCTTGGTCTCGAGATCCTTTTCGTATTCCTTTATATTATTCTTGGCATCCTCGATAATCGCTTCATTTTCCATTTCGATCTGTTTGTAAAGCCCGAGGCCCTTTGTCTCGCCGTTTGTTAACGCGCCTTCCCTTTCAAGCGTATCGAGTCCGGAAAAGCGTTTAATGGAATCAAACGACCAGGTCGCCGGCATCGTAAGCCCCACGACTTTATTAACACCGGCGGGGACCCCAATTAGTCCCGAAAATATAATTTGCGGAATCAGTATTAGCGGTATTAAACTGGTCGCCATCTCAGACGTTTTGACCAGCGCAGAAATGAAAAGGCCGAGCGAAACCCCGACCGCCGCGGTCGTCAGCATCGTAATAAACTGCGGTATTCCTAAAAACACCCCCGGCATCGGCATTAAACCGACAAGGTCAAGGAACTTAAGCGGAACGAAGAGCAAAATGCATTGGATTGTGACAATCGCGCCCAGAACAAATAACTTCGAGCCCAAATAAGGCACAATACCGAGATTGACCATTCGCTCCCGTTCATATATCGGCCTCTCTCGAACGATCTCACGAGCCGCAACCGAAGTCCCAAACCATATCGAACACAGGGAGAGCGCAAAATAAGCAAAGTCCCGCGGCTGATTCGCACCCATTACAAAATAGACGAGGACCGCGATAATCGGGGCCTGAGCGAAAAGAATCAAAAGGTTCATCCGGTCTTTTGACAACACGCGTGCGTATCGCCGCGAAAGTGTGAACCATTGCCTGACGGCACCGAAAAGACCAAGCCGGTGCGTTTTTCTCCCCTTTGCCGAATCCGCCTTTTGAACTTCCTTTAGCGGCTCAAATATATTCTTTTTGTATTGCGGCGTTTTTAGGAAACGCTGCTTCCAGCCCTCTGCTACTTCCTCTGTCAGCTTAAACCGGTTGGTTTCGCCAAACTCCCGAATTTTGGCCTCAACAGGTTCTTCAAGCTTGTCAAACAATTCTTTGTAACTCGAAGCACCCAATTGCTCCAGCGCTTCTTCCGGTTTACCGTAGAAAACGAGCTTGCCCCTCATCAACACCACAATCTTGTCAAAGAGCTTTACATTTTCCATCGCATGGGTGGTCAGAATGACGGTTCTGCCCGATTCGGCAATCTGGCGGAAAAGCCTCATGATCTTCTCTTCCGTTGCCGGATCCAGCCCCGATGTCGGCTCGTCTAGAAAAATAATCGATGGCTTAGTGATTAGTTCTACGGCGATTGAAACACGTTTTCTCTGCCCACCGGAAAGCTCATTGATCGGCACATCCCGGCGTTCATCAAGTCCGGTAACATCAAGCACCTCTTCAACAATCTGGTCAATCTCGGATCTCGATACATCGCGCGAGAGCCTTAGTTTAGCAACGTAATAAAGGGTTTTGTATACAGTCAGTTCGCGATGAATTATATCGTCTTGAGGAACATAGCCAATCGACTGTTTGAGTGAATCGATATACCGGTACAGATCGAGATTGTTGACGAAAACACTGCCATCCGTAGCCGGACGCATTCCGTTTAATGCATCCATATATGTCGATTTCCCCGCTCCTGACGGTCCCAGCATGCCGATAAACTCATTCGGTTTAATCGAAATAGAAATATCATCAAGGAGTCGGATCTTGCCTCCTCCGGCACGATTCTTGACATCTTTTGTGATTCCGATCGCGTCAATCCGGGTTTTTGAGCGTGTGTCAAAAACCCCTATATTTCCGGTTTCGTCAAGTCTAATTACAAACGCGCCGATTTGGATCGAATCGGTCGGGGAAACATTCTGGCGGGTGATTCGTTGGCCGTTAACGTACACGCCGTTCGTCGAATTGAGATCTTCAATCAAAAATCCAGCATTCGATCTCCGTAAGCGGGCGTGACGGTTGGAGATTTGAAGCCCGTCAAGACTGATGTCGTTTGATTCGTTTCGACCAATCGAGATCGAGTCCTTATCGCCGAATCCGATCTGCATCAGAAGTTGTTCGACGGCATTGTCGCGGGATCTAGCCGGCGAGGCTTCTGCGATGTTGAAAACCATCGTTCCGGATCCGATATGTTCAGAAGCGTCGATCAAATGCGGATCCTGATCTACCGGTACCGATCGCTGTCCTGGAACGTCGTGACCTTTCGGCCGCGTTCTGCCGGGCTGGTAAAACTTGAGTACGGGCCCTCCGCGTCCAAGCTGAATTCGATCGTTGTCGTACAATGGCGTGCCTGCTGAAATCTGCTGCTCGTTGACCAAGGTGCCGTTATAGCTGTTGTTGTCATGCAAGGAATAAGCCCCTTTTTCACAACGAATTTCAGCATGGCGACGGGAAACCATCACTGCGGTTGCTTCGATGGTCAAATCTGCTTCGAGATCCCGTCCGAGCCAAAAGCTTTCTTTTGCAATTTGGGTCGGCTTTCCACCCGTCGCGCCGATTAATTCAAGCCGCGCCAAGGGAAGGCGTGGTTCCGGAGCGGATTGCTGGACGGGACTTGATAATCCGGGTGCAGGCTGGTCGGTTTTTAAGGAATCGGGAACCGGCGCCGCCGGTTGTGATTCGGGACCGGGTTGAGAGGCGCTCTCAATCCAGATCACGTGGACAATCGGGCCGTTTTCGCCGAACTGGATCGAGTTTCCGATTGAAATGGCGGTCGGCTGCACGATGCGGGTTCCATTAACAAAAGTACCGAAGCTCGAACCCGAATCCGTTAGGATCCATTGGCCATTCTGCACTTTTAATTCCGCATGATTCCGTGAAACCATCCGATAATCCCGATTATCGAAGACTAAATCGCAAGTTGATGCCTCTCGGCCGATTCGAACGGCGTTCTGCTCGAAAGACCTTTCGGTAGGCTCTTTACCTTCAGACCCCTTTTCAACTAATACAATTTTCATTTGGGTTTACAGACTCAAACGCGAGTGCACTATCTTTTGATGCAGAAATCAATATCCGGCCGATTCTTTTGATGAACTCAACGGGGCTAGTTTATCAAACAAAAAAGAAAAAGCGTAAACGATACTATTCGCTTACGCTTTCAAAACCAATTGAAAACATTTTAGCTAATCATAATTCTGGTCCGGCTCGAAAGTCTTCAGGATTCCGCCCAAATCTCCTTTATTTCCAACATCATCGAGATTTTTAATCTTATCTGCCAGCGAAGTCGCCAACATCGTTATTACCAAGCCATGTTTGACGCCCGGTCTTGCCGCCGGCACCCAGATTCGCCGTCCCCACACTTCAAGCGTTCGGCCGTCGGCGAGTTTCGATTTCCCTTGAAATTTTACCTGATAGCCCTTCCAGCCATTGTTTATCTCGGTCTTGCCCCTCGAAACCACCTCATAATTCGGCAGTAATGCGCTAAGATCACGGTTCGATTTCTCTATCAGGATCGGAAAATTCGATTCGTCGGTCTTAAAAGTACCATTACTGTCGTAATGGGTGACTACCATCATTTCCTTCGGAATGCCGTCTTTATCCTTTCTTGATATATCGAGGAAATTGTTTTCGGATCGAGATCTTTCCCAGGTCTTAGGGTAATAAACGGAAAATCCGCGAAAATTTTTCTTCAGATCATTATTCAAATTGTCTTTAGAATTTTCGAAGTAAATCGAGTTTGCCGGCGGAATGATTTTTCGGGCGGGCGGCGGGCTTTCAATATCATCAATAGTATCTTCCACGTTCTCCTGGATCGCAGCACTTCTGGGTTCCGGTTGTTCCAAATCCGGGGCGGTCGTCAAGGCATCCTGGCGATTAAAAAAATAAACAAATATCAAAATCGCCAGCGCGGCAATTGCTGCTAATCCGAGTACCGAGACCAGGGTCGAGGGCGCGGTGTTCTCAACACCAATATTAGACGGACGATTATTCTTTGACTCATCAAATCTCGGCACTTTTTGGCCGGCCAAATCTTTTTTGTTCGATTTCCGCATCCCGTCAAACACGTTGGCCGCCTTTGTTGAAATATGAATATCCGCGGTTACCGGAGTTCTCTTTGGCGGCCTTTCTTGAGCCGCGGCGGTGTCACTCGTGTGTTCTACCGGCATTTCCTTTGTTTCCCGAGGGGTTTTGACCGGAAGTTGATATGTAGATTCGTTTACGTTGTCTGATTCGAACGATTTGTCATATACCAGCGCCGTCGTTAAAGCGTTAAATAGCGCTTCACCGAAATCTCTTGCCTTTGAGTAACGATCCGCCGGGTTAAACGAAAGCGCTTTTGCGAAAATTTGATCTACCAACGTTGGAATTTCCGGAACCAGTTCACTCGCTTTGACCTTTAATCCGGCTTTTTGCGCCTTCAGTAATTCGCGTTCCGAAAGATCGTTGAAAGGCAGACTACCGGTTAACATCTGAAAACCGATAACCGCGAGTGAATAGGCGTCACTGGCAAATGTCGGCGTTTGCCCCGCAAGCTGCTCGGGCGACTTATACGCCAAATTATCGATCCGCGGTTTTCCATCTGAAACTGAAAAATCCGTAACTTTGACCTGCTCATTGCCCGCGTCCGAAATGAAGAGCAGGATATGTTCGGGTTTTGGGTTGCGGTGGAGTATTCCGTTCTGGTGGATCTCGCTAAGCGCCAGTGATGCGTGGCGAATAATTCGGGCGGCTCTTTTTGCCTCAAATCTGCCCGAACTTTTTAAGACGTCGCTCACCGATTTTCCTTCAACATAATCGGTTACAACAAATGTGTTTCCTTCCGGCAGCTGGCCTGAATCAACTACCCTGACAATATTTGGATGATTTATGTGTGATAACGAAACCCGCTCTTCGGCGAATACCTTGCCCTCAAACGTATCTTTCTTTGCCTCGCTCATCAGCACTCTGATAACGACGCGCTTACCCTTGACGATTTCATCTCCTGCCAAATATGCAATACTGGTTTGATCCTGATGCAGTTTGTCCGCGATTCGATATCGGCCCTTGATAACCTGACCAAGGAGGACGCGGGGATTTTGCCAGGTCAGCGCAGGCCGCCCGGCCGGGTGCTTTTCCCGGTTTCCCAGTCTCGCCTGGCTGACGGAAATCTCGCTGGAGCTTACTAATTTGGTCCGCCGCCTAGGGGTAGTTGGCTTCTTGGTTGATTCCGGCTTATTTGGCTTGGCCAACGGCTTCGATCTTACGCCGTCCGTGATTTGTCCCGCCTTAAATATCGCACTCTTTTTGGGAGGCTCAAAACTCAACCGCTTCTTGGCTGCGCTTACAAACCTTGGGTGCTGAGCAAGATTCTCGTCGGCGCGTTCTTTCTTTTCCGTTCGCCCCAAGAGATTTGTGAATACGTTTTTATTTGTCGGAGCCGCGCTTCGTTTTTCCGGTTGCACCGGTAAGAGTCGTCCGCCGTCGTTAGGACAAAACCGCTGAGTTCTGTCTTCGAAATTGCTCTTGCATTTCGGACAATAATACATTGTTCCCACTACCGCTAAGGTTGTCATTTAGCTTTAACCTCTTATTCGACTTATATCTGAAGCGTCAGTTTTTTATCAAATTCCTTTACGCGTCTAATGGGAGAAACGCTTAATCGGGGCAGAATTTCAAGAAACGCAAATCTAGACACCGGAATTACTTTTAGCCCGTTCGCGTTTGGGATAATTTCGTTGCAAGCGGCTTGTTTTTCTCATCGAGTGAAAGAGCCTTCAGGTAGAGCCGGATCGCATCGCGCCTGCTATTCTCCTTCATAAACCCATCGCCGACCTCTTCAAACTCCTGGGCAAGTCGTTTTTTCTCGTTATCGGAAGACACCTTCTGTGCTGCGTCAAGCGCGCGCTCGGCCTTCTTCAATTGTCCCTGTCTCAAATACAGCGAACCGAGGAGCGCATAAGAAACAAAACTGTTAGGGCTTACGTCGACGCTTTTCTTTAACGCTTCTTCCGCTTCGGCAAAACTCTCCCGGATAGTCAGCGCCTTCCCCAATAGATACAGTCCGGTTGGATTGCGAGGATCCTGCCGGACGGCGTTGATCAATAGCTGCTCGGATTCATAATACTTTTGCTGTGACTGAAGGACGTCCGCGACTAGAATCATAGTCGGCGCGTCACCGGCTAATTCCACAGATTTCCGGTACGCCGCAGAGGATTCCTCGGTTAAACCGTTGCGATACAATATTCTCCCCAAATGAGCATAAGCCAGTGCAAATGTCGGGTCGATTTCAATTGCTTTACGATAAATGTCCTGGGTCTCTTTAGAAATCAATCCCTTTAGTTCCATTGCGACGCCAAGTTGGTCAAACGCCAGCGCATAATCCGGTGCAATCCGAACCGCAATGCGGGACATTTTTTCCGCTTCCGAATACCGTTCCCCCAAATTCGTGCCAACCACCGGTTGGGTTAAAACAAAGCTGATGGCGGTATATGGTGCTGCACTATCCGGTTCAAGTATTATTGCCTTGCGATAAGCGCGTTCGGCTTCTTCCCAACGCTGCTGATCACTGTAAATATTTCCCAGACCGTATATTGCCCGGGAATCATCGGGATCGATCTGACGCGCGAGCTTGTAAGCGCTTTCAGCCTTTGAATAATTCCTTTGATTTCGCGCGGTATTGCCTACTTCCAGCGCGTTTTCAAATTTCTCAAGATAATTTCCTTCGGAAGACCCGCCGTAAACGATCACCTTATTCGTACCGATCATCGTTGGTTTGTCGCGATTAACGGTCGCTTTAGTGATCAGAATTCTGGTCTCCGGCATTTTCTTTTCCGATGATTCGGATTCAGGGGTGATTTTTGTGGAAGCTGTCGACCGCCCGCCGGTAGATCTCTTAGACCTCGTCGATTTCCTTCGCGCCGCGGCCCTTCTTTTTCTCGGCGCAGTTTTTTTGGGGTTCGATTTTTTAACGGAAGAATTTGCCGGCCTAAACAAATCGCTGCTGCTTCCCAGATCCTGAGCCCCAACGATTCCCGAAAAAATCATCACCCAGACGAGGAAGAGACTCAATCTGCAATACTTCATATATCTCCGCATAAAACCACCAACTTCATTAATTGTCGGATCGAACCAGACGAAAGCCCAGTGTTCGATCTTGTTTTGTGGCCATAAACTCGACGCGGAAAGTGGAAGTTATGGCCAGCTGTCCGGTTGACTTAAAATTCGCCGAGCCGCCCCGGATCATAAAATGCGGCTCACTCATCTGCTTGATCGTTCCCGGATTCCCTGGATAAAGACCCGGTTTCGATTTGGTCCATTCAAAAACGTTTCCAATCAAATCCTCCACACCCCATTTATTTGCTCCGCATTCTCGTCCGCCAACCTCTTTTGGCGCAGTCGTCTTTTGATCTAAAACGACACAATCTTTCTTAAATTCGTCTCCCCACGGATATAAATTGTTTTCGCCGCCGTTTCGCGCCGCATATTCCCATTCCTCTTCGGTCGGAAGCCGGTAAACAACTCCGTCCCGCTTTGAGCGCCATTCGGCAAAGGCTTCGGCATCGTTAAAAGTCACGGCACGGACCGGCAAATTCACATCACTGTCAAAAGGCTTGCCGCTTTCCCAATAAAACGGGACCGAAGGATACTTTGTCTCTTTTACAAAATCGTAATATTCACCGTTGGTAACCTCAAATTTGTCCATCCCGAAACTTTTAACAGTGACCTTGTGTTCTGGCATTTCCTGCGGCTGTCCGTCATTACGGCCCATCGTAAAATCACCACCCGGGATTTCAACGATTTCGAATTTGTAATTCAACTCGGTCTTTGGACCCGCGTTTGAATTACCTTCATTTGAGTTCGTATCGGAAGCCTGGTTTGTAACCCCACCCTCCGTACTTCCACCGAACAGTCCAAACATATATGCACTCAAGCCTACAATTGCAGTAAGTAGGAATAACGCCGAAATTCCAGTAACCGTCAATACTACGGGGGACAGGATCCAACTCCAGACCCCGGTTTGAGATTTGATTTCCTGGGAACCGGTTTGAGTCCCGAATTGTTGGCTTCCGGTTTGGACCCCTTGCTGAATCGTTTCTTGCATTCCCGGTTGCGAGCCATGGGTAACGGAAATATGTTGAGGTGTGTCCTCGCTGATCGGCTTATCCAAGACCATCGTCGCATCAGTGGGCTTCGGAATTACCGATTCTCCGGTCTTCGACTTCAGTTCCGCGACGACCTGTGTCGGAGTCCCGTCACAAAACACGGGTCCTTCCCAATCCTGATATCCTTCATGACTGACTCTCAGTTTATGATTCCCGCTTTGGACACCTTCAAGCAACAGCCAGCCGTTGGTTTCGCTCTCGCCTACCGCCACGTCATTTACATAGACAACCGATTTCGGGGGGTTAGTTAACACTTTTAACGCCGAACTCGGAAGCTGTTCGCCGGCTTCCGCCGAAACACGTTTAACGCTCGTTCCTTCAGCCGCATCGAGTTCGGCAATCAGGGTTTCGACGTTTGGAGTTCTCTTGCTGCGATCTTTTTCGAGCGTGCGGCGGACTACGCGCTCGATATTCGGATCAATCTCGACGCCCAAATCGGCAAACGTCGGCGGGGCGTCGGTCAAATGTTTTTTCATAATCGCCGGAATCGATGACCCCTTAAAAGGAACATCACCCGCCAGCATTTGAAACAGCATCACGCCAATCGAATAAATGTCTGACCGGGCGTCGAGTTCATCATCGGACCATTGCTCGGGTGCCATATAATAAGGCGAGCCCATCAATCCGGTTGTCTGGGCCTGAATAAATGAACCGAGCAATTCACCGGATTTTATTTTTGCCAAACCAAAGTCGAGAATTTTGACCGCCTCCGACATATCCGCCTTGCCTTTCAAAATCATTATGTTAAGCGGCTTCATGTCGCGGTGAACAATACCCTGACTATGGGCGGCTCCAATTCCTTTACATATCGCCCTAACCAACTCAAATGCCTTTGCCGGCGAAAGTCGTTTTTCCTTTGCAAGATAATCGTGAAGATCCTCTCCCTCGACAAACTCCATCACAAGAAACGGCATCGTTCCCTGTGCAACTCCATAATCCGTAACATTTACGACATTCGGATGTCTGATAGCGGCCGCGGCCAACGCCTCCTGGCGAAACCGCTGGACAAGCTGCGGATCATTTCCGACTAAATCCGGTAATATGATTTTTATTGCGTGAACAGTCTTCAGATATGCATGTCGTGCCTTATAGACGACACCCATTCCGCCCTGCCCGACCCTTATATCGAGATGATATTTACCTTCGAGCACAGGTTCGCCGGCGATCGTATGCAAAGTTGGCATCCCATCTTTGGGACACGTATCGACATCATCGGCATAACAGGTTTTGCATTGTTGGCACTCTTTCATGTTCTGTTTCTATTCGAATTACCGTCGGAATCGTTTTCGAAAAAAACACGGATGTCTGTTCCTTGAGGTAAACAGAGCCGCGTGATGTTTAAACTAATGTTAATAATTCTAGTTACTTTACTAACTGCAATCAAGGTCTAAAACGAACGTCTGCTTATAATAAAAATACTAATTATCGTTTTTCCCAGTTAAACCGCAGAGGCAAAGCCGGTATGGCGGAAATTGTTATCCGGCGACTAAAATTTGCCGGGTCCGCCTAAACACATATTCGCTAAGCAAATATTATCGATCAAGTTAGCCCGAGACGACAATATTTACGAGACGTCCGGGAACGACGATAATTTTAGAAATCTCTTTGCCTTCAGTATATTCGCCAATTTTTTCTTCGGAGAGCGCCATTTCCTGGAGAACTTCGGTAGATGCATCCGGTGCCGCACTCATACGCGCACGAACCTTGCCGTTAACCTGGACTACAATTTCAATTTCGTCGGCCGCGGCGGCATCTTCATCGGCGACCGGAAATCTCGCATTCGACTCAAGGATACCGGTGTCGCTTCCGGTTACGGCTTCCCATAATTCCTCGGCAGCGTGCGGCGCATATGGTGTCAGCATCAGGATAAGACTTTCGAGCGCCTCACGAACGACAAAAAGATCAAGTTCGTTGGCATTCTCCGGTTCGGCGTTGAACTCGTGAAGCGAATTGGACAGTTCCATCAGCGCTGCTACCGGGGTGTTAAACTGTCCGGTTTCAAAGTTCTCCGTAATCCGATTGATCGTTTGATGCGTTTTCTGACGCAGTTTTTTAGCTGAATCCGAATAATCATGACTTCCAACCAGATTCTCAAATTGGATTCTCTGGTCAGCGCCGGCCGGAGTGCTTTCCCGGCTGAAACAGCCATGCCACTTGAATACGTACCGCCAGATTCGCTGCAAGAACCGTACGGCGCCTTCGATTCCCGTTTCCTGCCAGACAAGTTCGTTTTCGACCGGGGCCGCAAACATTGAAAACAGCCGGACAGAATCGGATCCGTAAATCGAAATCATGTCGTTGGGGTCGACCCCGTTCAATTTCGACTTACCCATCTTTTCAACAGCTACACGGACCGGCGAACCGTCTTTCTTGAGTTTTGCGGCTCGGATTCTTCCCGACTCATCACGGTCAATTTCAACATCTTCAGGTGCAACGTAGCGTTCGTTCGGTTTACTGTAAAAGGATTCAGCAACTACCATTCCCTGGGTCAACAGGTTTTTGGCCGGTTCCGTGAATTCAACCAAATCGATCTTCTGCATCATTTTCGTCCAGAAACGGGTATAGAGGAGATGCATAACGGCGTGATCAATACCGCCGATATACTGATCGACAGGCAGCCAGTAACTTGCAATTTCCCTGTCAAACGGCTTCTCGACGTTGTGTGGGTCAGTGTAGCGAAAATAATACCACGCCGAATCTACAAACGTATCCATCGTATCGGTTTCGCGTTTGGCAGATCCTCCACACGTCGGGCATGACGCATTTACGAATTCATCGACCCGCGCAAGCGGCGATTCGCCGATTCCCGTAAACGGTGCCGACTCCGGCAATTCCACGGGAAGGTCCTTGTAATCGACCGGAACGACCCCGCATTTGTCGCAGTAAACGATCGGAATCGGAGCCCCCCAAAACCTCTGCCTGGAAATCCCCCAATCCCTCAGCCGGTAGGTGGTAGCGGATTCGCCAAAACCTTCTTTTTCCGCAAATGCTGACATTTCTTTGATCGCCTGCTCAGATGATTTATCGCTCCAACGGCTCGAATTAATTAGGACGCCGAATTCTGCAAACGCACGCTGCGGCATATCTTCACCGGCAACTCTTCCCGATGAATCTTCGCCTACGGCCTTAATCACCGGAATAATGGGCAATCCGAATTTTTTCGCAAATTCAAAATCCCGTTCGTCATGGCCGGGAACGCTCATAACCGCGCCGGTTCCATAATTCATCATGACGTAGTTTCCAATCCAGATTGGAATCTCGTCGCCGCTGAACGGGTTGACGGCCTTTACCCCGGTGTCGATTCCGTCCTTAACTGCCTCTTCTCCGTAATCTTTTGGTTTTGCCTGGTCGAGCCGGAGCTCATCCACTTTGGTTCTTACAGGCTCAGCAAACCGGTCATAATTTGATACGGTAAACGGATGATCTGGTGCCAAAACGAGTGAATTTGCGCCGTAGATAGTATCGATCCGGGTCGTAAAGACACGTATCTTCGAGTCCTCGCTCTGAACCTTAAAATCGATATATGTACCTTTGCTTCGTCCGATCCAGTTCCGCTGCATCGTCAGCACCCGTTCCGGCCAGCCGTCGCTTATTTTCGACAAATCTTCAAGTAGTTCTTCGGCAAACGCAGTGATTTTTAGAAACCACTGGGGACGGGATTGCTTCTCAACAGGTGTTCCGCAACGCCAGCATATTCCGCCGGAAGCCTGTTCATTAGAAAGGGTTGTTTCGCATTTCGGGCACCAGTTGACCTCGGAATCCTTACGATAGGCCAACCCCATTTCGAACATTTTAAGGAAAAACCATTGGTCGAACTTATAGTATTCAACCCGGTGCGCCGCAATTTCACGCGACCAGTCGTAACCAAGACCGAGCGCTTGGAGCTGCTTTCGCATTTCTGAGATATTCTTTTCCGTCCAATCTCGCGGGTTGACCCCCTGCTGAATCGCCGCCTGTTCGGCGGGCTGTCCGAATGAATCCCACCCAATCGGATGAAGAACGTTGAATCCCTGAAGCCGTTTATACCAGCTAAGGGCATCGCCGATCGAGTAGTTGCGAACATGCCCCATATGGAGTTTTCCGGAAGGATACGGCAACATCTCAAGGCAGTAAAACTTTTTTTTCGTTTCGTCCTCGCGGGCTTCGAATGTACCGCGCTCGGCCCACAGGGTCTGCCATTTCTTTTCGATCTTTTGTGCGAAATATTTCTCGTCCATAAAGTTATGTTAATAATGATTTGAGCAAGAGATAAAGAGCTTAGTTTAACGAATTAATACGAATCTATCTACTTTCCGGAATCTCTGAGTTCTTCACGGCTTGATTTTGACAGGCCGCCTCCGTTAACAAAAACCGGACCGTCATTATCCTGCGGAGACGATGGTCGTTTACGAGACACATAAATTGAAATGACAAATAAAACGGGGCGGGTAAATACAAAAATATTTCTTTCCGAATATGCCCCTGATTGTGGTATCGTTAAGGTTAAGCTTCATTTTAGGAGACGGATTAGTACTGAATATAAATCTGCGAATGAGAAGAATTATCAAAAAGGCGGTCGAAACCTAAAACCCTGGAGCGTGAGTTTGACCGTCTGACAGCCCACGGAGGTATTCAAGATGGTCAATCAAAATAATCGGAATATACTAAAACTATCGGAAAATTCTGACGACAAACAGAAATCTCCCCTTGTAAAGGATATTGGCGACCTCTCTCCAACCCGGCAACCTTCTCTAAAACCAAAACTTTCGAATGTAGATGAACTAATCACCTCGCTTTCGTCCGCTTACGAGAACAAGCGGGCGCGTCAGGTTTTTGAATGGGAGCGATTGGGGCGAAATAACGTCCGGACAACGGCTTAGACCGGCAATGCGGTGAAAGTGGATTAGCGTGGCAGAATCAATTCCGAAACCAAAATCCAGCCTGCTTATCTTGGGCGTCTTAACGGTGTTTTTTTGTTTTTCGGCCGAATCATTTACGCAGTCTGATCAAGAACTAAAGTTTTTCAGCGAGAGACTTGAATTTGGCGAAATTGAGGTTAAACGAAACGCCCTTGCGGAACTGAGAAACTTCGAAAGCGAATCCGCTTCCCGGGTCGCATTGTCCGTACTCCGTGATCCCTCGGAAATTGTCCGGGCCACCGCAACCCACACCGTTGTATACCTTCCCGAAGAAGAAGCCGTTCGGGCGCTGCTTCCGCTGCTAAATGACAAATCCGATTACATTCGCCGTGAGACCGCCCATGCGCTGGGCATCGTGGGAAACTCAGGTGCCGTTGCAGCGTTAATAGAATTACTCCGCAGCGATAAGAATCGTGAGGTTCGGGCGGCGAGTGCTGCAGCGCTTGGAAGAATCGGTGATGTTTCAGCGATCGGCCCGTTAGTTTTTGCCATTCAGCGAAATAGAAAGTCTAAGGATTCATTTATCCGCCGTGCCGCGGCACGCGCGATTGGCCAAACTGCACAAACGATTCAGTCTCGGAGTCCCTCCCTTACCACTCCGGAAAGCTTTTTACCGGACAAATACAAAATAATTTTGCGGCCCAAGTATGGAAACCTGTTTGACGCCTATCCCGATTTCAAAAGTGCAAATGAAGTATTGATCGGGGTTCTTGCCAACCGAAAGGAATCGCGCGATGTCCGCCGGGAAGCGGCATTTGCGCTTGGAGAAATCGGTGATTCGAGTTCGATCAAACCGCTCGAATCGAATCTGAGGTCTCAGGATTATTATTTGACGGAGATTTGTGAAGAGGCGCTAAGAAAGATATATGCCGGTGCAAAACCAGCAACTCCTGAGGGAGCGCCGGATCGATCTCAGGACGACATTAATTAGTTGGTGTTTTTATCTTTCAACGCTTTTTTGTTTTAATAAGGCTGATGCGACCGAAAAAAAAGCAAGAATTGACCGGGAATGACGCCGCCCTTCGTTTTCGCGAGATTCGAAAATATACTGAAGAACTTTGCAAGCCGCTCGAGATCGAAGACTACGTCCCACAGCCGAGCGTTGATGTCTCACCCCCGAAGTGGAATATCGCCCATACGACCTGGTTTTTCGAGGAAATGATCCTCAAGCGATTTTCTCCCGAATACCGGGTGTTTAATCCGGATTTCGGGTTCTTGTTTAACAGTTATTACAACACATTCGGCGAGCGCACCCTGCGCCACAGGCGGGGTGATTTGTCACGCCCCACGGTCAGGGAGGTTTTTGAGTACCGTCAACACGTTGATGGCGAAATGCTGGCCCTTTTTGACCGCGAAATGCCCCGGGAGTTTCACCATCTGGTTACATTGGGTTTAAATCATGAACAGCAGCATCAGGAGCTTTTTCTGACGGATCTAAAATTTATTCTTAGTGTAAATCCGATATTTCCGGTTTACGATCCGGAATTCGCCTTGGTCGAACGTGGGATAATCGAAGGAGACGGAATCGTCGGTTTCGAGGGTGGAATAAAGGAAATCGGGTACGAAGGCAGCGGCTTTTGTTTTGATAACGAACTCAGCCGGCACAAGGTTTATTTAGAAGATTTCGAGATTCGGAAGGATCTTGTGACAAACAAAGAATATATGGAATTTATCGAGGACGGCGGTTATCGGGATCACCGTCTTTGGCACTCCGAAGGATGGGATTGGGTCAACGAAAACGAGGTCAGCCATCCGCTCTATTGGAAAAGCGTCGAAGGACAATGGCACCAATTCACATTGGCCGGTTTGCGCGAGATTAACCCCGAAAATGCCGTGTGTCATATTTCGTTTTTTGAAGCGTCGGCATTTGCCGAATGGAAAAAAATGCGGCTGCCGACGGAATTCGAATGGGAAACTGCGAGTGACGGGATGAATTGGGGATTTCGCTGGGAATGGACAATCTCATCCTATTTGCCTTACCCGGAATTTAAGATCGCGGCAGGTGCGGTCGGGGAATACAACGGCAAGTTTATGGTCAATCAAAAAGTTCTGCGAGGTGCGTCGGTCGCCACCTCACCTGATCACAGCCGGAAGACTTATCGAAATTTCTTTCACCCACAGCTTCGATGGCAATTCAACGGAATCCGGCTTGCAAAATAACGAGACACCTTCACACGACTCATCATCAAACGATTACGATCTACAACGGGGATTTAATGGATATTTCGACAAAGCAAAAACAAAATTCGTTTGCCGAGGATGTACTCGAGGGCTTAAGCGACGACCCAAAAAGACTCTCATCAAAATATTTTTACGACGATGAAGGCTCCCGGTTATTTCAGGAGATTATGAAACTTCCTGAATACTACCTGACCCGAACTGAGGTCGAAATATTCGATACGCGGACCAAAGAAATTTATGATGCGTTTGACGTCGGCGAGGACGATTTTGACTTGATAGAACTCGGCGCCGGTGACGGTACGAAAACTTCGCTGTTGGTCGATTACTTCTTAAAGCGGAACGCATCGTTTCGATATATTCCGATTGATATTTCGTCTGAGGCCCTCAACTTTCTGACCAAAAAATTCCATCGGGAATTTTCGGCGCTCGATATACAGCCCGAGCAAGGCGATTACTTCAAGATTCTCGAATCATTTAACAAGACTATCGAACGGCGGAAGATTTTGCTTTTTCTGGGTTCGAATATCGGAAACTTTAACGAAGAAAGGGCGACGGAGTTTTTTACACACCTGCGGAACGTGATGCACGACAACGACTTAATTTTCATCGGGTTTGACCTGCATAAGAACCCCAAAACAATATTGAATGCTTATGACGATTCGCTCAACATAACTGCCCGTTTTAACCTCAATCTGTTGAAAAGGATAAATCGGGAGCTGGGCGGAGATTTTCAAATCGAAGAGTATTTGCATTATGCGAGTTATCATCCGGTTGAACGGGCAGCCCGCTCATTTTTAATCTCTCAGAAGGACCAAGTCGTTTATATTAAGGCACTTAAACGGAGTTTTTCGTTAAAGAAATGGGAACCGATTTATATGGAAGTCTCTCAAAAATATGACCTTCCGATGATCGAAAAATTGGCGGATATGAGTGGTTTTACGATCATTGAGAACTTCTTCGATGAAAATCGATTCTATACCAATTCATTGTGGAAACCGCGCCCGACGAAATAGCTGCCGGATCGTTGCTGCTAGGACTTTTATTGAACATAACCATACTCAAATTTGATTCGATTGAATCGACAAACGCGACCGCAATAGCCCATGCCAAACGCGGTGCCGACGAAGGTTTGTGTATCCTGGCCGGTGAACAAACGGCAGGTCGCGGACGCCGGGGCAGGGTTTGGATTTCCGGTAAGGGTTCGGGACTATATCTTAGTATTTTGCTCCGTCCGAAGCTTGAGGCCGGCTTCCGCACGATGATCACATTGATGGCTGCGGTCGCCGTTTATGAAACGCTCGCTAGTCTTTATGATCTCAAACCGGATATTAAATGGCCGAATGACATTTTGGTCGGCGGCAAGAAAATCTGTGGGATCCTCGCCGAATCGACCGGATCGGAGAGTCAGCCGGCGGTAATTGTAGGTATCGGATTAAATCTCGATTCGAAAGACTTTCCGCCGCAGCTTGAAACCTCGGCGACTTCGGTCTTCTCGGAATCCGGACGAAGGCCCGAGGAGGAAGAACTCGTTAACGCGCTGACCAAATTCCTAATTCACTTTTATGAAATCTTGTTGGATCAAGCGGGTCCTCAAAAAATTCGGGAGGAATGGCAGAAGCGCTCATCTTATTTCCATGGTAAAAAGGTACGCGTCATCATATCGGATACAAAAATGATATTGGGGGCTACCGCAGGGCTGGAAGCGAATGGAGCTCTTCGGGTTGTGACTGAAGAAAACGAAACGATCATTATCAATGCGGGCGAAATCGAATCGATTCGGGAAAATAGTGATTATATCCCTGAAGTGTGAGAAAATAGTCCGTGGGTTTTACATTCCCATCGATTATTGATAGAAACGTTTCTTTCGAATCCTTATTTCGGGTAATTAATCTATGAGTTCTGATATTGAAAATTTTGACCAATACCTCGAAGATCTGGAAGACGAACTTCCCGATTTTGACAGTGAGCCGTTTGACGAAGAAAACCGCGAGCTCGATATCGAGATTAAACCGATTGAGTTTAGTGAGGTAAATATGAGAACGGCGATTCTGTCAAAGAACAATTTCATCGCGCTTCTTTGTTTAAAAACCGCAGATGAAGGAGGAGCAATCTGCCGGGTCGACCCGCGCGAGTCAAATCCCGCGGTTCAGCTCTACGATGACCCTGATAAAGCGCTGGATTGGTACAATAAGAGTTTAAGCACAAGTAGGAAAAATGGATGGCGGGTCGTTTATGACGGTCTGCCGCTTGAAGGGTAATTTTGGTCAAAAACAAATAGCGGAAAATGGAAAATGATATTCAGACATTTTCCTTTTTCCGCTTTTTCTTTCGATATGCAGCTCGCCATCGACATCGGAAATTCGAAAACGAAGTTCGGCCTTTTTGAGGGTCAGGGCCTGATGAAGAAAATTTCTGTAGATACGAACCGCAGGACAACTAGTCCGGAAATTTTTAAGAATCTGAACCACGCCTTTCCCGATCGGCTCGACGGAATCGTAATTTCTTCTGTGGTTGCGGAAAATGATGACGAATATCGGAAATTCGGACTCGAATACTATAAAAAAGAACCGGTTTTTGTCGACCATACGTTCGATTTCGGCTTTTCAATAAATTACTTCCCGTCTTCAGATTGCGGCTCCGACCGGCTGGTCGATGCCTATGCGGCGGTTGCCAAATACGGCGCACCTTGTGTCGTCTGCGATTTCGGTACTGCTACAACAATTGATTTTGTAAGTGAAAAACTTGAGTATTTGGGTGGAATAATAAGTCCCGGAATCAACACGCTTGCTTCAGCGCTTTTTGAAAAAACCTCCAAATTGCCAAAGATAGAGATTGAAAAACCGAATGAAATTCTTGGCAATTCCACCAGAGGCTCCATTCAATCGGGTATTTATTACGGCTATATTGGAATGGTCGACGGCATCATCAAGCGAATAACAAATGTTTATGGTAAACAAGCTGCCGTCATATCAACCGGCGGTTTCGCAGAGCTGATTGAGGGCGAATCTGAATTTGTTAAAATTGTCGAACCGAACCTCTTGCTGGAGGGGCTCAACGGGCTTATCCAAAGAATGAAATACTGATGCCGTGAGAGTTGATTTCTTTCCGGATACATTGACAGTGGATTGATTTCAGACTAAAGCCCATCACCCGCAGGCGGAGTCGGTTTCTGCCCGAGATTAGACAGCAAATATATTAGCGCACCCACCACAAGAGCTGCCGCCACCTGAATAAGGTCAGACATTTTCACGCTAAACATTAACCAGCCGAGCAAAATCAGCGAGATAATCGATGCAAGAATTCCGAGCGGTGCGATAAAACCGGCTTCTGGAGCATTCTTGCGATATCGAAATATCGGCAATGCGATGCAGGTCATTCCATAGACAATTATCCGTGTCACCGTGCTAATCGTTAACGCCTCGAGAAAATTGCTGTAAACAGTGAAAATAAAAATCCCGATCGAAGTTATGATGATCGAAATATATGGGGTCTTAAATTTCGTATGAAGCTTGGCTAAAATCTGAGGTATGTCTCTTTGCTCGGCCATCGCAAACATCAACCGCGTGGTCGCCAGCAACCCTACATTCAAATTCCCCAGAATCGAAACGAGGGCTCCAATAACGATGAATGCGGCTCCCCAGATTCCGACGAATTTCAGCGCGGCATCGGCAAGTGGCCGTTCGGAATCTGCCAGTTCGGGCAGGGTTCCGATCGATACTACTTGAATCAGGATATAAAAAGCGACGATAATTCCAATAGCCATCATTAGTGCGAATGGCGCATTCTTTTTAGGATCCTTCATTTCGCCCGCAGGGATAACGGCCGATTCAAACCCAACGAAAGCATAAATTAAAACCAGGATCGCATTTGCAAAAACATCCATTTCGGGCGTTGCCGTAAAAACGAAGTTTTCCGGCTGGATAAAGAATACGCCGACAACAATAAACAAAAACAACGGGATCAATTTGCCGATCGTCAGAATGTTGGTAGTTTTAACCGATTCACGAACACCTACGATGTTTATAAACGTCAGGCCAAACACCACAAGCGCAATGATAAATGTCCGAAAAATTCCGATTGTAACGGGTTCGTAAAAGAACCCCAGATAAGAAACCAGTAAATTGCAGTTAGCGGCAAATGCGGTAAACCTCGTAATCCAGAAAAGCCAGCCGACCTCAAACCCGATAAATGATCCGTATGCCTCTTTGGTATAAATATACGCACCGCCGGTAGCCCGGAAACGGCTGCTCACTTCGGCGAAACAAAGCACTACAAATGCGATGATAATCGAGCACAAAAAAAACGCCACAATGCTGTAGCTGCCGACCAGGTTGGCGACTTTTGACGGGAGTCCGAAAATACCGGCACCGATCACCGTATTGATGACGATCGCCGTAAGATCCCAGCGGCTAATCCCCCGAACCAATTGTTCTTTAGTCATTTGTTTGTGATTTTCAAAAGGCTTCTTTGTCAGGCGCTTATCGTTTATACTCTTTTATCATAAGTTCGTAAAGAAATAGTTTTTTTGGGATGAGTGTAAAGCGTTATCACTGCTGCTTTTACGCGACCATTCGATGCAGCAAGGGTTCCCCAGAACCAATTCATTGAGCGAATCGCCTTATAGATTCGAACATTTATCGATTACTTCTCGAAAGAAATAAGCATCAGGTGACTTATGAACAAGCTGATTAAGTCACCTAGGAATTGCCGCAATGATTGAAACGGGAGATTAAAAATGAAAGTTATTTCGAAGGCATTTGTTCTGGTCATACTTTTTTTGGTTTGTATTTCGTTCGTTGGGGCGCAGGGATACCAAAAGCCTCCAAAGGAAATCCTGGAAATTTTAAATGCCCCGGCGACGCCGTTTACGTCGTTGAGTCCGGCCCGGGATAAAATACTCTTACTTGAGCCTGTCCGGTACCCGCCGATCGCGGATCTTTCGGAACCGATGCTGAGACTTGCCGGACTCCGGATCAACCCGGCTACCAATTCCAGGCACGGCGAACGGTATTATCCAAACCTGACACTTAAGAATGTTTCGGACGGAAAGGAAACGGCAATTAACTTGCCCAGGAGCGCCAAGATGGTCTCGCCGAACTGGAGTGCCGACGGCAAATATATTGCTGCCGGAAATCTTACCCCGACCGGGGTCGAGCTATGGGTTATCGAGACGGCCAACGGAAAGGCAACAAAAATAAAGGGGGTACAGGTTAATTCCGCGTTTGGCGGGTTCGAATGGATGCCTGATCAACGGAGCCTGCTGGTAAATACGGTCTCTAAGAACCGCGGAGCTGCGCCATCCCGGGTTTATGTGCCTACCTCCCCCAGCATCCAGGAAACTGCAGGCCGTGCCGCTGCGATCCCTACATACCAGGATTTATTGTCTTCGCCAAACGACGAAAAGTTATTTGATTATTACGCCGCCTCACATCTTGCGGTGATCCGGGTCAACGGCGGCATAAGTTTAATAAACAAACCGGCGATATTTGATGAAGCAGATGTATCTCCCGACGGCAGGTTTATTCTCGTGTCAAAGATCACACGGCCTTATACATACCTGTTCCCGTATTCAAGATTTCCCAACGAAGTGGAGGTTTGGGATAAAAACGGGAAACTGGTTCACAAAGTTGCCAGTATTCCGATTCAGGACAATCTACCGAATGGCGGTGTAGCCAATTCGCCGAGGAATTTTGGCTGGATACCTAACGAACCCGCGACACTGATGTGGGCGCAGGCGCTCGACGGCGGTGATCCCCGCAATAAGGCGTCACACCGCGACAAATTAGTCATGCTGCCCGCTCCCTTTTCGACTCAGCCAATAGATATTCTGAAAATCGAACATCGATATGTCGGCCGAATATTCGGCGAAGCGACCGGCACAATGTGGTTCTACGATTATGATCGTGACAAACAGCGCCGTCGGATTTTTATG
Source organism: Aridibacter sp. (assembly GCA_041576495.1). Taxonomy (GTDB): domain Bacteria; phylum Acidobacteriota; class Blastocatellia; order Pyrinomonadales; family Pyrinomonadaceae; genus Aridibacter. The sequence continues at coordinate 20,171 of JBFGKW010000002.1, read as the reverse complement.
ACAGATTATAGAAATCCGTCCAGCTTAAAGCTTATCTCGGATTTGAATATCCGGGATCGGTATAATGACATCGGCTCGCTGGAAACCAAACTTCTTCCAAACGGAAAAAGGGTTGTCATTCAGAACGGTGATTGGATTTATCTCTCCGGACGCGGATCAACTCCCCAGGGCGACCGTCCGTTTCTTCACAAGATGAATATCAAAACGCTGGTAAAGGACGAACTTTTCCGTTCGGGCCCTGACGAATACGAGACTTTCGTCGCGCTGGTTGACGATGAGGCCGATGCTTTTATTACACGGCGTGAATCCGAAACGGATCCGCCAAATCTTTACCTCCGTGACCGAACTAACACGCCGGAGGCAAGGGCTAATGCGACATCTGTGGTTCCGATCACCAACTTCGAAGACCCGACTCCGCAACTCCGCGGAATTACCAAGCAGCTGGTCAAATATAAACGGGATGATGGAGTCGATCTTTCATTTACGCTTTACCTCCCGCCGAATTATAAAAAAGGTACGAGACTTCCCGCGTTATTATGGGCTTATCCGCGCGAGTACACGGACGGGGACGTTGCCGGGCAGGTTACCGGATCGACAAACCGATTTACATCCATTGGAGGTTATTCTCATCTGTTTCTCCTCCTGCGGGGATATGCGATTCTAAATGATGTAACGGTTCCGATCGTCGGCGATCCGCTGACTGTCAACGACACATTCATAAAACAGCTCGTTGCCGGAGCCGCAGCAGCGATCAATAAAGGAGCCGATATGGGTGTCGTCGACCCCGATCGGGTGGCGGTCGGGGGACATTCATACGGAGCGTTTATGACGGCCCATTTACTTGCCAACTCCGACCTCTTCAGGGCCGGAATCGCCCGGAGCGGGGCATATAACCGAACCTTGACTCCGTTTGGATTTCAATCGGAACGAAGATCGTTTTGGGAAGCACCCGAAAGTTATTACACGCTTTCGCCGTTTATGCGCGCAAATAAGATCAATGAGCCGATGCTTTTGATTCACGGCGAAGCAGATAATAATTCGGGCACCTATCCGATGCAATCGGAACGTATGTTTGCGGCGATCCGCGGCAACGGCGGCACAGCGCGGCTCGTAATGCTGCCGCACGAATCACACGGATATTCCGGTCGCGAATCGATCGAACACGTACTTTGGGAGCAGATTCAATGGATGGATAAATATGTCAAGGACGCACGTCCGAGATGAGAGAAGATGGCCGATGAGCAATTAATTTTTGCTCTCAAACCTCGTGATTGGCGGGCTGATTCTCGTTGTTGATCGGCCGCCAGAAGTCTAATCTGACTTTTTTATAGACCATCTTGCGATTTCAGCCGTCTTATAGACGAGTCAACGTTGGCGCAAAATTAATTTACTTGGAGGAATAATGATGAAGAAATCATTGGGTTTAATTATTGTGTCAATTTGTTTTATATTCGGTTTGACGATAGCCGGAAGTGCCCAGACGGAGACGCCGGGAATCAACAAACGGCAAAAGAATCAGCAAAAACGGATCCGTCAGGGAGTTAAGAACGGCAGCATCACACGCGGCGAGTTTATAAAACTTCAAAAGGGTCAAAAGAAGACTCAAAAGGCGAAGAAACGGGCAAAGTCAGATGGTGAGGTTACCAAAAAAGAGCGGCTGAAAATTCATAGAATCGAAAATAAAAACAGCCGGAGAATTTACAGGGCAAAGCACAATCGCAAAAACAGGCCGTAAACGTTCGAAGCCTCATTCCGGTTCCAAGAGGACGGCATTAGATGCGGTCCTCTTTTTCTTACTACTTCCGCAACCCGGCTAACATCGATCACTGGAGTTCGAGCATTTCCTTTATATATTTGGGGGGCGGCGAACCAAATGAGAGGAGCTTGTCATGCATAGTCCGATCCGAACTGGTATTTTCGCCATTCTTTGCCCGATATGCATTGACGAGATCAATCATTTCAGAGCTCCCAACGAAATATGTAGAAAGCTGCGCTGACGTCAGGTTTGCCCGGCGCCACTTGCCGGCGGCCTCGCCCTCTTCTTGGTAGCCTTCATTCATCATCAGGTCTAACGCTTGCTTTTCAGTCATTCCGGCAGAGTGAATTTTCTGATCGATAATGGCGTTAATGATTACGCGAAGTCTCATTTTCAGCTGCTGCATTTCGACTTCCGGTCCGCCGTAACCATTTTCCGCCATTAGCTGTTCGGAATAAACCGCCCATCCCTCGGTAAAGGTCCCGCTTCGAAATATCGCGCGTATCATGGTCGGAGCCTTAAATTGGTTGGAATGCATGATCTGAAGGTAATGGCCCGGCATCGCTTCGTGAACCGTGAGGTTTTTAACCATATAGTCGTTATATTCCCTAAAAAATGATTCGCGGCGGGTTTCATCCCAATCGGAAGGGGTAGGTGCGATCGCATAAAACGTTTCGTTTTTTTTCTCAAGCGGGCCGGCCGAATCAAAGTAGGCGATTGCCACGCCCCGCTGGAATTCAGGCATTTCGATCACGTCCAGCGGCTCGTCGGGAACAGTCATAAGATCTTTCACGCGTACAAAATCCGTCGCTTCTTCAACGTCTTTTTTCGCCTGGCCGACGATCGTCTCGTCGTCCGGACGGTCTTCCGCCAGCCGGGCCAATACCGCCTTGCAAATTTTACTTTTCTCACCCAGTATTTTCACATCCGATTCGCCCGGGAAAAACTTGTTATAGAGTGGGAGCGCGATCTTGTACATCCGATCCTGAGTTTTAACGAGATCTTCCTCCGCACGTTTTAAGATTTCTTCTTTGGTTAAATCTGAATCAGTTGAGAATCGAAGCTTTTGGCTGTATCTTTCGGCACCCAGGCGAGATTCTCCGTTTGAACGCGGCAATAAATCATTCTCAAGCCATTTGCCGTATTCTTCTAGCGCGGAGATTGCCCGTTCCTGGACTGGTGCAAATTCCTTCGTCAACCCGGCTTGTTCCACAAATTCTTGAAGATCTTTTTTTATAAGTTTGATGACTCCCTGGTTCTGGGATATCGCGGTTTCCGTATGGATTTTTGGCGGAGAATTCAAATTTGCCCTGGCAGCTTCGAGAACATCGGGAATCTTTTCGAGCCGGGATTTCACGTTAACCAGCCGTTCATTTAAGGGTGCGAAATCGCGGGCAATTAGGTTGTAAATTGCCCCGCCCGGGTTATATGTCAACGGATTCCATTCGTGTTCTTTGAGGGTCTCGATCTGAAAAACTGCGTACTCGAGGTTATGTTTAAGGATTCGATAGTCAATACTGTTTACCCTGCTCAATTTAGCGAGCGGGATCTTCTCAAGTTCTGCCAGGAAAGACTTATTGAAATCAAGGGACCGCTTGATCCCGTTTACGCTGTAATCGTTAAGTCGTCCGTCGAATTTGTGTTCTCCAAGCCGGGTCGCTTCTTCGGGGTTTAGCTCAAGTGATTGGTCGACGAAACGAACGGCCAACTGCTCAAATTCTTTATCAGCGGCATCATTGTCCACCTTCGGGATCTCCTTTATTTCATTTGTGTTTGTTTCGGAGCGACAACCGGCGGCGAATGCCGAAAGCAGAATAACAATGAATAAAAGTACTTTTGCCGACATAAGAAACACCTCAGAAACCAATTTTTGATTATTATGAATCGATTTGTAAAGTAAGTCTAACTAACCAAACAATCAACTATTTTTCGCATTAGAACGCCGTGTATATCGATCTTGGCGTACATATCCGGCAATTCACCATTTTTGATTTCTGCCCCGTCCGGCCCCGGTTTGGTTTGCCAAGAATCGCCTGTGCAATATAAGTTAAACCAAGTTCAAGAAAGTAAAATTCATTAATTTGGAGAGAAACTATGTCAATCAATCGCCGTGATTTTTTTCAGGTCGGTATCTCGGGAGGAACATTTTTTTTGATGGGTAAGAAAATTGCGGCTTCTGACTGCCCTTCTGTCAGACAATTCGACATCGAAGAAATGACGGTGCTGGATCTTCAAAAGGCGATGAAGAACGGTGACGTAACATCAAAACAGCTTGTCGAAATATATCTTGGAAGGATCAAGAAATACGACGGCAAACTGAAGTCTATAATCGAGTTAAACCCGGATGCGATGGCGATTGCAGCACGGATGGACAAAGAGCGGGCGGATGGAAACGTGAGATCGGAGATGCACGGGATCCCGGTAGTTATAAAAGACAATATCGATACAGCCGATAAGATGAAAACAACCGCCGGGAGTCTGGCCCTTGTTGACGCTCCAACTCCCAAAAGGGATGCCTTTGTGGTCCGTCAACTTCGAAACGCCGGGGCTGTGCTGCTGGGCAAAACCAATTTAAGCGAGTGGGCAAATTTCCGTTCGGAGAATTCATCGAGCGGCTGGTCAGGGCGAGGCGGCCAGACCAGAAATCCATATATTCTGGATAGAAGTCCATGCGGTTCATCTTCCGGATCGGGGGTTGCGGTGGCCGCCAATCTAGCAGCCGTGGCCATCGGAACGGAGACCGACGGCTCAGTGGTGTGTCCGTCTTCAATAAACGGGATCGTCGGAATCAAACCGACCCTCGGACTCGTCTCTCGAAGCGGCATCATCCCGATCGCCCATAGTCAGGATACTGCGGGCCCGATGGCGCGAACTGTCACTGACGCGGTAATTTTGCTCAACGCGATGATCGGCGAAGATCAAACGGATTCGATCACTTCACAGGGGGTCTCAAAGGGAGAAAAAGATTACACGAAATATTTGGATAAGAACGGGTTGAAGGGAATGAAAATCGGAATCGTCCGCCAATACTTTGGCAAAAACTACAAGCTCGACGGCTTGATGAACAAAAACATAGAGACTTTAAAAAAGAACGGAGCAGAGTTGGTGGACGTAGAATTTCCTCATTTTCGGAAATACGGTGATGATGAATATGAAGTTCTCTTATACGAATTTAAGGCTGACCTCAACAAGTATCTAGAATCCCGGGGCGGTAAATATGACACCCTTCAAAAATTAATCGAGTTCAACAAGCAGAATTCGGATAAGGAAATGCCGTATTTCGGGCAGGAAATCTTTGAAAAGGCGCAGGAGAAAAAAGACCTTAACGACCGTTCATACAGGCTTGCGCTTCTCCGGAGCAAGGTTTTAACTCAGGATAAGGGAATCGATCTGATTATGGACAAGGAGAATCTGAACGCGCTTTTGGCGCCGTCTAATTCCCAATCGTGGCTGATCGATTTAATAATGGGCGACAGCCCGACAAACTACGTCGGAAGTTCGAGTATGGCGGCGGTCTCCGGTTATCCGAATATAACCGTTCCGTCCGGATTTATCAGCGAGATGCCGATTGGGATGTCGTTTTTCGGCCGGGCGTTTTCAGAACCGACTCTGATCAAGATCGCATATGCGTGGGAACAGATCAGCAACGCGAGAAGAAAACCGACGTTTATGGATACTTATAAATAAATGTAACCAAGACGAATTCGCTGATACAAATATACTTAACCAAATACTTCCTCACCCAGGATATTCTTCCTCAGATAATTGATCGTATCGTTTAAGGTCTCCTGCGGATCCCTCGGGGTAAAATCCAGTTCTTCTTTGGCTTTTGTCGAGTTGAAATACCAAAATAATTCGGCCTGTTCGACCTCTTTTGCTTCAAATGGCGGCGTCTTTTTCCGGTGCTTAAAGAACGAATCAACCAAATTTGCACCTGCAACGGAGATCGATTTCGGCAGCCGAAGCAAGGGAGCGGAAACGCCTGATAATCTTTCGAGTCTGCCGAAAAATTCTTCAAACTTCATATTTTCAGCACCGACCAGATATTTCTCCTTGTGTTTTCCCTTTTCGGATGCGTTGATAAACGCGGTAGCTGCGTCTCTGGCATCCACAAAATTCAATCCGCCCGAAGGCGTAAACGGGATCTTGCGCGCGAGAAAATCCAAAACCGGCTTGGTCGAACTGAGCCGCTCATCTCCGGTTCCGAGAAGCAACGAAGGATTTAAGATAACCAGTTTTAGTCCCTTTCCGTCAAAATTCTCCAACGCCGTTTTTTCCTGATAAAACTTTGACGAGTAATATGCAAAGCGCGAAATCAAATCCATCGGCGGCGGGAAAGTTTCATCCAGGACTTGTTTGTCTTCACTGACCGCGATGGTTCCGCTTGAAGATGCGACTACAAAAGTCTTGACACCCGCCTCCTTAGCGGCTTCGCACAAAATTCGGGTTCCCTGAACGTGAACCCGGTTCATCAAAGCCGCGTCTTCATTATCCCGTGAAACTTTACCCGCCAGATGGTAGATAGCCGATACTCCCTTGACCGCACCGGCGACATCTCCTTCCCTGGTTACCGAACCCAGGCACGCCTCCACGCCGCGGTCCTTCATCCAACCGGGTACGGATGACGCCATCACTCTGAGATTCTTTTCGCCCGAATCAAGCAATTGTTTGACGATATGAGTCCCCAGAAATCCGGTACCGCCTGTGATCAGGATTTTTTTTGGTGTCTTTGCTAATGCTTTTGTTTTTCGCGCCATCTCAAATTACAATTCGATTCAACCCGGGGTCCGGAAGGCGACCGCGCAACAGATGAAGAATAACGTCCCGAATTTATTCATCGATAACCGGCTCAATTTTCTTCGTTTTACGTCGTTCGGCTTTCCATTTCTTGCGGACCGCCTTGATGTCGAACTTATCCCGCCGGCCATCCCGCATATTTTCTACTTCGTGCTGAACCCTGGCAGCTACTAAACGATAGGCCTCGGTATTGGGAATTCCTTTAACCATTTCGGCAAGTTCTTCATACTCCAAAAATCGTCCGACCCGCGCCCCGATTTTAGAGCCCACTTTTTCGACCTTCGGCACCGTCGTTCCTTTCGGAAATGCTTCAAACGTTCCCCACAAATAGAGCGGCAGGATACCAACCTTGTTGTTCAAAGCGAGATAACCGATAACCGGCTTGAATTCCGCCATTTCGCCGGTCAAGCTGCGCGTTCCCTCTGGAAAAATCAAACAGTTATATCCCTCTTTTAAAATCTGCGTCACGTGACGGAGTGATTGGCGCAGGCTGCCCGACCGCTCGATCGGCACAAGCGATGTGAAATTGTTCATATAGGCCCGCTTATATTTCGTGTCAAACCAATAATCCGCCGCCGCAACGGCCACAGTCTGTTCGGCAACCCCATCACCCAGCGCAAACTTCAGCAGCCCCATATCGAGATGAGATGCGTGATTTGATGAGACGATAAAGTTGACGTGAGACGGCACGTTTGACCTGCCCTCGATATTGGTTTCCAAAATATTTTGGTAGAGAATTTTCTGGGCAAAAGTAACAACTTGGTTGCCAACGGTTTTGACGAGAGATGGGATATATAATTCTTCATCGTCCCCTTTTTCGGCTCCGGGTTCATCGGCGATGTGTTTTGATTTATCGACCCTCTGAACCATGGTCAAAAGTTCCCTCACGGTCTGAACTTCATCAAGCTCATCGGGAGAGAGGACACGTCCGCCGCCGTCTTCAACCGCAGCTTGAAGTTCGACAAACATCAACGAATCGAATCCCAGATCGCTAAGACGGGAATCTGACGCGACTTCAGAAAGCGACCGGCCGGAAACGCTCGCGACGATTTTTCTAATCCACAAAACATTGTCGTCGCCTTTTGATTCGACAACTTTGTTTGTTTTGCTCTTTGCGCGGTTTTCAAGCGTCCCGATCATTTCGACCACTTCCGGCCGCTTGACCTTGCGGGTAGCGGTTCGCGGCAGTTCAAAAGGCGTCAAATGCAAAAGCTGAACGCGTTTGAAATAGGGAAGCGTTGCCGAGACTTCCCGGAAATGTTTTTCTACTTCCTTGTTGGTAGCTGCACGGGTCAGGGATATATCTTTCTCGTAATCAGGAACGACGAGACATGCGATTCTCTCGCCGCCGGTTTCGTCCGGATACCCGACTACTGATAATTCGTTTATGAAATCGGACTTTCCGTAAAGGTCTTCTATTTCATCCGGATAAATATTTTTCCCGTTTGAATCGATAATCACGTCTTTTGAACGTCCGACAATAAAGAGATTTCCTTCCTCGTCCAGTTTTCCCAGATCGCCCGTCCGGAGCCACCTGTTTTCATCGATCACTTCATCGGTCGCCTGATCATTATTGTAATAGCCGAGCATTATGTTCTGCCCGCGCGCGAGAACTTCCCCGACTCCCTTTTCATCCGGCGAATCAATCATCACTTCAACGCCCGGCAGCGGTTTCCCAACGCTTCCCCTGATGAGTTCGTTTTGCGGCCTGGCAACCGTCAGGACCGGCGATGATTCGGTTAAACCGTAACCTTCGAGGACATTGAATCCGAGACCGTGCAAGTCTTTTTGTACCTTTTCGCTGAGCGCCGATCCGCCCGATATCATATAGCGCATTCGTCCGCCCATTCCTTCATGAATAGGGAAAAAAATTACCGGACCGAGATTAAAAGGCGTGTTGTCCCGCAGCCAGGCATTGAAATCAATCACGTTATCGGCCAAATCGGCAAACCAATCGCCCCTGTCCCTGAGCCGGCTTTTAATTCTTCGGTGAAGCATCTCCCACAGCGCCGGAACACCGACCATGCCGGTGACGTGTCCCTTTTCAATTGCCCGGGCGAGTTCGTCACTGGTCAATTCTTCGAGGTACCGGATCTGAGTTCCGTTGGTAAACGGGGTCAGAAAACCGGCAGAAAATTCGAACGTATGATGAAGCGGCAGTACAGATAAAACCCCATCTTCGATGGTCATTTCCAAAACTGACGAAAGCATCGAAACCATGCTCGTGAAATTCTTGTGTGACAGCATTACGGCTTTTGGAGACCCGGTCGTCCCGGATGTGAATATTAAGGAAGCCGGAGATGTGGCAACGATTCGGTCCGGCAATCGTGCCAAGCGTTTTGCTTCTTCGGTTTCGGATGTCATCTCGAATACTTCATTAAAATTGTATACTTTGACACCTAATTTCTCTGTTTTCAGCCGGTCCGCCAAATCAGGATTTTCTTCCTGAAGCTTGGGACTGATTACGATTGCAGACGCTTCACCCGCCCTGGCAAACCGCATAATCTCATCCACCGAGCTGGCCGGATCGATCGGAATGGCGGTCGCGCCGGCCTTGATTATTCCAAAATAGCTCAAACCCCATTCGGGCATATTGTGCGAAAACAACATCACCCGGTCCTCCGGTTCGATGCCTTTGGCCGCAAAAAACCCGGCGGCCCGCAAGGTTAACTCGCGGACATCCTGATAGGTGTATTGCTCGAGACGGCCGTTGCGTTCGATTTTCATCGAAACTCTGGTCGGGAATCGTTTGGTGGCAGTGTCGAAAAGATCGACCAGATCTTTGTAAGTATAATCCCTACGCTCGACTGCCTTTAAGTCTTCTTCAAGCTGCGGCAGTACCCATTTTCGTAATCCGGGAAAATGAATTTTGAGCCAGTACTCGTACCAGTCCAGGGTTTCCGGGTACCAGGGCAAAAGAGGCTGCTCGCTTTTTTTGATTTTTGACATCAACTCCCTGACATGATCCGAACGGTAATTGTATTCGTGATCAACCATGAATGGCTTGAACAGAGCAAATGCCTCCATCGTTTCATTCGTCGTCCGCTCAAACTCATCGACCGATTTCTTTAAATCAGCGACAATATTTCCGATTCTTCCCCCGCCCCATTCCGGAGTTGCCTTATCAAGCAAACGATTGGTCCGTTTAGCCAAATTGTTTAGCATCGGTGCCGATGTCCGTTCGTATGCTTTTTGGGTTGCGGGAGATGTTTCAATCATCTTGTGAACGCGGTTGACGATCGCATTTCCGGTCTCTTTTTCCCTGAAATGCTGGCGTTTGTAGAGCCCGACAAGTCCGGTGATTCGCTTCATATCATTCGGATTCGAATCGCCCGTAGCGGCCTGGAAAACAAGCGGCGGCTGATCGTTTTCCATCGCTTCCATTGCTGCTCCGAGCATTGCCCCGGCAACCATATCGACCGGAATGATGTCCAGCACCAGCTTTTCGTTAACGGGAATCAAGGGCTGCCCGCGAAGGGCAATCAAGATCAGCGGCGCGGTGGTAGTGAATCCTTCGTTCCAACCCGGAAACGGATATTTGACGGAAGATTCGACTATCGAAGGACGGACCAGAACCTTCACGATGTCATCCTGCTGTGCCACGATTTGTTCGGCGAGAGACTTCGAATATGTATAAATATTCGTCCACCCCCAATAATCGGCGCGCTCTTCGCCAAGCTCGGTAGTCCGTTCACGGATCCACATCTTGCGTTCGCGAAAAACGGCCGAACTAACCGCCCGTTCGTCATCCAGATCCCTTCCCTCTTCGCGCAGCCGGGTCCGCGCGAGTTCCCGGAATTTGGCGATATTAACCGCATCATCCGCCTCCTGGCGTGCCTGTTCAGAGATTCGTGCGCAGTCTTCGATTTCCCTGTTTACGTCAAACGTTGTTCCGACCAGCTCATTTTTTCTCGGAAAATATCCGACTACGGGTTCATTTTCCCAAATTGATCCGCTCCGCTTTCCTGCCACAAAACAAGTAGAAACATGCACCAGGCAGGGTCGGTTCATCATTCTCGACAGACCTAACACGTTATTCGTCCCGACGACGTTGGTCCGCAATGCGCTTTCAAGCGGCGGATTAAAGGTGACATTGCCCGCAGAGTTAATGATCACATCGCAATCCGACATAATTTCCCGGGCCCTCTCTTCCGTCATTCCAAGAAAGTCACTTGAGACATCGCCGTTCACCGACTCAACCTTGGTTCGAATAAAATCCTCAAAACCGTCCCCGTATTTTTCCCGCAACGGATCGAAAGTAGGTGAAGTTACTACACTATTCCAGAATCGGTTAAGCGATTCTTCTTCGTTTCTTGCACGGACGATGACATAGACCTTACCGATGTCCGGAAAATTATTCAGTAGCATCGACAGCGTCACCTTTCCGACAAACCCGGTTCCGCCGATAAAGAAGATAATCTTATTTTTATAAATCGCTGTTGGTGATAATTTCATCTGTGGTGATGCCCGTATATTTTCGCAAATTCCTCAATCGGTTACCTCGGCCAAACCGATCACCGGTTGATGAAGCATCGTGATTTCGGCATTTCTTCCCTTATAACTTCGCGCCATCGCTATCGCTTCGGTCAGATTGTCCGCTCGTTCCCAGCCTAATAACTCGGGCACATGTGCATTTTCCGCGCCCGCGACTATTACCTTGCCAACGTGCTGCCTGCCGTTTTCTCCCCAATACCACATAAAAAACGGGTGCGCTCCGTGATAGGCGTTTCCCCGACGGTACATCTCAATGTAAGCGGGGTTTTCTGCAAACTCACGTTCGTATTTTTCGCGCAGAAAAAATGCATCGCGGGATTCAGGCAGCAGCCGGTGGAAAAATTCTATATAACTCGGATGGAAATCGTGATCAAACTCGTCAAAGCAAGGATGTGTCACGATCATGACTCCGTCTTTTCTTAAGAGCGGCTTGTTTTTGTACATGTTGAAGTGATATCCGAGCGCCATCACCTGAACCAGCAGCGGATTTAATGCCGAATAAACGTTATAGGGAGAAATATCCGGAATTCCCGTAATCATTATGTCGCACTGGCCCTTAATGGGGACAATATACTGCTCGTAGTTCTTTTCCAGAATCTTCTCGTGAACCTTTTCGGTTTCGCCTGCGAAACATCCGATTACCTCGTACTGGGCCGGTATTTTATGAAGCAGTTTCCGCCTGGCCCCGCGCGGCAGCTTGGAAAACATCTTTTTCATAGTTTCCCATTTCAGGCGGTCGGTGAAATCAAACTCATCCTCATTACGGGTGAGGATATCGTACCCTTCGCCAAACATGCGGTTGTTTAAGGCGGTCTCAATGTGAAAAACATTCATATGCTCATCAACCAGTTTCCCCAGTCGATGAACCTTGTGGTTAAGGTCGGAATCCGGCGGGTACATATAGGAATCGGAATCGATAATGGTCTGCGGCTCATGGTGGGCCCGCAGCGACTCGTAATCGCAAAGGCCGACGGCGACCGATTTATGTCCGCCGTCCATCGGAACAAGATTAATATTCAGATAAATAAGTAAATCACTTTCCACGCAGCGCCGGTTGATGCGCAACGGCTCGTTATGGCCGGTATGTCCAATTGTTACCAAGCCGTCATCGTCTTCGGCATCATGATTGTAGTAGCGGTCGGGGTAGAATGCGTTGTGAATCCGCGAACCCACCATCCGCTTCATTTCCCATTCGGTCATCTTGCGATGAAGCGAATTGGCAATGATCAGATGAATGTCGTCGACGCCGTTCGCGTGGCACATATCCAATACCACTTCAAGCATTGTCTGGCGAACATCCGGGGTTGCCATCGGGGGAAGCGGAAGTGAGATATCATCCATCGCGATTGTCACTTTCAATCCCGGCTCCAGCTGCGCATAAAGCGGTTTCGTCCCGATCGGTTTGTTTACGGCGTATCGAATCGCGGCTTCCCGGTTTGGGAGTCCCTTGATCGGTGGGTTTGGATAGATAACGCGGGTGCCGACCGGGATATCCTCGAGAATAAAATCTTCCCCGAACGGCATAATTCTCGGCGCCGAGTCGCGGTCGATATAAACGACTGATTCGTGTGTTTTTCTTCGCAGTTGCAATGCCATGCTATTTTCTCTTAATCTGCGGATTAGTGCTTTTTGTAGTTCGCATCAATCGATTTAACCGCCATCAGGATCGTTTCAACGGCGTTTATATAAAATTGCGGTTGGATCCTATCGAAATCATCAGTCGGCTTGTGGTAGTCGTCGTGATCTTCGACGCCAAAATATATAAATGGAATATTGTTTTGATGAAATATCCGGTGGTCGGATTGGGTTGTCCAGTCGTCGGTTTTCAGCTCAGGGCGGTCGTGTCCGAACAACAATGTCACCGGAGCGGCGCCTTTAAGCCTAACTAAATATTTTTTCCAGGCCGGGTAATGATAGGTGCCGGCAGCGTAAAGTTCGTTTTTATCGCTACGGGAAATCATATCCAGATTAATGTTGAGGACAATATTCTCTCCATTTTGCGGCATGTTGCGAAGAAAGTGGACCGCACCCGGCGAGCCTTTCTCTTCTGCATCAAATGCCGCGAAGATTAATGAATAATTTGGCGAATTGTCATTAAAGTATTTGGCTACTGCAAAAAGAGCAGCCGTTCCCGAGGCATTGTCGTCTGCACCGTTGTATATTTGGCCGTTTCTTGTTCCCAAATGGTCGTAATGGGCGGAAATGACTATGAATTTGCCGGGCTCAGAATTCCCTTTGATCAAACCGACTACGTTGGCAGCCTGGATGGTATTATTTCGTCCGTCCTTAAACGAGAATTCTTGTATATAGTCCTTTTCAAGAAATTCAATTCCAGACTGCTTGAATCTCTTTGTAACATAATCTCTGGCGACGATGCTTTCGTTCGTCCCCGCTTCGCGACCCTTCAATTCGTCGGATGACAAGTATCTGACATCTTCGATCAGCCGCTGAGAATCGATAACACTTGAAAACGGGATGCCTTCGTTGCCATTGAATGCCTTAAGAGCTTCTGATCGAGGGATCAAGGACAACAAAATCATCGGTAATGCTGCCACAATCAATACATTTAGTTTTCTCATAAATTTAAGTTAAATCTAAAATCGCCCAATCATGCTGAAGCGCCGTCTGTCTCAGCCGGAAGTCGGGGCTAATCGCCACTGGATGTCCGACAATTGAAAGCATCGGAAGGTCCGAAATGCTGTCCGAATAAGCATATGAATTGCTCAAGTTGATATCGTTTTCTTCGGCATATTCACGAATCCAGGTCGCTTTGGTGGCCGACGCCATAACCGGCGGAAGCAGTCTACCGGTGGCGTACCCGTTTACGAATTCCAGACGATTGGCTGCAAACACATCGATTCCCAAATGATTGGCCAGCGGCGCCACACTAAAATCCAAGGCCCCGGTCACGACGATTTGTTTATGACCCAGCTTTTTGGATTTTTCGATCAGATCCGGCGTGCCTTCATAAATCGCCGGCTTTAGGACATCTTCAAAAAGCTCATCTGCAAAATACCGCAGCCGATCTTCGGATTCCCCTTTGTAACTCTGAAAAAAAAACTCGTTAAAAACATTGCGGCTATAGAGGTCTGCGACGCCAAACATCGGAAGTTTTGCAACCGTGGTGACGCTTTTTCGAATCGTAGAGAAAAGTCCCTGTTGCCGCCGAGCATAAAAACCGAGCGTGTGCACAAGATTGGTTCCGACCAGTGTCCCCTCGAGATCATAAAACGATGCCGCTTGTGATTTCTTTGCCATTATGGATAAAATGATTCAGCACTTAGTTTGAATTAGAAATATAGCAGAGATTCAAACATTTGGTAACCTTGAAAGCGGAAAAGAACGGAGATTTCACAGAAAATGATAGATTTTCCCAAATTTGTAATTACAATGTACATACGCACACTTCAGTTTCTTGTCACATTCTTGATTTTCCTTTCCATTTCCTGCACTTCGGGGCATACGGAGCACGCGCGCCTTGCGACGGTCGTCGTTGATCCGGGAGGCGCACTTACGCAAGCGGCCTTACTCTATAGAGACCGGGGAGACCTTGATAATGCGAGAAAAGCAATTGAAGTTCTCGATAAAGCCAGGGACCGCGATAATCGTAATTACGAATTGGAATGGAAATTTGCGCGCTATAGCTATTTCGTCGGCAGCCGCCGTAATCTAACTGATGAGGAAAGTGAAAAGGTCCTTACGAAAGCCCTTGAAGCCGCGAGAATCGCAAAACGAATGGAACCCAAGAAACCCGATGGCCATTTCTGGTACGGGGCAATTTTAGGGGAGCTTTCAAGACGGAGCCCGGTTACGGTGGGTACGGTATCGATCAGCAAAATTAAGGATTCGATGAATGCGGTGATCGAGCTTGATCCGAATTACGAAGGAGCAAGCGCGTATGATGCGCTTGGCCAACTCGAGCTTGCGACGCGCGGGTTAGCCGGGGGAGATGCAAAGCGCGCGCTCGAGTATTTTAAGAAGGCCCATTCGCTCAACCCGGATAATGCTTATGCCAGACTTCATTTAGGAGAAGCCTATTTGGCGCTTAACCAGGACGCAGAAGCAAAAAAATACCTTCAATCATTGATGTCGATGCCACCCAGCGAGGATTTTGCGCCCGAGCAAACCGAAGCTCAGGAGCGGGCGGCGAAATTACTCAGAGAAAAATTTTAGGGCATTTAATCATTCTGTTACCCCTGGTAATTTGACATCGCGGTCGGTCAATCAACGGGATCGTCGTCACTCGAATTATCGCACTTCGGGCAGGCGCTGCATTCCAACTTTCTAAATCACACTCCACGCGTGCTCCTCACAGCCCTTGCAAAAACCCACCCAACCCGTCTCCGCTACTATTTTTTCGCTCAATGCGATTCCGGTCGTCCGGCTCGCGGCCGCAGTTTCAAAATTGATCATCCGGGCGCATCAACGGGCTCTGTTAAGACTTCCCAATCCAATGCAGGTGCGGTGCTTTCCTGCGTTTTCATAAATGATCAGACCATCAGAAATGGTGCGGTTTTATCCAAAATCCTGAATACTAATACGAATTATTGTACGTTTAGATTATTAGGTATAATGCGGTCACACAGTAACTTTATAAAAGTAAAACACTTATTGTCTTTATATAATATGGCATATCAATTGCCTTAGTACTGCGATTTTTTCAAAATCGCCTATCCTACAAATTTTGATCAATATTTGAAGGAGAATACCGTGATGGATCAGATTTATCGTACTCTAATAGTACTTGTTCTCGCTTGTTTTTCAGCGGGATTAACCGTTGCACAGTCAACGACGGCGTCGATTTCCGGCGCAGTTGAGGATGAACAGGGTGGTGCAATCACCGGTGCGACAATAACGGTATCGAATGCGGGAACCGGATTCTCGCGTTCGACTCAGAGCGACAAGGACGGCCGATATCGTTTCAGCAACCTCCAGGTAGGTTTATATTCGCTAACCGTCGAAGCAGAAAACTTTGCCAAATTTGTACAATCCGGAATTCGGCTGGTAGTTAACCAGGATGCGGTGATTAGCCCATCACTGAAAGCCGGCGGAGTCGAGGCGGTTGTGACTGTTACCGAAAATGCGTCGCTTTTGAACACGTCAACGCCTGAAGTCAGCACGCGGTTTGACGAACGGCGCTTGTCTGAACTTCCGATTGCGACTAACCGTAACGTATTGAATGTTCTTCTTTCGGTTCCCGGCATCAGCCAGCTTGGAAGCGGACAAAGCGGATTTGCCAACGGCTTGAGTTTTTCAGCGAACGGCGGAAGACTTCGGTCAAATAACTTCATGCTTGACGGCCAGGATATAAATGATCCCAGTGTTTCAGGCGGCCAGGTAGCATTGAATAACCCTGATGCAATTGGAGAAGTGAGAATCATCACCAATCAGTTTTTGCCCGAATACGGCAAGAATTCCGGATCGATCGTAAATTTCATCGGGAAATCCGGGACCAACGATTTTCGCGGGTCTCTATTCTGGTTTCACAATAACCAAAGGCTGAACGCCTGCAGCAACCTTGATAAGCGCGCAGGATTTTGCAATTCGGCAGCCACCGATCCGTCAAAGCAATTCGCGCCTTTTCGGATCGAGAATCAAATTGGCTTTACGGTCGGCGGACCCCTTTATTTCCTCGGGTTTGGCGAAGGCGTTCCCCTTCTTTATAAAGGCAAGGACCGAACATTCTTCTTCGTCGATTACCAGCGCTGGAGCGACCGTGCACTCGGTTCCGGATTTACGCTCAAAGGAGCGCCGACCGAGGCTGGAAGACAGATTCTTCAAAGTGCCGTCGGGTCACGCCCGCAGATTCAGGCGCTTCTGAAGTTTGTGCCGGCCGGAGCTTCAAACGGTCAAACTGCATCGTTTGTGGTAGGCGGACAAAATTATGTTGTCCCGCTTGGTGACATTACCGGAGCGTCTTCGTTCAAGTTTGATGACAACCAGGGTTCGGCCCGGATAGATCACCGAATCAGCGACAAGCATTCGATTTATGGCCGATATCGGTGGGATTCAGCCGAGACGTCGGGTACCGGACAGGTAACGCCGCCGGGGCTTACGACGGCTAATACTCTCAAAACAAAAGCAGCGACATCGGTGCTGAACAGCATTTTGAGTAATCGTGTCGTAAATGAGTTTCGATTCGGATATTCGCGTTATGATTCGGTTACCAGCGCCAGCGATCCCAGCTCGGAAACGATTCCGTCGATTGAGATCTCGCAGCTCGGGCTCACCGGTTTTAACGCAGCGGCCAACCGCACCGCGATCGGACTGGCGGTTAATTTACCGCAGTTTCGGGTCAACAATACTTATCAAATCACCGATAACATCACTTACACACGCGGCAATCACAACCTGAAATTCGGTGTTGATGCCCGCTGGATCGACGTAGAGAGCTTCTTCTTTCCGACAGTTCGCGGAAGACTGAATTATTCCACTCTTCAAAACTTTGTCGATGATGTGGCAAATCTAGCTGCCACCGTCAACCGTCCGCTCGTCGGCGGGGACACGATTGGCTTATACAAATGGTGGGAAATTTACGGTTTCGTACAGGACGAATGGAAAATCAAGCCAAACTTTACGCTTAGTTTCGGCCTTCGTTACGAATACCCGGGAAATTCATTTACCTATTTGGAAGAATTGAATTCGCGTATACTTGCCGCCAACGGTGGCGACCCGAGATTTGCCTTTACGCCTGTGCCGAAGGCCGATAAGAATAACTGGATGCCACGGATCGGTTTCAACTGGAATCCGAGAAGCGAAGGCGGGATTCTGGGCTTTTTGACAGGTCAGGATAAGCTGGTCTTCCGCGGCGGTTATTCAAGGGTATACGACGCTAACTTTATCAACATTAATCTGAACGTGTTCAGTTCGTTTCCATTTGTAGCGGCGGGAAATCTGCCGGCTGCGGGAGCGTTTGCCGCGATTCAGAATTTTATTCCGAATTTGACCAACCCCAACCTGCTGACGCGGACAATCGTGGGAGGTGATTTCAGAGCTCCGGAGAGTGATCAATTCTCATTTGAAGTCCAAAGGGAATTGACCCGCAATGCCATGTTCAAGGCGGGATATATCCATACGCGGGGCCGCGGACTGTTCCAGACCCTTGATGGAAATCCGCGGACTAATTGCGGTACCGGCACAACGGCCAATCCGTGTCCACGGGTCGATCCGACCCGCGGGGTGATCCGGCTTCGCGCAAATCAAGCCGAGTCCGATTATCACTCTCTTCAGTTGAGTTTTGACAAGCGGCTGAGCAACAACTTCAGCGGCGGTATTCATTACACCTGGAGTTCGTTTATCGACACCGCGTCGGAGATATTTAATCCATCGGGTGCCGAAGTGGCGACTGCCCAAGATCCTTTCAATCTGGCAGCCGATCGCGCGAGATCGAGTTATGATCGTCCGCACCGGGTCACGGGTAATATAGTTTATCAGCTTCCCGTCTTTGACAAGCAAAACGGTTTTGCCGGAAAAGTCCTGGGCGGGTGGCAGATAAATTCGTTCTTTTCATTTCAAAGCGGTGCGCCGTTTACGGCTCTTAACGGGGCCGATCCGGCGGCAACGCTTAATGGAATCGACGGACTGGTCGGCAGCGCGATTCGTCCCAATCTGAACACATCGCTTAATCTGTCGGGTATGTCAATACCTGAAATTCTGGCTGCCGGCGGACGATCGCTGTTTAGTCAAATTACTGCGGCGCAGCGAGTTGGCAACGCCGGTAGAAACATATTACGGGCAGACGGCATTCAGCAGATCGATTTCGGGATCATCAAAAATACTATGATTACTGAAAGGGTGCGCATTCAAATTCGCGCCGATATGTTTAATGCGATAAATCACCGGAACTTCGGTATTCCTGAAGGCCGGGTCAACGCCGCAAATTTCCTCGATCAGTGGGGAACAAACGGCGGAAACCGACGCATTATTATGGGTGCCCGATTGGTCTTCTAACCGAACGGATATCACGAACTTGTGTCCGGCTCGATTATTTTTGGGCCGGACATTTTTTTATCCGTTTGCTTAACGAGAAAATCGTGATTAGATTACGGCTGATTCGGCGCAAACCCGTTTCCGCTTAAATAATTACGTTCGGACGGTTGCCTATCGATAAAGGGAATGGGTCTTCTCAGCCGGGTTTGGCTTAAACGGTGCGCGGGTTATACAATACCGAAGAATGTCGGACTCTATAGGAGTTAATTGGCTCGATGCATTTTGCGGCCAGTGAAGGCTAGATTAGTTGGGGCAAGAAATTTGTGAAAATGAAACGCGCAATCTTTCCCGGATCATTTGATCCGTTGACGATGGGTCACATAGATATCATCGAACGGAGTGTCGATTTATTTGACGAAATCATCATTGCGGTGCTGAACAACCCTGACAAAAACCCGATGTTTTCGCCCGAAGAGCGGTGCGGGATGATCGAGAGCGTATTGGAAAACGTTGATGCCAAAGACTGCAGCTTAATCGTCGAGAGCTTTCAGGGGCTGCTTGTCGATTATGTAAAAAGCCGAAACGGGGATGCCATAGTTCGCGGCATTCGCGCCGTTTCCGACTACGAATATGAACTGCGGATGGCGCTGATGAACCGCCGGCTGGAACCGGAGATCGAAACGGTTTTCTTGATGGCAGCTGAAGAGTACTCCTATGTCTCGTCCCATTTGGTCAAACAAGTATATACACTCGGCGGGAGAGTTGATGGATTGGTTCCCGAGCTGGTCGAAAACCTAATGCGGGAAAAACTTCCTTTGAAACTGTAAGATGCTCTTGCGAATTCACCACGCACAAATAACCATTCCGCCCGGCTGCGAAGAGAAAGCCCGTGATTTTTATTGTAGGTTGCTTGGTTTGTCAGAAATCACTAAACCTGCATCCCTTCGATCCACGGGCGGTTTCTGGCTCGAATTGGGAGGGCTCGAGTTGCATATCGGCGTCGAAGAAAATCGGCACCGAGGAAAAACCAAGGCTCACCTGGCTTATTTGGTTAAGGATCTAGACGACTGGCGTCGCCGCCTGGAAGGGGAAAACATCGAGGTAATAAACGGAATTCGGTTACCCGAAACGAACAGATTCGAATTCCGGGATCCATTTGGAAACCGGGTTGAATTTTTGGAAAAGGAATAGACGC
>JBFGKW010000001.1:0-89189 GCA_041576495.1 Aridibacter sp. | reverse complement strand
TCCGTAAAAGTGCCGCTTTATCTTGAGAAAAAAAAAGAAAAAATGTGTGAAGAATTAACTGATCATTAAATTCTACAACATATGTCGTCTCCAAAACTAGTTTTAGCTGGAGTTTTTATTTTTTATGCTCGATGCAAGGACATCGTTGAGTGCAAGTATCGCCATTTTCTTTGGCTTCGCGGGAAGCACGATGCCATTAAGCTCATATGTTTTGTTCCCGACAATTGTAGCTTTTCCGAGTTCAACCCAGCCCTTTCCATAATCAACATAAATCGGAATCGGCATAACAAAATTATCAGAGACGTTTGATTGAATGATTTTAGCGTTCATAACGGTTTTTCCGTCGGACTTTCCGATAACGTAGTCGAATTCATACTTCGGCACTTCGGTGCCATATACCCACTGATCAAAAAACCAATCCACGCTTCCGTTGGTATACGGATTTATTTCGCGCGGCATATGTTTTTCGACAATTCGCTTGAAATCTTCAGTTGAAACATCTTTATTATAATGTGATTTGATAAAATCTGACATCATCGCCTTGAATCTGGCATCTTTGTCGGTCCCTTGCTGCTGCGGGTCGATCATCAGCATTCGCAGCATGTGGAGGATATAGGCGCCTTTCGGATAGACCATCCTCCGGTAGGCTCCGGGCGCCTTACTCGATATCAGTCTGTAACCTTGAGTTACGGGCCCCACAGTATACGGCTTAATTCCTTTTGTAGCAGGTGTACCCTCGACGATGAGCTTGCGCTGATCTTCCCAGTACTTGATAAACCTGTCGGTGTCTTTATATACATATTGGACATATAATGACGCCGAAAGCTCGGAAAATCCTTCGCTCATCCACTGGTCGCGATAACTGGTCCAGCCGACGGTGTGACCCCACCATTGGTGTGCAACTTCGTGCGGCCCGACTTCTCGCCAGAATTCGTTGTTAGCCATCTGGACCCCCCAGATCTCGTTGCGGTGCGTATCGCTTACAAAGGCGATATAAGGCATGAATACCAACGTTGCCCATGCCTGCCCCTGGCCGATCCGCGGCTGTTGGGTCATTGCGATTCTTTTATGGGGGAGCTTCCCAAAATAATGGTCGTAAAGCCGTACCGAGTTTAACGCTTCATCGAGAACCGACTTCGCCATCGACGAGGTCGTAATCGAACCGACGTTTATGGGAAGGCCTCCCATTCCAAACCGGGCCCTTCTTGCCTCGATCTGTTCGACCTGATTAACAAAGGCCTTCATCGGCCCCGGTAGTTCGCTATTATTGTAAACCGAGAGTTCGTATCCCGTAACCTCGTCGTTTAGTTCGTGCTTCTTGAAGTCTCCGTAGTTGAATCCAGCCGTTGCCATCTCAACTCCCTTGGTCGACCAATGGGCAAATTGGAGGCCGCCTTCATCTAATGCAGAATCCACCAATTCACCGACCCCGATCAGCACATACTGTTTTGGATAACGAAATTTGAGCTCAAACGTCGCACGATCTAGAAATCCGCTGCCGCCGTTATTAGGGTACCAGTTGGTTCTTGACCGAAGAATAAAATTTCCCGTACCTTCATTGGTGAGAGATTCGACTCCGTCGTATTCGAAGGTGAGTTTAAACTTTTCGCCTACGGGATAATCCCTTTTAAGGATGACTGCCAGATCACTGTCCTTGTTCTTATCTTCCTGTATAAAACTGATTTCCTCACCATTTGAATTCAGGACCCTCTTGACCCGCATATGACGGAATAAATTAAACGGGATTACACGCTGCCCTTTGGTGAGAATTCGAAGAGTAACTTCATCGGTGGCGATCATTCTCAATCCGCGAAGCGTGATGTCGATATTGTGATTGGTTATGTCGAACACGCGACGATCCTGATTGCTGTTCCCGGTTCCTTTCCGGTATTCACTCTCCATATGAAATCCCAGCCATATTCCATAATCGTCATTCTCGTAATTCATCAGACTGACCTGTTCAGGGGAAACCTCTTCAACACCAAGCGGATCGATCTTAAAAAGGAGTTTGCTGTATTTTTTCCCATTGATAAACCCCCAAAAAAAGCCTTCGCGTTCCGGTCCGTAGGCATCGATAAGAATTCTGGTCGTCATGTTGTAACGAAACCGCGCCGTTTTTAAAAGCGATTCCTTACCCCGATATGCGTCCCTCGCCTTGCCCGCCTGTGGGCCGTTAGTTGATATTTTGACGTTTGGAGAGTTCCTAATTTCGTCAAATGTTTTGTCGGTAAAAAACATCACCAACTCCGAAAACTGTTCTTTTAGATTAGACTCGTCAGTGAAAAATTTGAGCATCCGCTTTTCGGATTCTACCGGTGGGTCAATTGATAATTCACCTTCACCAAAAAACACGGCACCGGTTCTGCGGCCTACCGACTCATTGAGAAAATAAACTTCTCCGCTACGGAACGTAAATACCGCAGCGTCCTTCTTAATCACTAGATTACGGACCGTCGCATATTCGCCGCTGAACGCGCCATTGTCGTCAGATAATTTTCTAAACTTTACATAAACCGGATCGGTGTTGGCCGCCTTCGACGTCACGGTTACCTCGCCGAGCACTCGTTCGTCGCCGTCGTCGTCGTCCTGGGCAAATACAAACGAGACGCTAAGGGTGATAATTGATAAAGCGGCAATCAAATGTTTGAAATTCATATTTTCTCTTTTTCCATTTAAATCCACGGCCCCGGACAATAATTCATTCACGAAAGAGGGGAACCCATTTTAATGCGTAACTTTAAATTATTTTGGCTATCGGCGGAAAAGTCAAGGCGCCGGTTTCATAGGTTTCATTTGCCAAAATCGAAGATTGTGTGAGATGTTTAGGGTTTGACATTTTAGCGAAGGAAATAAAAGGGTGTTTGTAGAAAGTAAAACGAAAACGAAGCTGCTCAAAAAGATGGGCACCGCGATCAGGGATTTTTCGATGATCGAAGAAGGCGACCGGGTGATGGTTTGTCTTTCGGGCGGTAAAGACAGTTATACAATGCTAGACCTCCTGTTAGATGTTCAAAAACGTTCGCCCGTATCATTTGAGCTGATCGCCGTAAATCTGGACCAAAAACAACCCGGATTTCCGGAAGAAGTTTTGCCAAACTATCTTGGGAGTGTCGGCGTCGAATATCGAATCGTGGAAGAAGATACTTATTCGGTAGTCAAAGAAAAGATCGCTGACGGCAAGACGTTTTGTTCGCTTTGCTCCCGGCTCCGCCGCGGGATCCTTTATTCCACTGCGGTCGAGGAAAACTGCACAAAAATCGCGCTCGGTCATCATGCCGATGACATCATCAATACATTCCTCTTGAATATGTTCTATATCGGACAGCTAAAAGCCATGCCCCCGATATTGAGATCAGACGACGGCCGGAATACGGTTATCCGTCCGCTCGCATATGCCCAGGAATCAGACATTGCCGAATATGCCCGGCAAAAGGAGTTTCCGATAATTCCGTGTAACCTTTGCGGATCGCAGCCAAACTTAAAGCGCGCGCGGATGAAAAAACTCATCACGGAATTGGCCGAGGAGATTCCGCATATCCGAAGTTCGATGATCACTGCCCTTTCCAACGTCACCGGATCTCACCTGCTAGATACGGATCTCTACGATTTTGAAAATTTTGCACCGCTCGTTAAAAAAATTCCTGCCGGCCACGGAAGCGTCGAAAAGGAACTTGACGCTGTTTTTGACCACTCGGAAGCAAATCTCGATCAGCAAGATTTCGTTTCCGTTAGTTGAAAAGCAGGGGGTGAGAACCCCTGTAGTCAATCTCGAAAACAAATGTTTCCCCCGGGCTATCCGAGATCTGTTGTATCTTCGACCGGCGGCTTGGGCGTCGAAGGAGCGCCAGGCGTAATCAGCGAGTCATTTAATTTATTTAACGCATTAGACGCAAACTCTTTGCCGCCGAACCCGAATGCGATTGCAGCCGCAACTGCAACGGCTCCCAGCAATAACGTAAACCCACGGCTCACAATATCGTCCGCGACGCCCATCCGGTTGAGAGCCATCGCCCCGACAAAGAACAATATCGAGACCCTCGCCACGGTAGCGAGCAAATTTGCATTTGCAACACCACTGTCCTTGATCACGTTGGCGACAATATTGGCGATATACATACCGATCGCAAGTATTACGATACCGCCGATGATTCTTCCGCCGACGATAGCAACCGTCTGTACTGTATTAGCCAGTAGCTCAAAGCTCAAAATATTGGCGGCCTCAATAACCGCATAGAACATGATTGACAGGAATGCCAGGTGTCCCACGAAGGCGGAAGCGGAACGGTCGCCATCGGCCGGTAAATTGGAAAGACCGATCGCGGCCGGAACCTTGTTGAATCCAAGACCGACCAGGACGTCTTTCACCAGGCCGCGGACCACCTTGGCGATCAGAAACGCCACCACAAGCAATATTACTGCTCCGAAAATATTCGGAATCGAGCCCAAAATCGGGTTGATGACACCTTCAATTGGCCGCGAGATCGCATCGATTTTCAGCGTACTCAAGGCCGCGCTTAATACCGCAAGCAGAATAAGGGCGTATGCTACCGTTCCAATCAAACCGGCCAAGCCGCCGGTCGTGAAATCGGCCTTAATACTGTGGCGTTCGGTAAAAGTGTTTAATCCGACTCGGGTTAAAAACGTCGTAATCAATTGTCGGATGATATTCGCAATTAACAATCCGAGGATAAAGATAAGCGCCGCACCCAGCACATTAGGCAGGTAACCCAGGACATTGGAGAGCATCGTCTGAAACGGAGCAAGTATTCCCGTTAATCCCAAAACGCCCAGGATCGCCGGAATAAAGCAGAGAAATACGATCCAATAAACAACGTCGGACAGGGTCTTTACGACTTGTGAACCCGAATCACTGCCTACCGAGCTCAATTTTTCGTCAACGTTAAGGGCTTTCAAGCCTCGTCCCACGACCATCCTAACGAGACTTGCCACCAACCATGCCGCCACCAAAAGCAGTAACGCGCCCAAAACTTTGGGTGCATAATTTATTACGATCTGAAGGGCCTGATCGAGGGCAGGGATGCCGGTAAGACTGCGAATCTGTTCAGTCGCCTGTGCAACCGGTTCTTGAAAGAATGCTAGAAATATTTTCATTTTGAAATCCTCCTCGTCTATTAGTTAATTCAATCAATAAAAAATTGCGCATCCACAAAAAAAGATTCAGGGATGATCGGAAAAATACTTACGGAGAATTTCTTTTATTTATGATTTCAGGTCGCGCAAGTCTAGCAGATAAGAATTTTTATGTCCATTATTTATTTTGCCAATAATCGTAAACATCTATAAACAAAAAAAATGCAGGAAGTGGATATCACTGCCTGCGTTTCCGATTATTGCCGAGAATTAAGAGGGCTAGTCTTTACGAAAGATGCTCTCGGATATTTTAACGTTATGCTTGACCTCGGTAATACTAGTTATTATTTCACCCATTCCGGGTTGGTCTGCCGTAATCTTAAACGCAAGCATTACGCCGTCAATATTGCGGTAGTCAGCATATTCCTCGCTTATGATAAGTGTTTGCGATGAAGTGCTGGAATGAACTACAGCCACTTTCTTGAGCGGCAGATAGTTTTCTTTTGAATAGTACATCGTGTATTTACTGGCATTTTTCGGATATATGGAAACGACATAAGCTTCTTTGCCGCCTACTTTACCTACCCGTTCAATTACCGCTTTTTCAAGTTTTTTGTCTCGGTCGAAAAATACATAAAAATCATTTTCAACCTTGAGATCGGCAAGCCGTTTCCCAGTATATTCCTGACCGTCGGCAAAACTTAATTCCTGGCTACCGATTTTGCCATCGAAATACTCGTTAATCCATCCAATCTTTTTCCCCAGGGCAGTCAGTACGGTATATGTCGCAGATTTATCAGGGGCCATCTTATAAATTGTGCCGTAACCCTTGACTCCCTGATTAACCGCATCGAGCTCAAACTTCATTACCCGCGAAGTGAGCCGCCGAATAGCTTTTTCGCCGCCCGCTGCATCAACGATCCGCTGCATCAGTTCATCCACTGATATCTCTGCTTTTTCCGCAGATGATCCGTTTCCAAGATATTTGAAACCGAACTCACCCTCCGGCTGAACCATCGTGAAACCGGCGATTTGACCGTTCTCGCCCCGGTCTACATTTAAATAATACGTATCAGGCAGCGTCAAAAAACCAAAACTCGTTTCACTGCGTTTTACGAGTGCATAAGGGGGCTGGCTTCCGACCAATAGTGACGGCTTTCCATCGACTTCCTTAATCTCTACCGTGCTGCCTTCTGTTTGGCTTGATTCATAAGTGCCGATCAAAGCCCTGGCGGAATCATCGCCGGATGTTTCCGCACCGGCTTTCGGAAGCGTGTAGTTTCCCTGTGGCTGTTCGAGGAATGCTTCGGAATCCTTAAAGGTTATAAAGAATCCCGGGGGGGCATTGGATAATTTGTATTTTCTGCCTTCGACGTTTTCGAGTATATAGGTGGGCTGGCCCGGCACTTTTGCGACAAGCTTGCCGTCCTCGATCAAAACATCAATATCAAAACCTGCAGCAACGAACTTGTATTTCCCGATTTCTTTTTTCGCATCAGCCGTAAGCGGATCGTTCGTTGTATCTTCAAGAATCCCGCTCCATACAATCTGCATCAACTCGTTGCCGAGCGAAGATGCCGAAACATTTGTAAGCATCACAAACCCAAGGTTTTCTTCCGGAATCATTGCCACCATTGAATTAAAGCCGTCAATGCTTCCGCCGTGATGAACAACCTTCTTGCCGTTCCATTCCTGCAAAAACCATCCCAAAGCGTAGGAATTGTTGCCGGTCGGCGAAATCTTCATTTGAGGTTTGAGCCACTCTTTAAACCCGTTTTCGGAAACGATCCGTTTTCCGTCCAAAACACCGCCGTTAAGAATAAACCGCAGCCATCGTGCCATGTCATTGGCGGACGAATTGATTGAACCCGCGGGAGCAATCTCATTGATCTTCCGAAACGGCAATCTGCGGGTTTTTTTAGTATCGAAATTGAAGCTGTAGCCGAGTGAATAATCCATTGATTTTTGCATTCCGTCGATC
This sequence comes from Aridibacter sp., assembly GCA_041576495.1. Taxonomy (GTDB): domain Bacteria; phylum Acidobacteriota; class Blastocatellia; order Pyrinomonadales; family Pyrinomonadaceae; genus Aridibacter. Next base: position 82,117 of record JBFGKW010000001.1, on the reverse strand, counting down.
GAGACCGAACTGTTATTCATTCCAAGCGGCGCAAAAATTTTCTGCCGCACGGTTTCTTCCCACGGTTTCTTCTGGACCCGGGCGACGATTTCTCCGGCGGCTACAAACATCAAATTTTGGTAAAAGAACTTTTCCCGTAAACCCGCCATCGGTTTCGCCTCGCCGGCGACCGTGATTAACTCAACCCGGTTCAGTTTGCCGGTGACCATTGCTAAATCGGTTCGGTTCAAGCCGGATGAATGCGACATTAAATCCCTGATTTGAATTTTTTTGTCGGTGTCCGGATTGTTGATCTTAAAATAAGGAAGATACTTTTTGGGCGAATCGTCGAGCGATAATTTTCCTTCATCTTCTGAAATCAAAACAGAAAGACCGGTAAACGCTTTGGTAGCCGAACCGATCGGCATTTGTGTATCTGCAGTCATTGCGATCTTCTGTTCGAAATTTTTGACCCCGAGCCCCTTTGAGTAAATGACCTTATTGTCTTTGACGATGGCCAGTGACATTCCCGGTATCCCTAGTTCCTTGCGCCGCTTTTCCGCCTTTTCTTCGATCGACGAAAGTCTTGCTGCGAGATCGGCCGCCGAATAAGTTCTCGCGGGTGTCTGCGAATAACCGGTACCCGGCAAACTGCTTGAAAGGACAAAAAGTGTAAATAAAAATGACAGTAGGCGATAATTTGAGAATTTCTTACTCATCGGTCTCCTTGTTAATTTGACGTAAAAATCGGTGAAATAATCGTGACTCGCGATGTTGTACGCAGAAGGGATTCCTTAAGTTTCGAGCTCCTAATGAGGCAGCCGGACCGGTTTAAATCGAAATTCTCTGGAGATCCTCGATAATTATTGGCAGTTTCTCAAGGACAAAATCCACTTCTTCTTCGGTGTTAAAACGTCCCAATGAGAAACGAACCGAACCCATTGCGAATGAATAAGGGACATCCATCGCTGTGAGGACCGGTGACGCCTGATGGAGTTCTTCGTTGCACGCCGACCCGGTGGAGACGCAAACGTCCAATTCACTCAAGCCGGCTACGATAACTTCTCCGTTTAGATTTTCAAACGAGACGTTGGACGTATTCGGGAGGCGTATTTCTTTATCGCCGTTTAACCGAGAAAATGGAAATTTCTTCAAAATTTCGGACTCGAGTTTGTCCCGGAGATGCCTTACTTTCTCCATTTGCTTTAAGTCAGAGACTAACCGGGCGGCCTCACCAATTCCGGCTATCTGATGAATCGCTTCGGTGCCGGCCCGTCTTCCCGACTCCTGTCCTCCCCCGATTTTCAGTGACGGAAAATCGACCCCGTCTCGAATATAAAGCGCGCCGACGCCTTTCGGGCCGTGAAACTTGTGCCCCGAAATCGAAAAGAGATCGATTTCGGTCGTCTTCAGGTCGATAAGTATTTTACCAACTGCATTTACTCCATCAACGTGCATCACGGCGTCTGATTTTGACCGTACGATTTCCGCGATTTTACCGACCGGAAATAACACACCGGTTTCATTGTTTGCCAGCATTACCGAGACGATCGCCGTTTCTTTCTTTAGCGAGTTTTTGAGCGTATCAATGTCCAAATGACCATTTTCGTCGACATCAATCCAGGTAATTTCAAACCCGTTCAGTTCAAGTTTTTCACATACCTTTCGGACCGCTTCATGCTCTACGCGGGTTGTAATTACGTGCGTTTTCCGGCGATCCGCTTCAAGGGCTCCGAAAATAGCCCAATTATCGCTTTCTGTGCCGCCCGACGTGAAAACAATTTCCGACGGACGAGATGCACCGAGAAGTTCCGCAACACTTTTTCTCGCGTTCCGAACTGCGGTTCTTGGTTTTTCTGCAAAAGGATAGGCCGATGAAGGGTTTCCGTAAAATTCGTCGAGATACGGATACATCTGATCGAGAACCGGCTTGGCAACCCGCGTGGTTGCGTTATTGTCAAAATAGATCATAGAAAATACTAATTATTTTTTCGGAATAGGTAAATGATACTGTCTGGAATTTACGATTTTGATTTTACCATTTACAATTGACAACGTTGTGAACGCAAAATTAAAAATCAAGAAAGCAAACGGCAGTATTTCGGAAGTAACTCTTGAACCAAACAGGAATTACTCGATCGGCCGTGCTGTAGATAACGATATTATCCTAAATGATCGAAGGGTTTCACGTATTCACGCATCTATCCGCGCAGATTCAAACCGTTACGTTTTGATCGACGGCCATTACGAAAATGGAGAGATTAAACGAAGCGCCAACAAAGTCTATATAAACGGCGTAGAAAAATTGGAAGAGGAATTGAAATCGGGTGATGAGATAACGATCGGTACGAGCGTAATCCGCTTTGAAAAGGTCGCTCAGACGGAAATGCCTCAACCTCCGATTACAGACCAGGTTCCGGCGCCGATTCCGGGGTCGCCGCCGACGGGCAGTACTGGAATTACCGAGGTCGAAAGAGATCTGAATTACGATGATAAACCCCTTGGAAACACTCAATATGTGATTTCCGCGAATGAAATCATCGAGAAGAGTTCGAAAACTTCGGCCCAAATCGATTTTGTTTCGTCCGATCGTGTAATCGAGGCCTCGCGCGAAGAAATAAAGGAATTACGAAGAAAAGCGCAGATTCTCGAAATGCTTTATGAAATGAGCAAGGCTTTAGGCACGGTATTTGACTTGAAAGAAATATTTGAGAAAGCGACTGACCTTATTTTTCGAGTAACGCCTTCAGACAGGGTGGTAGCGCTCCTCGCAGATGAGACGATCGACGGGAAGATTTTGGAATACAGCCTTTTTCCGATTGCCGCCAAGGCGCGGGGCGATGTGAACGGTGAATTGGTAGAAAAATTGACGATCAGCCGGACGATTACGCAAAAAGTTATGCGTGAAAAGGTGGCTTTGCTGTCGCAGGATGCAAAGAAAGATGAAGAGTTTTCGGGTGCCGAATCAATCGTATCGCAGGGAGTTCGGTCGACGATATGTGCGCCATTGATTACGGAGTCAAACGTACACGGTGTCGTCTACGCTGACAGGCTGGATCCCTTTTCGGCCTTTAGCCAGGATGATCTCGAATTGATCGTTTCGGTTGCCGCGCAAACCGCGGTCGCGGTGGAAACGATCAAAGCGCACAAACGGCTTGCGCGTGAAGAGGTGGCCAGGGCGAATTACAGCCGGTTTATGCCTGAATACGTCGTAAAGGATCTGCTTGAAAAACCGGATTCATTCAGGCTCGGAGGCGTCAACCAAACGATTACGGTTCTGTTTGCAGACATCAGGGGATTTACGGCGTTTTCCGAAGAACAAAACCCGGAACGGGTGGTTGGTTTGCTGAACCGGTATTTTTCGGCAATGTCGGAAATAATTTTTGAAAATGGAGGAACGCTCGATAAATACATCGGTGATGGTTTGATGGCTATATTCGGCGCTCCGAGCGCAACGCCCAAAGACGCCGATAACGCGGTAAAAACGGCGATTGACATGCAAAAACGCCTCCAGTCGTTAAACGACGAACTCAAGTCGGATGGTTTTCCGGAAATCGCTATCGGCATCGGGCTTCATACCGGTATAGCGACGATCGGTTATATCGGTTCGGACCGGCGTTCAGAATATACTGCGATCGGAGACACGGTTAATCTGGCATCGCGTCTTGAATCCAACTCCAAACGCGGGCAGATTCTGATTAGTGAGGCCACTGGGAAGGCGTGTACCGAAACTTTTCAAATACGCAAGTGTGAACCGCTGAGAGTAAAAAATCGATTGGAGCCCGTTTCACTATTTGAGGTGAAGTGGAATTGAGGTAACATATACTGAATCAAAATTCCGCAATAAATATTGCGGTTTGATCCATGATTTGATCTTGATATGTCGGTAACAGGCAAAATTTTCGCTATGATGGGATTTTCATCACTAAAGAAGTTTGTGACCGATTCTATGGCGATAGATATGGGCACGGCAAACACTATTATTGCGGTTAAGGGCCGCGACGTAGTCTTTGACCAACCTTCGCTTGTCGCGATAAACGAACTTACGGAAGAAATCGTTGCGTACGGTGTGGAAGCGTATGACATGAGCGGCCGTGAGGGCCGGGACATCGTTGTAAAGGCTCCTCTAAGCGGAGGAGTTGTGGCCGATTTTGAATATACCAAGCGGATGCTCGCTCATTTTGTAAAAGAGGCCAAGACCGGAGGCTCCCAAGTTTCAAGGCAAGCCGTAATGAGTATGACTTCCGACGTCACGCACGTTGAACAACGGGCGTTGTTGAACGCGGCCGAAGACGCCCATATCGGTAAAGTCTATATGATGGAAGAGGGTTTGGCCGCAGCCTTTGGTGCCGACGTAAAGATCGACGATCGCCGTGCATCGGCCGTTGTCGATATCGGCGCCGGAACGACAAATGTCGCGGTCGTTGCCAAAGGGGCTATCGCCCATTCGCGCTCGGAAAGGATCGGCAGCGACGAGATCAATGTTGCACTCACAACCCATTTTAGGCGACACCGCGGGCTTCAAATAGGAACCGAAACTGCCGAGAACCTGAAGCGTTCGTTTATCTCAGCGGTTCCGCCGAGAGATCCCGAAGTTGAAATGCTCGTTCGCGGGCGTGACGTACAAACCGGCAGTCCCAGCGCCGTTGGTATTACAGCCGGCGAAATCTATCCGATCACCGAAGCCATTGTCAGGCGCGTTGCAAAGGTTATAAACGATACGCTGACCGAGCTGCGGCCGGAGGTTGCAGCCGATATTTATGACCGTGGAGTGATTCTAACCGGCGGCGGCTCGCTGCTTGGCGGGATCGATCAATACCTTCGGGATTTCATAAATCTTTCCGTAATCGTTTGCGAAGAACCGAGATATTCGACGGTCCGCGGTCTTGTCAAAATGTTTGATGAGCCCGAACTTCTGGAAAGGGCCTCTCGCAACGAACTTCATCTTTTACAAAACTCCGAAGTTCCATTCGAAGCGTAACTTAAGGGGGAAGACTTGAAGAGAGCAAGCGAGGGTTGATTGAAATTCGATTTTCGTTTATCCGGCCAGGTGTACCCCTTTTTCTTTTATGAGACGGCTAATTGAGTTTTTTAACCGAAAGCTGTTGGTGACGCATATTTACGGTATTCCGGTGCGAATCGACTATCGTTGGTTTATCGTTATCGGGATTATGGCCTGGTTTGTTTCGGTGGCCATTCCGGATACCGTGATCGACGGAGGATTCCTTAAATTTTTGCTTGGCCTGCTAACGGTAATCGTATTCTTTTTTTCGATCTTTATTCACGAAGCCGCGCACGCATTCGTAGCCCGAAAGGAGGGCATTCAGGTACTCGAAATCTTGCTTCATCCGTTTGGGGGACTGGCCCGGCTGCGACGTGAACCGGACACGCCGCGTTCCGAGTTTCGGATAGCGATTGCGGGCCCGATCGCGAGTTTTTTGATCTCGGCATTATTCTTTGGATTGTGGGCGGCATCAAACTCTATCGGAACATCCGTTCTTTCGCCGCTTCTTTTCGCACTATTCCTGTTGAATTTGCTGGTTGCCGTTTTTAATCTGTTCCCCGGTTATCCGTTGGACGGCGGAAGGGTTCTGCGAGCATTTCTCTGGAAACGCGGGAAGGATTTAAATGAATCAACGGCGCTGACGGGAAAATTCGGTCAGATAATTGCGGCGGCTCTTATTATTTTGGGGATCGGGCTGATTTTTATCAGCAGCGATTTTTTTACGCCGCTTTGGACGATCTTTGTGGGAATATTTCTTTATGATTCCGCGGCAAAGATCGTAAGACACGCCACTAACCTCGAGAATCTTGTTGTCGAAGAAGTAATGGAGTTTCCGGTTTCGATTCCGCCCGGTACTACGGTAATGCAGTTTGTCGATAATACCCTCACCCGTTACAAGCAAACTGTATTTCCCGTCGCAGAAAACAAAGAATTGTACGGCCTGATGATCCTCAACGACCTGAAGGAGAAACTGCCGCGGGATAAATGGTCTGAAACCGAAGTTCAAGATGTGATGCGCCCGGTACGTGAGGATTATTTTATCCCAATGAATTCGAGAGTAACGGATGCGATCGCACTGATGCACGCTAACGGCATCGGCGCATTGGGAGTGGTCGACGATCTCGGTGAGTTAGTTGGCTTTATCGACCGTACGAGGCTTCGCAAACGGACATAATTTCAGTTCCCTTTGGCAAATCCATAAACTCTAAGGACACGGTTTCGAAAATAAATGCGTAAACGTTCTTGCGCCAGGCATCGTATGGCATTGTTTCCGCATATAAGTTTTTAGGCTGGTCCCAAAAAATTTTATTCAAGGTAGGTCGCATAACCCAAAAACATTTTGTTGATATGATATTCTTTAAGAGGGCTTAGACTAGTTTCAAGTCCCCAACTTTAATAGGGCAGGCGACAATACCTTGAATCTCCGGGTTGATTAAACCGGGGAATTGCAAATGACTATAAACGAGTACATTCCTGATTTGCTGGCGATCAGGTCCTTTTTGGACATTGCGCTGGTATTCATAATCGTTTATGTCGTTCTGCGCTTACTTCGCGGAACCCGTGCGGTTCCGACGGTCGTCGGCTTGGTGATTCTCGCACTTCTTTATTGGGTAGCGATAACGCAGGACCTTGCGACACTCGAATTCGTTCTTCGTTCCGCAGTATTTTATATCGGTGTTTTGATCATCGTGCTGTTCCAATCGGAAATCCGACAGGCCCTGATTTACTTCGGCAACCGCCTGAGAATTCCTTTAATAAGGCGGCGAACCGGGGCACTCGGAGATACTATCTACGATGAAATAGTTCTTGCGTCGACGACACTGGCGGCCAATAAAACGGGGGCGTTAATCGTTCTGGAACGGTCGGTCGGACTGCGTAATTTTATCGATGCCGGGGTTCAAATTGACGCTACCCTCAGTTACGATTTGCTGGTCACGATCTTTAGTCCCGCCACGCCGCTCCACGACGGTGCGGTTATCATACGCCGCGAACGCGTCGCGGCAGCTTCTTGCTTTTTGCCCTTGACCAAGAATCCCAACATTTCCAGGGAATTGGGAACACGACACCGTGCTGCAATTGGAATTACTGAGGGGTCGGACGCAATATCGGTAGTCGTTTCTGAGGAAACGGGGATGATTTCATTAGTCGAAGGCGGCGAGATTCGAAGAAACCTGGACACCAAAAAGTTGCGACGTTTGTTGTTTGCGGCGATGGATATGCCCTTAGATTTACCGGTTAACGAGGAACAGCATTCGAACAATTTGAAGTCAAAAGTAATTAAGGAAAAAGAAACCGAAGTTATAGTCAGCTGAACCGGAAAATGAATTTCGATTTTTCAAGGGATCCCATCTTAAAAAGCGGCGAACACGAGCCGGTCGTACAATACTGGCTGAAACGTATTTTCATCGACGATTGGCTGATCAAGCTTACCGCCCTTGCGATCACCCTCGCCCTATGGCTTGGCGTGACGGGACTTCAAACACCTACGACGACCCGATTGAGGAGCGTGACGCTGAATCCCCTCGTTTCAAATCAGCTTGAGATCATTAATTCGCCGGTCGAAGAAGTTGACCTGGTGATAACTGGTGAAAAGCGCAAACTGGATCAGATTAATCCGCGCGATCTGGTCGTTTCGCTTGATCTTGCAGACGTTCCCGAAGGTGAAAGAACGATCCAAATCACGCCCGACAATGTTGTGGTTGAACTTCCGAGCGGCGTCAAGCTCAACGAAATTCAGCCAGATAAAATAGCCATAAAATTGGAACGGGTAGAGCAGTATGAAGTTCCCATAAAGGTTGAGACGATTGGAACTCCGGCTCCGGGATATGAGATTTACAGCATAAAGGTAACACCAGAGAAAGTCCTCGTACGGGGACCCAGAAGTTTTGTTAAGGCGCTGAATTTTGTCTCGACGGAAAAGATCCAGATCGCGAAACAGAAATCTGATTTTAGCGCGCAGCAGATTCCGTTGAATTTGATAAACCCAAAGGCGACCTTGGTCGATGTCGTCTCGGCAAGCGTATTTGTCAGAATCGGCAAGAAACGCGTCGAACGGTTGATGGTTGTCCCATATCGAACTGAAACGCGTTCTGGCAAAGCAAGCGTATTACTTTACGGTCCAAATTCGGTTTTGGAAGATCTTACCGCTGACGATCTTTTAATTGTGGAGGAGCGGACAAAAACAAAAACCGTTAGGTTGGGGGTCATTCTTCCTGACCGATTGAAGGAAATGGTCGAAGTTAAGAGTGTGAAATATCGCGAATAACCGACCCGATGATCGTTTAAGTCACAGTGAACCGCTGACTCAACGGCGGTTTTCGTTTTGTTTGCTGCGGAGGTGTTGGCAGAAGGCGTTTTTAATCACCCGGGATGAGAATATGAAAAGAAATACAGCAAGTTGCGTCGTAACCCTTGCTTTACTGTCAGTTACGCTGCCAGCTTCAACGATCGCACAAAAAATCCGCGATGACATTCGAATCGAGATATTAAGGGCGGAAGACGAATTACGTTATGACAAAGGGCTTGAAGATCTAATGAATTCTTCAAATCCGGTACTGCTCCGACGGGCGGCATTGGCGGCCGGGAGAATCGGTGATGAAGATGCCATCCCCGCTCTTGGGAAGCTCTTAATCAACAGCGGCAATCCGGAAGTCCGGCAAATGGCGGCTTTTGCGCTTGGCGAGATCGAATCGATCAAAGGGTCCGAATCGCTTTTATTGATACTTAAAAAGCTGAACACAAATCAAAAGGTTCGGGCGAGGGCGATCGAAGCAGCCGGAAAGATAGTAGCGGCAAACGCAAAGGCTGAGGCCGCAAAGTTCTTGACCGAGGCGATATTGTCAAATTTGGATTATGAGGCGGGAAGGGGTTCAAAGCAGGGCAGGGAAGTAATCTTACTCGGGTTAACGGCGGTTTTAAGATCAAAGCCCGCGAACGCAGACGATCGTCTGATCCCGTTTTTGCAGAATTCAGACTGGCGGATTCGCGCCGACACCTTAAACAGCTTGTCGAGACTCGATTCAAAAAAAGCCAATGACGAGGCACGTCAGCTTTTGGGAAATGATAAGCATCCGGTCGTCCGCGCAAATGCGGCAAGGGTGCTGGGTGCGGGGGATGATAAAGCAGCGGTTGGAATGTTGCTGAATTCTGCGGTCCGGGATGAGGACATACGGGTTCGCGTGAATGCGATTAGAGCGCTCGGGAGCCTTGGCGCGGCTCCAGACGCTTCTCTGTTGCTGGAACGTGCCGAAATATTGAGTGCAGCCTTTTCGGAATCGAAAGACGCAAATCCACCCATAAAAAACGAACTCCTGACACTTGTTACGGCTGTCGGAACTATTCTCAAAAATAGTGAAAATGCGAGGGCCGTGAAATTATTTCAACAAATCCGGATTAATGATAAATTTCGCTCGCCGGAGACCGAAATTGCCTTCGCAATAGCCGCTCCGGAAAGCTATTTGTCCACTGATACGTTCCAACGAAACAGCTTGAATTTCAATGATCTCAACTCGAAATATGGCTGGAAGTCCTCGAACAATCTCATTCAGGGATTGAGTGAAATTGCGAAATTGGACGACGGGCCAATTTCCGTTCGCGCAAAGGCTGAAGCCATATTAATCAGATCCATTGCCTTGGCGGACGATGCAGATTCCGAAGTGATTCTTGCGTTTCCTGCGTTGCTGACGACGATGGCAAGATTTCATTCCGACGAAAAAAAACCGCCGCCGATTCCGGAAGGCGTCGAAGCATTTGATCAAGAAAAACTGGTCGAAGATTTTCTCCGGAGATATGTGGTTTTTAGAAATGAGGAATCGTTCAAGCAGCCGCGAAAGATAGTTGGCGACCGCGTCGAACCCGGACACTTTGATCCGTTTATTCGGGCGGCTGCGGGTTCAGGATTGGCAGCCCGCAAATCGTCAACCGAGATAATAAAATCGCTAAAGCTCGGATTCAGAGAGGCGCTGGATAACGATAAACGTTACGACGATGCGCAGCTGGCGATACTTTCCGCACTGGTAAAACTTGATAAAGTTGCTGCCAAAGACTCGTTGGATCTCGCTCTTAACCATTATGCTTTTCTGATCAGACGTCAGGCGGCGAATCTGATCAAGCAAAACGATATGGAAAAAGATTTTCCAAATCTTAAAGAGCGGGTCGGGATGGTCAAACCTTTCGATCCTGAGACGGGTTCTAAACTCGGCCAGACAACGAATACCGAACAGGATTACAGACGAGCGCTTTCGCGAAAGAATGGAGAATCAACGGCAATACTGACGACGGAAAAAGGTAAATTTAGAATTGATTTTTTCCCCGAAGAAGCGCCTTTAACCGTCGACAACTTTATAAAGCTCGCAAACTCCGGTTATTTTAACGGAATCGAAATTCATCGTGTCGTCCCGAATTTCGTGATGCAGGACGGTGATCCCCGCGGGGATGGAAACGGCGGACCCGGCTGGCAGATACGATGCGAGATAAATCAAATTCCGTACGAACGCGGAATGGTCGGGATGGCGCTCTCCGGGAAGGACACCGGTGGTTCCCAATGGTTTGTTACGCACTCTCCGCAGCCGCATCTTGACGGAGGGTACACCGTTTTTGGAAAGGTGAACGAGGAGGGCATGAAAATCGTAGATAACCTTGTCCGCGGAGATAAGATTTTGAATGTGAGGATAGTCGAGTCGTTTAAGGCATCCCGTAGAGCCGTATTGAGCGGTACGTAATCCGACATATTAATTCTCGAGTTAGACACTATGGAAGATTTAGAAGAACTACAGCGAATCGACGTTTCTTCAAGACTCGGCGGAACCAAACAGGAGCGTAAACAGATTGAGATAGAAGAAAGCCTCGAAACTCTTTCGACCTATCTTGACGGGTTGTTTCGAATTCCCGGCGTTGGCTGGAAGTTCGGGCTCGACTCACTACTTGGGCTGATTCCGAATGTCGGCGATATCTCAACCGCAGTGGTTTCGTTTTATATCCTGGTAGCGGGCGTCAGGTACGGTGTACCTAAAATCACATTGCTCAGAATGGCATTCAATATCGGACTCGATTATTTCGTAGGCGTAATTCCGTTTATCGGCGACGCATTTGATTTTTTCTGGCGTTCGAACAAGCAGAACATGGATCTGATTCGCGAGCGTGGCACGGGACGCGGCAAGGGAACCACGAGTGATTGGATATTTGTTTTGACTATAATCGTGATTTTGCTGGGACTCCTTTTTGGCTCGATAATCTTCAGCTTATTTATTCTGGGAATAGTATTTAAAGGTCTTTGGGATTTACTCGCCCGTTAACGAAGACCCGGGAACTAAGATATGTACCGAATACGGGTTTTTACTAACGCTTTCCGGGATGAATTCTCGACGGTGGAGGGAGTATTTGTTAAGAGCAGTCAGGGCAGAGTCCGCGGAGCGTAAGTTCGATCGAATGCGGCTTGAACTTTGAGCGTCGGAACGCAAGTTCGACCAATTCCGGCGGTAGTTCGAGGTTTATATCGGTAAGTTTTCCGCAGATCGTCGTCAACCCAGTGTTTTCAATTAGTTAAGTACAATGCACAGTTAAGAAACGTTTTCTTTTATACCGCAGAGAGGGCAGCAAAGAACATTGCGCTGCGGATCTAACCATCGAGCAATCGCAATTTTCGACAATGTAGGCTGTTTTGTTTCCGCCTCACCTTCGGTAAACAGCCGCGAACGCACCTGATCGGATTCGGGCGACAGGTTACCCAATTTGAGTACACAGGTTTTGCACGCCCAGCCGAATCCATCATTAAAAAAGCTTTTTGTTTCGCGACCCTCCATAAATGTCTCATTACTGGAAAGGCATCAGATAAAAGCATCTTCCGGGTCATCCGATTCCCGGATCCCTTATTGTCGGCCCCGTCCCGGAACCAATTCTGCGTTCAGCGCAAGCAGCCGTACCGGAACTGTCAGAGTTTTACCATTTCGAAAAATACCGAGGTTAATCGTTTCGCCGATTTTCTTCTTGTCCAGAAAACGGTAGAGATCGTCAATGTCGTCGAGCTTTAAATTATCAACCGACAAAATAATGTCACCCAAAATCATACCGCCGCCGTCCCGGGACAAACCCCGAATTCCGGCCCTTTCGACCGAACCGCCCTCAATGGCATTGATCACGAGCAAGCCGTGATTAACCGGCAGGCCCATACCGCGTTGATTTAATTCTCCGACGCTCCGCAAACTCGCACCAAGCTTTGGACGCCGTACTTCGCCGAACCTGATTAGCTCGGGAACAATGCGTTTTGCGGTATTGACCGGAACGGCAAATCCTACCCCTACGGAACCACCGGCCGGCGATAATATTTGTGAATTGATTCCTATCATCCGGCCATGTTTATCCAAAAGCGGACCGCCCGAATTACCCGGATTAATCGATGCATCCGTTTGTATGGCCGCATCAATCGGTCGATTGTTTCTGGCCCTTATTGGCCGTTGGAGCCCGGAAATAACTCCCGTTGTCAGTGTCCGGTCGAGACCAAACGGATTTCCGATCGCCAACACCTTTTGGCCAACTTCAAGCTTGTCTGAATCACCGAGCGGTATTACCGTTAGACCCGTCCGGGGAGGGACGATCTTTATCACGGCGAGATCCGTATCGGGATCGCCGCCAATGAGTTTTGCCGGATAGACACGTTCGCCGCCAAAGCTGACGGTTAGTTTTGATGCGCCTTCGATGACATGAAAATTTGTCAGGATGTGGCCCTGGCTGTCAATCACCGATCCCGACCCGTTCCCGCTTTCCCGCTCAAATTGCTCTCCAAAAAAGTTCTCGAATCGGGTACTTGTGGTTATAAACGCCACGCCCGGCGATCTTGCTTTATAGACTTCGATGCTGTTCTGCTCATCGCTGACAACGGACGGATCCGAAATTGCTTCAACCGGGGTTTCCGCTTTTGCGACATTTGAGATATCAGTTGATTGAAACGCGTAACCGAGCCCTGAAAGACCGAGAACTGCGGCTACCGAGACTAGCGCAGAAACGACCGCTATCAAGATAATCTGACGTCCGGACAATTGGTATGAAATTTTACTACCCATAAAAACGTGCTCCTTAAAAAAAGTATCTCGGTCTGTGATGAACCTATTTCAACAAAAAGTTGCGTGTAAATTCAATCCGCCTGATCGGTTGACCGATTCTAAAATAATAATACCGTCCGTTGCCCCATCAATATCAATTCAACACGTTCAGGCCGATGTATTTGATTTCCCGGTTGAGGTCAAACAAAAATACTGAAAATCTCGTTGGAATGGAGAAACCCCTTTGCTGTCAGCCTCAGCCCGTCACTGTCCAACTCGATTAACCCAAGATCCTTAAAGTTTTCGAGATCTTGCTTAAACAGTGTTTCCAAATCATAATCAAATCTTTCGTAAAAATCCTTGAATTTCAGCCCCTCTTTCAGCCGTAATCTCAAAAACGCGAATTCACCTGACAGTTCTTTGGGTGTCAGTCGTACTGATTCGACGACAGGGGATTTCGACTCTTCAAGCAATTCTACATAACGGTTCGTATCGCGTACGTTGGCCCAACGGCTACTCTTGCCGTCAAAGGAATGCGCCGAGACCCCGAATCCATAAACTGGCTCGCAAATCCAATACTTGCGGTTATGCTTCGATTCCTTTCCGGGCCTGGCAAAGTTTGAAATCTCGTAATGGCTAAAACCGGCTCTTGTCAATTTCTCGACCATAAGCCCATACATCTCAGCTGCCAAATCTTCGTCCGGCAACGGCTGCCGTTGAGAACCTATTTGTTCGGCAAGCGGAGTTCCCTCATGGATTTCCAAAAGATAAAGGGAAATATGTTCGGGGTCCATTCCGATCGCTTCATTGAGATTATTGTCCCAGCCGCTTAGCGTTTGATGGGGCAGGCCGGCGATAAGATCAAACGAGATGTTTTCAAAACCCGCCCGGCGCAAAAGCTTGTAGGTCTGTCTCGCGTCATTTGCATCATGCCCTCTGGATAAGAGCCGAAGCGAACGGTCATCAAACGTCTGAATTCCAAAACTTGCCCGGTTGACGCCCATCTTTCTGAAGTCGTTCAGTTTATCGATCGAGACGGTGGCCGGATTCATCTCGAGGGTGATTTCAGCTTTTTTTTGGATTGCAAATCGTTTGAAAATTGCAGCGAGGATTTTATCGAGCTGACGGGCCGTTAACAGCGAGGGGGTACCGCCGCCAAGGTAAATTGTATCGATTTCCGGGATCTGACCTTCAAATCTTACCAATTCATTTATCAAGGCCTTTACGTAACGATCGACCGAAAGGGGGTCGCGATATATGTCGGTCGCAAAATCGCAGTAAGAGCAACGCGATTTACAAAAGGGAATGTGTATGTAAACTCCTGCCGGCATGCCAAAATGTGAAAATTGAAGTTGCGAAAAAGACGCTTCGAATCAATGACTGTTCACCTTGATTGATAATTGTTTTTCAAGCGACGATTTCCAAACCGATTCGAGGTCTGAAATATTTTCTTCGATCTCGGTTCTGCCGTTTACTTTGATAATCAATTGGTCGCCCGAAACCCGGCCGATAACTTCAAACGGGCATTTTTCTGCGACTCTTTTCACATCGGTGAAATCGCTTTCAGAAAACGTTACCAAAATGCGGGATGGCGATTCAGAAAATAACTGCGTAATTGCATCCAATTGATCGTTTTCCAACTTGATATCAGCGCCGTTTCGCTGGTTGTTAAGCGAAGAAAAACAACATTCCGCAATCGCCACGGCGATGCCGCCGTCCGAACAATCGTGTGCTGAATTTATAATTCCGCTGTGGATCATTTCAAGACACGCGTCCTGAACGCTTTTTTCCAGCTTCAGGTCTATTTTCGGCACGTCGCCGAACTCGATCAGTTCTTCAGTCGAAAATCCGATCACAGTTTGGGCATATTCACTGACTGACAAGTCATCATTCGTGACGCCTAACAAGGCAATGATATCACCATCGTTCTTAAACCGCGGCGTCAGAATTTTTCGTACGTCTTCAACCAAACCGACCATTCCGATGGTCGGTGTTGGCAATACTCCGTCACCGTCCGTTTCGTTATAAAATGAAACGTTTCCGGAAATTACGGGGGTTTCAAAAATTTCACAAGCCTCTTTCATTCCGTCGATCGTTTCGGAAAACGCCCACATTATTTTCGGCCGTTCGGGCGAAGCGAAATTAAGGCAGTTGGTGACGGCAATCGGTTTCCCGCCGACGCAGACGTTGTTCCGAGCGGCTTCCGCAACCGTTAGTTTTGCTCCCTCTTTGGGATTTACGGCGGCAAATCTACCGTTGCCGTCAAGACACATCGAAACCGCCCTGCGGGTTTCCTTGATCCTCACGACCGCTGCATCGGCACCCGGCAAAACCGCGGTATTGGTCCTGACCATATGGTCATACTGTTGATAAACAAAATGTTTCGAACAGATATTCGGTGATGAAAGCAGCGCCCGAAGCGCGCCGTTGCAATCCGGATTCTGGCGCTCGTAACTCAGAGTTTTCCGTTTTGCGATGAGCCCGGAACTTTGAACACTCTTTTTCTCGGGTTTTGCCATCGGCCGGTTATACAGCGGTGCCGCCTCAGTTAATTTATCAACCGGCAAATCTGCCATCAGCTCACCGTTATGAAAAATCTTCAGCCGGTTTCCTTCGACAACTTTTCCGATCACCACAGCGTCAAGCTCCCATTTGCTGAAGATTTCAACCAATTCTTTTTCACGGCCTTGCTTGGCCACGATGAGCATCCTCTCCTGTGATTCGCTGAGCAGCATTTCGTAGGCCGTCATTTCGGATTCCCGCTGCGGTACAAGCGTCAAATCAAGTTCAAGCCCGGTTCCTGCGCGGTCAGCCATCTCAACCGATGAACTCGTGAGCCCTGCGGCACCCATATCCTGAATTCCCTCGATCGCTCCCGAACGCATTGCCTCAAGACACGCTTCCAAAAGCAGTTTTTCGAGAAACGGATCCCCTACTTGTACCGTCGGACGTTTTTCAAGCGCCTCTTCATCAAATTCCGCTGATGCCATCGTCGCGCCGTGAATGCCGTCGCGACCGGTTTTAGCACCTACGTACATAACCGGATTTCCAACGCCCGTGGCCTTTCCAAAAAATATCTGGTCTTTTCGGACGATTCCGAGAGCAAATGCGTTGACCAAAGGGTTCAAGTTATATGCTTCGTCGAAAACGACTTCACCGCCGATGGTTGGAACACCAAAACAATTTCCGTAATGCGCGATACCTTCAACTACACCTTTTAAAATCGATTTATTACGGTTTCCGTGTTTGTCGTCGGTCAAATGCCCGAACCGTAACGAATTCATTGAGGCAATCGGTCGAGCCCCCATCGTGAATACATCGCGCAGAATTCCGCCCACGCCCGTAGCGGCGCCTTGAAACGGCTCGATAAAACTCGGATGATTGTGAGATTCGACCTTGAACGCGACGCACCAGTCATCACCAATATCAACCACGCCCGCGTTTTCGCCTGGCGGAACGATTACCCGTTCGCCTTCGGTCGGAAGTCGTTTCAGGTGTACCCTCGACGATTTGTAGGAGCAATGTTCGGACCACATCACTGAAAAAACACCCAACTCGGTGTAATTCGGCTCACGACCCAAAATTTCCACTATTTTTTCGTATTCGTCCGGCGTTATCCCGTGTTGGTCGACAACATCAGGAGTGATTTCGGGCTGATTCATCATTATTGCTATTAAAATTAAGTAATTTCAGATAAATAAAAAAGGAGAGTTTATGCGTTACGCGAGATTTTATCAAACACGCGGCAGCAGACTTCTGTCCGGCTTTTTTCCCGGTAAGCCAAACGGCGGCGCCAATCTTTCTTATTATTTCGGTGTTGAGGATTGCAGCGGAGGAAAAGAAAAATGCAGCGGCGATTTCACTTTTTGCCAAGATATCTTGCTGGCGGACGAGTCACCGCATAATCAGGATTGCATTTCAGTCGATACGGGCTTCTTTGGTGGGTTTAACTTCGTAATCATCCCGGATCAACCGATCAATTGTTTCCCGGACCGTCTGAGGCTTTATTTTTCCCTGTTTGCTGTGAACGATCACACCCTTCGCGTCATAGAGCAATGTAAACGGGAGACCACCCTCCCAAGTTTTAGAAATCGAACCGATGACGGCATTTTCATCATCGGTATAAAGCAGGTAAGCGGGCATCGAGGCTTTCATTTGACTCAGGAATTTGGGGACATCGCGATTTATCTCCGCTAAATCGTCAAGCGTTATGGCGATGAAATCTATTTTGCCGCGGTAATCTTCATCGATCTTTACCAGATCGGGAAACTCTTCCCGGCAGGGCACGCACCAGGTCGCCCAAAAATTAACAAGCAGCGGTTTCCCGTTTGGTTTTAAGAGTTGCTTGATTTTTACATCATCGATCTGAATCACTCGTGAAACGTCTGCAGCGGTGACCGCCGATCCGTTGGGCGGCTGAACCGATTCCTGGGCATATAGAACAGCTCCTGAAAATGACCAAAACACTGCAATTAAAATAAAATAGCCAAACGACTTCATAAATTTTTAGGCTAAGCCGGGTCAAAGTGTCGGCGGATTAATAAATCCTGCAAACTTCCCGGAAGCCGGCATTCGATACAATGCGTCCTTCCGACAGTTATCGAAAATAAAAAGTTAACTTCCTTCGGCATCTCCAACCCTCTTGATAGAGCAGCCAAACGCCTTCGTCACTTTTTCAGTAATTTCTTTTCCCGATAGTTTTTGTTCAACGGCGGTCTTCAGGAAATATTTCGAAATGTTATTGCCGCTCCGGTCATTGTCTATGGCGCCGTGGTAATCAAGAATATCATCGGCATTGAAGTAATAAACTTCCGGCGTACGGGTCGCGCCGAGTTTATCTGCCAGAACATTATTCTTGTCTATCAGAACCGGGAATCGGTAGGTCGCCTCGGAGTGCTCCCTGACCCACTTTACCGATTCGGTGTTATTAGAATATATTCCGACGAAATTAATCCCTTTTGCCTTTAAAGACTCGGCAAACGCGTTGATGCGTTGGTCATACATCTTGACAACCGGGCATTGGGCGGAAAGGAATATTATCAGAGTTCCTTTTTCGCCTTTTAATTCGCTGTACGATCGATCGATTCCCGCCGGATCCTGCATCCTGAATTCTTCAAGCACCGAACCGATGGCAAAATCTCCCTTCGCGCGGCTTATTCCCGGAAATGCGAACAATGTAATCAGCCCCAGCAGGGCAAGCGCTAAAGCTGCGTTATGTTTCATAATTTTAAGATCCTTGGTATTTCGATATTCAAAACAAAAATCTAGCAGTCGACACCGATTCTGACAAGTCAGGTGTTCGCCGCCAGTGTTTTTACCGGGTCCATTTTAGCCGCGCCGGGACTATCTTATCCAAACGGTGTTCAGATGCGGAAAATACAAGAAATGTTTAATAAATGTTTCGGGCGTTTCGTTTTTTAAGAATTGCTTTTCGGAATTGAGGTCAAAAAAGCCGGATTATTCAAATCTCTTAGGCATCAGAATCTCCATCGCATCATCGACCGTCGCGATTCCGAGTATTTCAAGATTTTCGTTTAACACCGGTATTGCCAGCAAATTGTATTCTGCAATTTTTAAGGCCACGTCATCTGATGGTTCATCCGGGGCAACGTACTGAAAATCGGGCCGCATAAAATCACTTATTATCTCTTCGGGTTTGGCCAATATCAGCCCCCTCAACGTAATTATTCCGACCAGTTTTCGAGATTCTTTGTTTTCGGTGACGTAGATGTAGTAAACCATATGCGGTGTCCGGGCCATTTGCCGCAGGTGAGCAATCGCATCTGCAACCGTCAGGGTTTGGGGGATCGCTACAAATTCGGTTGTCATCAATCCACCGGCCGTGTCGCCGTCGTAAGACATTAATTCGGCGACATCGACTTTTTCGTGGTCTTCCATCAACTCAAACAGCTCACGCGCTTTTTCGTCGTCAAGCTCTTCGAGCACATCAACGGCGTCGTCCGGAGACATTTCTTCAAGCAAATCCGCCGCCCTTTCCTGATCAAGGTCTTCCAATACACGCGCCTGATTCTCCGTCGACATTTCCTCGAGTGTATCGGCCGCGACGACGTCGTCGAGCGACTCCACAATATCGGTTCGATGGACGGGAGAAAGAGCTTCGGCAAGCTGCGCAATTTCAACCGGATGAAGGCGTGAAAGCTTGGCCCGCGAGGACTTTAGTTGAACGGTGACCGTTTTCGAGTCAGTCGCAAGATACCCGACGTCCTTCCAGTCAATCACTTCCACCGGACGCTTACTACCGTAAAACCCGACCGGCATCAGCCTGCGCATAAATCCCTTAAGGCTCACATCGGCGCCCGTCACCCGCCAATCGTTGCCGGTTTTGATCAATTGAACGTCGTTTACCCTGACCACACGTTTACCGTCGATATCGATCAACTGTTTATCGAGGACATCCCGGCCAAGCAGGATTTCGCCATCGCGTCTTGAAAAAGGTGTCAGGTCAAGAACAGCGGTTGCCATTTGGGCGCCGGCACTTTCAATTTTTTTCAGTCTGGAATGGGGAATAAAAAATAATCCTCTTCGATAACGCGCGACCAATCCGATGACCGGCGGATACTCTTCGGTGCCGTAAACCACGACAACATCCTTAATCGTAGCGATCTCGTCACCCTCCAGGCTGAAAACCGAACGTCCTAATAATTGCGAAATATAAAGCATCGTTTTGAAGATAAACGATTTTTGCCAAACGTTTAAACGCAAAATGCCTTTGCAAGACTATGGGTAAAAAAATGTTTAACTATTATTAACGTTTTTGTGGAAATCAGACCGCTTTAGAGATTTTTATTATAATAGACGCAAACACATAGCGTCAGCCCGTAATCAGGCTTGTTGTACAAGTCCGGCTACCCCTCTGTCAAAAAACAACAAATTCAAAGTAAAAAAGGCGCAATATAATGAAAAAGTCCATTTTAGTCTCGGCATTTACCTTTCTCATCACGACATCTTTGGCCGCCCAGGACAGATCGCGGGTATTTGATAATTTTGACACTTCAGGCGGAGTTCGTGTCGTTACCCCGTCCGTAAAACCGATCGTTTCGTCAAAACCCGTTAATTCGCCGGAAAAGTCATCGGCCAAGTCTAAATCATCGATGAATCCGTCAGACGGACTTGGATTGAGCGCGCGATATTTAGGATCGAGCGGCACGCGTTTGCGTATGGGCTCGGCGACGAGTCTAAAAGGATTCACGACCGGTGACGCGGAAATCGATTCCTATATCGTTGAATCGAGTCTCAGATACGGAATTGATCCGCTGCTGATATATTCTCAAATGCATCAGGAATCTGCCTTTAAGAAGAAGGCCAGATCACACAAAGGTGCCAGCGGCCTGATGCAGCTGATGCCCGCAACCGCCCGAAGGTTTGGCGTCACGAAAATATATGACCCGCAACAGAATATCGACGCCGGGGTCAAATATATGCGTTGGCTGATGAATAAGTTTAACGGAGACGTGATTCTCGCCTTAGCGGGTTACAACGCCGGAGAGGGTGCGGTTATGAAATACGGATGGGAAGTGCCTCCGTACAGGGAAACACGTGAATACGTCAGGCGAATTACATCCCGATACGGACAGATTTCGAATCCCTCGTATAACCTTCAGGTCCAGAGTATCGATCGAACTCAGATGGCAAACCTTAAAGCCGAAAAACCAAAATCGCTCCAGGTTTTTGAACGCGATGTGATGGCTGTAAAATTGCCCGATGGCAGAATGTGCCTAGTATCACAATAGGCATTTTACGGGCGTGAATTCCGCCCAACCAAAACTTCTGATTCTCTATGCGGCCGGCATCCCGGCCGCTTTTTTGTTTAAATATATTAAATCTTGTATTATTGCCGTTAGATTAATACGTATTGTATAAAATGCGGATCTCAAAACCCCGATCAAGCCGTCTATTGTTTGAAGTGCGGAAATAAGTTTGAAGTTGCGCTCGAACAGGAAACGGCCGTGTCGATCAGAGATTCCGGGATCGAGAATGAGCCGGAAAAACAAATATTTTCGATCAGGCCGACCTTGATGTTTGTGAAGATCGGTTACGGTCTCGCCGTCATCGGGGCATTTTTGCTGGTTGCGTTTGTCAGCTTTTTGAGTGTTTTGATTGGCGTTGCGATATCTGCCTGGATTTCGGTCTTAGCCGGGCTTTCGCTGCTTTTGATACCGGCATATTTTCATATCAAACAAAAAATGGTGCTCTATACCCTCACCGATTCGAAAGTAACGATTGACGAAGGGCTAATCTCGAAAACGACCCGCAATGTTCCGCTCCGTATTATCCAGGATGTCACGGTTTCGGCCAATGTCTTTCAGCGAATGCTGGGTTTTGGCGATCTCGAGATTGAAAACGCAAACGAAAACGACGGCACTATCTTGTTTCGCAATATAAACTCGCCGAAGGAAACGGCCGAAACTTTGCTCAACCAAATGCGCCGGCTGAATAAGTAAGCCCGGCGGCGCCGATCGATGAGAACAAATTCGATTATTTCGGACCGGCTGATCAGAAAGTCGATACTTATAGCAATTCCAAGTTCCCCGGAAGTTTCAGGAAGCAATCAAAATGAAGATATTAATCACCGGCGCCAACGGAATGGTAGCCAGCGCGGCTGTCAGACATTGCCGGAGTATCGGTGATGAGATTACCGCGTTCACCCGTGAGCAACTCGATATTTCAAGCCGGGAGGCTGTTTTTGAAATGGTCGGGCAGGTGTCTCCCGATGCCGTAATTAATTGTGCCGCCTATACTGATGTTGACGGTTCTGAAAAGAATCAGCGGCTTTGCCGCGAGGTTAACGCGCTGGGAGCGGAAAATCTCGCGCTCGCCGCAAAAAATTCCGGCAGCGCGTTCTTAACGATTTCTACGGACTACGTTTTTGGCGGTGACAAAGCCGGGTTTTACACGCAGCGAGACACACCACGTCCCTTGAATTTTTACGGCATAGCAAAACTCGAAGGGGAAGTTCTTGTTAAGACGGCTTACGCCCGATCGATTATTGTCAGGTCGGGGTGGATATTTGGCACCGGCGGTTCAAACTTCCTGAGCACTATTGACGGTATCCTGAGCCGGAAAGACCCGGTCAAAGCGATTGATGACTCATTTGGGACACCGACCTTTGCCGATGATCTGGCAAGGCGGATCCGCGAACTGGTCAAACTCGATCTGCCGCTGACATTTCACGTTTCAAACCCTGGTGAGCGAATGAGTTTTTACGATTTTGCGCAGGCGATTTGCACGCTTCAAAACTACGATCAACGGCTGGTCGACAAAATTTCCACCAATGATTTGAGCCGTCCGGCAAAACGACCCGTCAATTCGGCTCTGCGGTGTTTATTCAGCCGCGCTGTCGGACTCGAACCGCTTCCGCCGCTGGAAAGTTCGTTAAAAGATTTTCTGCGTACATAAAAAAGCCGGATATTCAGATTTGAATATCCGGCTATAAAATTCTATCGGCAATTCGAGTCTATTCCCGAGTCTCATGCACTGATTCTTTATCCCGGGCACGAACGGCCCGCGACTCATCTTCAAGCAGCGGTGTCGATTCATCGGAGTTCGTATAATAGTCATACGAATAGTCGTACCCGTAATATCCGTATTCGAGTGAATTCGGCTTGACGTCGTTTAATACGACTCCGTAAATCCTAGTTCCGAGCCCTGCGAGCCGCTGTTTGAATCTGCGCATCAGGTGGATCGAACTCGAACCCGCTTTGGCAACCAGCACAACCCCGTCAACCAGCGTCGATAGAATCGCCGAATCGGTGAACGAGATCGCCGGCGGTGAATCGATCACGATATGCTTGTAATTACCCGACAAAAACTGCAAGAGATTCTTCATTTCATTCGAACTCAGGAGTTCTGCCGGATTCGGCGGGATCGGGCCGCTTGTTATGATCTTCAGTTTTGGCAGATCCGGACAGGGCTTCAGGAGGTTTTGAGTGTCTTTTTCACCCGAAAGATAATTCGTCAATCCGTGAGAGTTGGCCATATTGAAGTGACTGTGCAGACGGGGCCGCCGAAGGTCGCAATCGATAATTACAACATCGGCGCCGGACTGAGCCAAGGCGATTGCGGTGTTGATCGCGGTCGTAGTCTTGCCTTCCGAAGGCTGAGATGACGTCACGAGGATCGTTTTCGGCGGGTTTCCGGCTGATGAAAACAGGAGCGAAGTCCTCAAATGCCGGTAGGCCTCGGCGACCGGTGACCGAGTGTCCTGTAGCGCGATGAGGGCCAGGGAATGGACGTTTTCAGGGTTATCTATATCGGTCAGCCCACCCGCTCCAAGCTGTTTCCCGCTTATGGCCGCCTGATGGGGGATAAGTGCCAATGTCGGCAAACCGAGGTTCCTGCCGATGTCATCCGAGGTTCGGATCGAGTCATCCAGGTAATCGAGCAAGAACGACAAACCGACGCCGCCCACGAGCGATACAAGAAAAGCCAGAATAATATTTCTGTTTCTTTCCGGCCCCACCGGGGAAGTAGGCACGACCGCCCGTGATGAAATCGTAATATTGTCCGGGAGATCACTACTGATTGCCAGTTCCTGGGTCTTTTGCCGTTCAAGATAAGTATCTAGAAGCCTTCGTTTAGTTTCAATTTCCCGGTTGAGAGTGATCAACTGCCTCGCCGATTGTCCCTGCACGTTTGCTTTTGCGACTTCGTTCAAATACTCATTCCTGAGTTTTGCTTCTCGGTTTTGAGCGGCGCCAAGCTGCGCCCGTAGCCCGCTGAGAACATCGCTTTTGGCTGACTTTTCCGTCTTTGTAGCTTCTTCTTCGATCTTTGCTACGCCCTTTTCTTCGGCATCTTTACGGGACTTTTTCAAATCCTTGATTTTGGCCGTGATTTTTTTAACGTCCACATACTCTTCCGTATAACGGACAAGCAGCTCCGTGCGCGTCGCCTCCGCGTCGCTAATCTGCTTATCAAGGTCGCGTAGCATTTCACGGAGTTTGGCTTTTTCTTCGAGGTATTGTTTCCGGGCATCCTGCAGCGCTTTGTTGTTTACCAGATCTTCCGGCAACGAAACAATGTTATTTGATTTAAGGGCGGTTTCGTAACTAACTTCGATTTTTCGCCGGTCGTCCATCGCCGTGAGCCATTGGCCGCTGATCGTACTCAGGCGGGCGTTTTGGAGTTCATTTCCGCTTTCTCCAAAGGTTGAGAGATCGCGGTTCCGCATAAATTCGATGAGTTCCTGTTCCTGCTTGGTCAGCGATACCTTAAGGTCCTCGATCGATTTGCTGAGGTCTTCATAGATATCTCTCGCCTTTCGGGTTTCGCGCTCGATATCCTGAGCCATAAAAACTTCAGCAACGCCATTTGCAACCGCGGCCGCCAAAACGGGCACCTGGTTGGTGACGACGATACTGACGATATTGGTCGTCGGCTCCTGTGAAACTGAAACACCGCCCATCAAAAAGCTGGCATACATTTCCGCTCTCTGTTTTTCATCGGGCGTGAGAACTACTTTTTCACGACTGTCATTGGCAACATCTGAATTCTGGGTAACCTGGAGCGAACTGCCTTTATCTTTTTCCGGCTCCTCACCCGAAAACATTTCGCGCACCGTCGTCAATATACCCTTGTTTTCATTTTGAAAAAGACTCGGATCCTTGTAGAGACCCTTGCTGACCACGACGTCATACATCAGTTCGCGATTCCTCAAAAGCTCGAGCTGGGTATTATAGTACTTGAAATCATCACCGAAATTGATGTTTACCGTTTGGGTGGGTTTCGGAGCACGCGGTTCGATTATTATTGAAGTGCTTGCCGAATAAATCGACGGTTTCCGGTACATATAAAAGGCCGTCACCGCGGTCGCCAGAATCGTCAGGGCGAGAATCAAAGGAAGCCGCTTATAAACGACGTGCAAATACTCCTGAATCGAGCGTTTATCGGTAAATGCGTCGTCATACGGGGGAGGATAGCTGGTCGCGAAATCCTGATCCCGGTTTGTCGTCTGTAAATCGTTAATATTCGGCAGCGGCAGCAGCCTTTCGTCACGTTCCATACTTCAAATAAAACCTCTATTAATTATAATTTTATATTAGCGGGCGAAAGTAAAATGTGTCGGGTATCCGGCGGGGAGTACCAATTTTTTGAAAACAATAACTGTACAACTTTTTCCAACCTATTCAAAACAGAGCACCCCAAAATATACACCTTTTTAATGATTTAGGCAAAAAAATAAAGCCGCTTAACACCGACCGGTCTTTGTTTCGAGTCAGACCCAAATGTTATATTTTCCTATTGCGATTATAATTATTTACCAAACTGTTAAGACCCTATGATTGGAATTTTAAAACAAGAAACAACTAATAAAGACGACTTTTCAAATAACGATTTTGATTTGGGCATTGCCGGCTTTAGATACTCTGACCTTTTTGATGCATATAAACTCAAGGATTTGGCAGACGAGTTCTATTCCGACCTGAAACAGAAAAACCCCGTTGTGCACCAGGCCCTTACCGAGTACGTCGCCAACCGCGGCGAGGGGTATGAGCCGATACCCGCCTCGAAGATTCTAACCGATTCGGCGCCTTATCTTTCGGAGTTCGTTGCCCGGATGTTTGGAATCACGGAAGAACGGGAAAAACTGGAAGTGGAGATCTTAAAACACAACCCGATTTGGAAATACAAGTTTTTTGTTCAGCGGCGGGCGATACGAAGATTCAAAGAAGACCAACTTGCAGAATTTGATGAAGTTGAGTTAAACGAAGCGATCCGCCAGCTCAAGAATGAATCTTTTGCCGAAACATTGATGCTGGATGAGGAATTGGCCGTCGCCACGATCGTTTCGGAAATTCTGGCGGCTGAAGAATCGTTGACGAAAAAACCCGACCAAGCGGCTGACTTGCGGGAAACGATCGTTAAGATCAATAAGGCGTTTGAAAAACTAAAGGATTCGACCTTTGGCGATGTATTTTCGAGATTTGCGACCGAAATCGACGCTTCGGGCGAGCTGCTTCAAATAAAGGCGGTATTGCAAATATTTGAAATATGGTCGGCGATTCACTTCCACCAAAAGAAGAAAAAGTGGTACGCGTTTAAGACTCCCCACCCACTGGATTATCAGAATCTGGTTCATATTTCCCGGTACGATCCAAAAGTTCCCGGTGCCCTGCGTGGCAGGGACGAAGAACTTAGAAGGCGAGACGGATTTAAGCTGACCGATTACCGGGGCACCATGCGCGATGCTCTGGCGGAGATTGATTATTGCCTGATTTGTCACGAACGGGCCAAGGATTCCTGTTCGACGGGCCTTCACGACCGGGACGGCAATGTTGGAAAAAACCCGCTCAACATTAAAACGGCGGGGTGCCCGCTCGACGAAAAGATTTCGGAAATGCATCTACTCAAAAAGCAGGGCGATTCGATCGCATCGTTGGCGCTGGTGACGATCGACAATCCGATGTGCGCCGGAACCGGACACAGGATTTGCAACGATTGTATGAAGGGATGTCTTTTTCAAAAACAGGAACCGGTCAACATTCCGCTTGTCGAAACGGCATCGCTGACTGATGTCCTCGACCTGCCCTACGGTTTTGAAATTTATTCGCTCCTCACCCGCTGGAACCCGCTTAATGCGAAGAGGCCTTATCCCCTGCCTTATAACGGAAAAAACATACTCGTCGTCGGAATGGGGCCGGCAGGGTACACCCTCGCCCATTACCTGCTCAACGAAGGGTTTGGCGTAATCGGTTTTGACGGGTTGAAGATCGAACCGCTCAACGATGTTTGGACAGGCAAAGAGGGAACCGTCTGCCCGAAACCGGTTAAGAATATCGACGATATAAAAGAAAATCTTGATGAGAGGATCCTGTCCGGCTTTGGCGGCGTTTCGGAATATGGAATTACGGTCCGCTGGGACAAGAATTTCCTGACGATGATTCAGCTTATCTTAAGTCGGCGTAAGCGCTTTCGGGCATATGGAGGGATTCGCTTTGGCGGTACCCTGACGATCGATGATGCGTGGAATTTTGGATTCGACCATATCGCGATTGCAACCGGTGCGGGCCGTCCGACAATCGTCAAAATGAAAAATAACCTGATCAGGGGCATCCGCCAGGCATCCGACTTTTTGATGGCGCTGCAGCTGACGGGCGCATTTAAGAAGGATACCCTTTCAAACCTCCAGATGCGTCTCCCCGCCGTGGTTATCGGCGGAGGGCTTACCGGGATCGACACCGCAACCGAACTCTTCGCCTATTATCCGGTCCAGGTGGAAAAGATGGTCGAAAAGTTTGAAGAGTCGGCCGAAAATATCGGGGAAGAAGGCGTCTGGAGCCAATTTGATGAGGAAGAAAAGAAGGTCTTGGCCGAGTATCTTGTTCACGGGAAGGCGATCCGGGAAGAACGGCGGCGAGCTGCGGAAGCCGGCCGAGAACCGAATTTCGTTCCGCTTATTCAAAGCTGGGGCGGCGTTTCACTCGTTTACCGGAAGCGCCTGCAGGATTCACCGGCCTACCGGCTAAATCACGAAGAGGTGCAAAAGGCTCTCGAGGAGGGTATCAATTTTATTGAGCTGATGACCCCGACCGAGGCGGTACCCGATGAGGACGGCGCTGTCAAAGCGGTGATTTTTGAAAGACTTGAATATAATCAGGAAACGGGAACATTTGATGTGACCGGCGAAAAGCGAAAATTTCCGGCGAAAACTGTTTGCGTGGCAGCGGGCACCGCGCCCAATGTGATTTACGAAAAAGAGTTCCCCGGGACGTTCAAACTCGACGAATGGCGGCAGTTTTTTGAGCCGCATGCGGTTGTCGATAACGGAGATGGCCGACTTCATCCAAAGGAATCAAAAGACGGGTTTTTCACGTCGTATGAAAAAGACGGCAAATTCATTTCCTATTACGGAGATAACCATCCGGCGTTTGCGGGAAACGTGGTCAAGGCGATGGCTTCCGCTAAGAGCGGCTATCCGCACGTCGTCAAAGTGTTTGAAAAAGAACTGGAGCGGCAGGGCGATTTGCCGCAAATAGAAAAAGATGCGGTTTTTAACAAGCTCAGGGCCGTGCTCGATGAACAATTGAGGGCATATGTCGTAAAGGTTGAACGGCTGACCGATACGATCGTCGACGTTGTCGTCAGGGCTCCGCTTCAGGCGAGAAAGTTTGAACCGGGACAGTTTTACCGGCTCCAGAATTTTGAAACAAATGCGCCGATCCTGGAAGGCAAACGGTTGATGATGGAGGGTTTGGCGCTTACCGGGGCATGGGTCGATGAAGAGAAGGGCCTGCTTTCGATGATCGTACTCGAAATGGGAACCTCGTCGCGGTTGTGTCAGTTTTTGAAAGAGGGCGAAGAAGTTATCGTTATGGGCCCGACCGGGACGCCGACCGAAATTCCGAAAAACGAAACGGTGTTGCTTGCCGGCGGCGGACTCGGAAACGCGGTTCTGTTTTCGATCGCCAAGGCCTTGCGCGAAAATGACAACGAAGTAATTTATTTTGCCGGGTATAAAAACGGGGCCGATCTGTTTAAGCGTGAGGAAATCGAAAAAAATACCGATCAGGTTATTTGGGCGACGGACTGGGGCGCGGAAATAGAACCGCACCGGCCGCAGGATGCCCATTTCCGGGGAAATATCGTCGAAGCGATGATTGCCTACGCACGTGGCGAACTGGTTGAACACACCGTAAAACTTTCGGACGTTGACCGGATCATCGCGATCGGATCGGACCGGATGATGAACGGGGTCAAAGAGGCCCGTTACACGACGCTAAAACCGTTTCTGAAAGAAAAACACACTGCCATCGGTTCGATTAACTCCCCGATGCAGTGCATGATGAAAGAGATTTGCGCCCAATGCCTGCAGCGCCATGTAAACCCGCATACCGGCGAAGAGGTTTTCGTATTTTCTTGTTTCAACCAGGATCAGAATCTGGATTTTGTAGACTTTAAGAACTTGAACGACCGTCTTCGCGCTAACTCGATTCAGGAAAAACTATCCAATCTGTGGCTTGATAAGGTTCTCGCAAAGGAAGCGCAACCGGTTTAAAATGGCACTTTGCCTGTAAGTAATTATCTATCGAAAGCCGGCTGTTGCGGGCGTTCCTCAAAAAAAACCTTATGCCAGGCGGCGGGGTCGGATGCCGTCTAATTTGCCAACGGCGTACCCGAAGAGACGCTGGCGCTTCCGGACATCGTGCAACCGGCGTTACTCGGTACCGCGGAGTCGGCCTGATAGACGACGCCATCGGTCGCAACGGCGAAGTTTCTGTCTCCGGTCGCCGTCACACCCGTCAAAACGATCGGCACGCCGCGTCCGCAAAACGAGGCCGGCATTCCCCCGGATGTGTTATATTTGCCGCCGGTAAATGAATAGCCGCTTTTCGTGCCCGACGCGAGCGTCGTGTCGATCAGGGTAACGGCCCCGAGTTCGGAGAAGGCAACTCCGTCGACACTTCCAACCGTTCCCGCATAATTTCCATTGCCGTAGGTCGTTTGATACGTTGCCTGCGCGCCGTGGAAAGTTCTCAGCGATGAAATCGCCGAACTTTCATTGGCTGCGGTTCTTGCCGACAAAAGGTTAGGGATGGCGACGGCTGCAATAACCCCTATGATCGTGATTACGATTAATAACTCTATAAGTGAAAATCCTTTATTCTTCATTTCCGTAATTTGTAGATAATCAATACGTCAAATCTACATCTCCGTCATTAGTTAAAGGTGCAATAGTCGTGCCATCGGTTTTTTAAATTTTCTTGATCAGTGTAAGTGCTGTGTATGAAATAGATAGCAGGTAAAATCAAAGGCGTTTCAGGGCGCAAACCGGGAATAAAGTGACAATTAATGTCATTGGCTGCGGTCAGCGGCAAATCAGAACTGACAAAAACCGGTCAAAATGACGGATCGCGTTGCCGTTGGACGGGCGTAACGATGTAAAACAATAAACGAATTTCAAAATTATTTGGAGACCTGATAAAGTTTGACAAGCTGATCGATGCTGATTGATAATCCAACCATTAAATGATGTAGACAAGGGGAATATATGGCCACCAAAATTGTTAAATGTCCGAGTTGCAACACCGACAACACGGGGCTCGAAAATTATTGCCGGAATTGCGGCGTTTCGCTTCCGGAAGGCAATATCAACCAACCGAGCTATCAAAACCAGCAGATGCAGCCGCAGCCGGGACAATCACAGGCTATTCCCGGGGCCGATAAAAAAATCGCCGCCGGTCTGTGCGGGATTTTGCTCGGCGGGCTGGGCGTTCACAAGTTTGTCCTCGGGTATCAGCAGGAGGGAATCTATATGCTGGCGGCGCAGTTGATCGGTTTGGTAATCACCGTCATCACCTGCGGAATCGGCGTCTTTATCCCGATGGCGGTGAGCATCATCGGGCTGATCGAGGGGATTATCTATATCACCAAGTCCGACGAAGAATTCGTCAATACCTATATCACAAACAAGAAGCCCTGGTTTTAGTTAAAACTTTGAAACACGAAGCACGCGAGAAAAGTCTTTAGAACAAAGGCTTGTCTCGCGTGAAAACCTCTAGGGGCCGCACAAACATGTGCAGGTTACAGCTGGTGGTGCCCCAAACGGACTACATGGACCAACAACCCCGGTACCGCTGCAACACCCCGACAAGAAAAACGGGTCGCCCGTACAAGTATTTGGACCTCCGGCAGCACAACCCGCCGCAGACGGTCCACACGTTAATCCATTGCCGGTCGATCCTGGAGCAGCCCCACCCGGATTGACACAACTTTGAGCAAAAGCCGCCTGGGGAGCGACGATTGCGGAAACGATCGGCAGCGCCACCAGCGATCCGAATCCGATTCTTTTGACCACCTCACGCCGTGAAAGCCCGGCAAATCGATCAGGCAGTGTTTCTCCGTTCACGAGAAGGCCCTCACGATGAAGCTGGCCAAGCGCAAAGTGAACAAGATCGGGATCGATCAGTTGGCCCAATTTCTTTTCAACCCTCTCTGTTATTTTGGTAATATCGGTCTTGCCGTCACAGTTTTGCCAGACCAAAGCAGCCGTTTTATTGAGGCAGACCGCCCGGTTGGAATCGAGATCGTAAATCAAAAGCTCGTCGCCCGTTTCCTGAACGACCCGGTCGCCGGTAGCGGCTTTTGGAAAATGATTGGGGAATTCAAATTTAGATTCTGAGTTTCGGGACATTTTAAATACTTTCCTCCTATTTAAAACTATTAACTTTGCCAAGCGTGGATTTATGGATGCTATCATAAATCGGTATATATTCAAAAATTATTCTCTTAACACCTGAAATTGCGAGTAATGCTTCGGTCAATCAATAAGTTAAGATATTGAATAAAAACGGGTTACGGTGACTATTGTTTTGCAAATTAAGATAGCCTTCCGGTCTATTACCTATGCCGGGGCGGCCCCGAATACGAAAAGCACCTTTTACAAATAGGTCTCGACAAACCTACAATTTGGCTGCGGCATTTTCACTGACATTCAGCCGTATGATTAGGCGCGTTTTGCTTTATGTTTACAGGAATTATCGAAGAACTCGGGAATATCGGCTCGCTAAAAAAAACGCGCGAAGGGGCAAGGCTCAAAGTAAACGCCTCGATCGTCACGGCGAATATACGGGAGGGCGATTCTATCGCGGTAAACGGGGTTTGTCTGACGGCCTTAAATGTAAAACCCGATTCCTTTTCGGCCGATGTTTCCGGCGAGACGCTTGACCGCACGACCATCGGAAGCCTGGGCGAAGGATCAAAGGTAAATCTCGAGCGCGCCGTCACGCCTTCGACCAGGCTCGGCGGCCATATCGTCCAGGGCCACGTCGATCAAACGGGGACATTTGAAACCGCCGTTTCGGAAGGCGATTTTTGGACCGTGAGAATCGCCTATCCCCCGGAAATCGGCCGCTACCTGATATACAAGGGATCCGTCTCGGTCGAGGGAATCTCGCTGACGGTCGCAAAACTGACAGATCGGTATTTCGAAATCGCGATCATCCCAAAAACATGGAACAGTACCAACCTCTCATTTCTAAAAACGGGTGATCCCGTGAATCTGGAAGCCGACCTGATTGCCAAGTATGTGGAGCGGATGATGCTTTACGGAAAAAAACCGGAAGGCGGGATAACAGTAGAAAAACTCAAAAAACTGGGCTTCGCATAGAGTTATCGACCAAAAACCGGATTGAGACGTTTCACATCGAAATCAACGGTCCTTAATTCATTCAAAAATCTCCATATTAGCGCTTCCCGCAACAGTCGTAAGCACAATTAAGATGAGCGGGCCGCCGCCCGCACTTAAACGCGGTGATCCACTGCCGGGAGATGTCGCAGGGGATTACGGCAGGGCCGTTTGTTTGCGAGGAATTTTTCCATCCATCATTGCTGTCTGATAAACGAATGCCGCCATAATCGTCGCGTTTTGCTTCATGTCCTCCGGCAGAATCCGGTCATAATTATCCTGATTTGAATGATGGGTCAGCGGACTGTATTCGATCGGGTCCTGTATAAACTGGAAGCCGGGCAATCCGATTGCGTCAAACGAAAGATGATCCGTTCCGCCGGTGTTCTCGATCGTCAGGGTCGATGCCCCCATCTTTCCAAACGGCAGCAGCCAGGCTCGGAAGATCGGCGCCACCGCAGAATTTCCCTGCAAATAAACGCCCCGGAATTTTCCGGTCCCGTTATCCATATTGTAATAGGCCGAGAATTTATCGTAAGCCGGTTTCTTTTGAAGTTTTCCGCGGCCGGCGCCCGTCATCGCCGCAAACCTGCCGCCCCCTCCGATCATTTCGCCAAAATGCTGTTTGACGTATTCCCGGCTGCCGTTCAGCCCCTGTTCTTCACCCGACCAAAGGGCGACCCGGATCGTACGGCGGGGTTTCAACCCGGCTGCGAGAATTATTCTGGCGGCTTCCATCGCCACGGCCGAACCGGCGCCGTTATCGGTAGCGCCGCCCGAAGCGTGCCACGAATCGAGATGGGCGCCGAGCATGACGATCTCATCTTTGAGTTTTGGATCGGTGCCCGGAATTTCGGCGATCGTGTTATACCCCATCAAATCTTCATCGTGATAACGGGTTTGAATATTGACCGACATTTTGACGTCTTCCCCGTGGTCGAGCATTCTGACGATCTGATTGTAATTTTCCGTCGACATCGTCATTTGAGGAATCATCTTGCTTTCAGCTTCTTTGTCGTAGGCGCTGAGGCGGTCCCCTCCAAATACATCCTCGATTGATTTCGGAGGATCTCCTCCGACACTGGCCCCCGAAACGAATACCGTTCCGCCGTCGCCTTTGCTGCTGTTGTCAACCATCACCGCGGCACCTTCTTCGAGCAAGAAATTGAGCCGCTGTACGTTAAGTGCACGGCTTCTAATGATTTCTGCGATTCGGTCAGGTGATCGGTTGCCGCCGCGATTCTCCGCCCGAACGAGGGAAGGATCGGGGGCGTTGGCCATTTCGAGCAGCTGGCTGTCCGAAAAGCGACGCGCGATACCCTCAAAGTCCGGATTTAGATTCCGGGTATTTGAAACGAGGACGATTGCGCCTTTAAGCTTACCTTTATACTTGGCGAAATCGGCATCACTTTCAATATCCAGATGAATCACGCTGCCCGTGACCTCTCCGTTGGTGCTCGGCGACCACGCTTTAGGAAACGCGATGACCGGTAGAGTTTGCGGCGAGACGACCTGAGCCGAAAAACGCGTCAGCGACCAGCCGCGCCCGAACGGTCCCCAGGCCTCGAGACGGGCATTCTGCAACCCCCATTTGGCCATCGTATCGCGTGTCCATTCGTTGGCCCGTTTCATATTTGGCGAATTGGTCAGACGTCCTCCGATGACATCGGTCAGGTAGCTCAACGTTTTCATAACCTGAGAATTCTCCATCCCTTCCTTCTTAATCTTTTCGATGATTTCCGGCGGAGCTTGATAAACTTCGGGTCCGGTATGTTTCGCGGCTGCCGCTGTCGGCATAATCAGCGCCAGCGAACAAAGTACGACTAATAATTTGCTTTTCAACATGAAAGTTCTCCCAAATTCTATTTATTATTAAAACTGTGTGTCGCTATTTTATATCACATCGTCTAATGATTTCGCCCGCAATACTAAACGCGACGGTAAATTTTTAGTAAAAATACCGTTCTTGATCGAAAATTGGTTACAGGCAGGGTTAGTTGGTATTCCAGGTGAGGGTAATGGCGGGCGGGACGTTTTTCACGATCAACGGGCTCTTCACTGATTCCCCGTAACGAACCCTCATAAATTCACGGAGTTTTACGGCTGAGGGCATGTAATAGCCGTGGGCATATTGGAAGGTCCGAAATAGACATCCTTCGTCCATAAACTTTTCAATCTCGCTGAAGATCTTGTCGTTAACTTCATTCGGGATCGAAACAAACGGTAATCCCGATATGATGTATTTTACCTTGCCCAGTTTTGACCGCTTGTGCAGCGCGTAGGCCATGCAGGCGTTTCCCCGCATAAATCTCATTCCGGGAAACTTTGTCCTCAGGCATTTGGTCAGGTTCCCGTCGACCTCAAGGCCCAGATAAGATATTTCGTCGATAACGATTTCATTAAGGACTTTTGTAAAAGACCCGGTGCCGGGGCCGAGTTCGAGTACGACGGAGTTCTCGCGCGGAATGATTCCATCGAGCATTTGACGCGTTAGTTCGAGGGAACTCGGAGCGATGGCTCCGACTTTTAACGGGTTTTTAAAAAACGCCTGAAGGAATTCAATGTGTTCGTGCATAAAAACTCTACGATATCGGGGAATGAAAGTTCGGCGCTATTTCGCCAAACTGGTCGCCTGAGTTTCACTCTCTGCTGCTTCTGCCGGATCTTCAACGGAGATTTTATAACCACACTCCTCGTTATTGCAATAGCGAACTGTTCCATCCCGCTTTGTTGTTTTCTCAAGGACGAAATCCGCATTGCATTCCGGGCATTTTTTGAAAATGGGTTTGTTCCAGAAAACGACGTCGCAGTCAGGGTATTCGTTACAACCGTAAAACACCTTCCCTCGCCGTGATTTTTTGACAACGATCTCGCCCTTGCATCCGTCGCGGGTACAATCCATACCGATTCTTTCCTGCTGAATATACTTGCATTTCGGATAATTCGAACACGACACAAATTCCCCGAAACGGCCGGTTCTTCTAACCAGCTTGGCACCGTCCTTCGGACATTCCTCATCGAGTTCGACCGGCGGAGCGACCGGTTTTTGGTCCCCTTTTGCAATTTTTCGAATGTTCTTACATTCCGGGTATCCCGTGCAGCCGTAAAATGCGCCGTAACGCCCCCGCTTTAAATTCATTTCCTTTCCGCATAGTTCGCAGACCGGTATTTCTTCGGATTCAGATTCGGATTCAGTTTCCGAATCCGGATCGCTCTTTTTCGCTATTTCTCTCGTATTCTTGCATTCCGGATAATTTTCACAGGCGAGGAACTGTCCGTAACGGCCAAACTTGATGACCATACCGGCATTGCACTTTTCGCAAACTTCGTCGGTCGGGATCGACTGCTTTTTCTTTCCCTTTATATTTTCTTTGGCATCTTCGAGATCTTTAGAGAATCTCTCATAAAAGCCCTTAAGAGCCTTTCTCCAGTCGAGGGTACCCGCTTCAATTTCATCAAGCCGATCCTCCATTCGGGCCGTGTAGGTGGTGTTAAAAAGGTCGTCAAAACTCTCGACCAAGAGGTCGTTTACGGTGGTTCCCAACGCGGTCGGATGAAATCGCTTTTCGATCTTCTCTACATATTCGCGGCTCTGGATCGTCGTCATAATCGCCGCATAAGTCGAGGGCCGCCCGATACCCTGTTCTTCGAGTGCCTTGACCAGCGTCGCCTCGGAATATCTCGGCGGCGGATCCGTAAAATGCTGATTCGGCGTTATTTCGTTCAGCTTGAGCACTTGACCGGGTTCAACGGCAGGCAATGCCAGATCGGCGTCGTCATCTCCTTTAGAAGTACTGCTTCGGGCTTCCTCATAAACCTTCAGGAATCCGTCGAATTTTTGAACCGAACCGGTCGAACGGAAGCCAAACCGTCCGGCTTTAATGTCGATCGTAGTCCGGTCAAAAAGCGCCGCGGTCATCTGAGAGGCGACAAACCTCTGCCAAATGAGCGTGTAGAGTTTTAGCGCTTCAGGCGATAAAAATTTTTTCAGGCTTTCAGGTGTCCGGTTGGTATCGGTCGGCCTGATCGCTTCGTGCGCATCCTGGGAATCCTTTTTTGTCTGGTAATTTTTGGCTTTTTTGGGCAGGTATTTATCACCGTAATTTTGATCGATGAATCCCCTGACATTTTCAAGCGCATCGGCGGAAACCCGGGTCGAATCCGAACGCATATAGGTAATCAAACCGACAGCCCCTTCGGATCCCAATTCGACTCCTTCATACAGCTTTTGGGCGACGATCATCGTCTTCTTAACCGAAAACCCATAGCGGCGGGCGGCGTCCTGCTGAAGTTTAGAGGTGATAAATGGCGGCGTCGGGTTGCGTTTACGTTCCTTTTTCTTGACATCTTCGACTACGAAATCTTGATTTCC
Source organism: Aridibacter sp. (assembly GCA_041576495.1). Classification (GTDB taxonomy): domain Bacteria; phylum Acidobacteriota; class Blastocatellia; order Pyrinomonadales; family Pyrinomonadaceae; genus Aridibacter. The sequence continues at coordinate 45,581 of JBFGKW010000001.1, read as the reverse complement.
AGCCTCTTCGACAATCGACTTTGCCGTCTTCTCATCTTTGATATGGGTTTCGCTGTCTTTGAGGTCTTCATCAAATTTCCCCATTTTTACGGTTTTATCGTCGACCAGCCGCAGCTTCGATTCAAAACTGGGAGGCAGCGCGGCCGCCAGCCCGGCTACAACAGACCAGTATTCGGTTTTCCTGAACGCTTCAATTTCACGTTCCCGGTCTACTATCATTCTGACAGCAACTGTTTGGACCCGGCCCGCCGAAAGGCGCCCGCCGATGGTTTTCCAGAGAATAGGAGATACTTTATAACCGACTAAACGATCGAGAATCCTTCGCGCCTGCTGCGCATTTACGAGATTTTCATCGACGGCCTTTGGATCCTTGAATGCGTCCTCGATCGCGCTTTTGGTGATTTCATTGAACATCACCCGATACACCGGCTTTTTGTTTCTTTTCGTGAGTTCTTCCGCCAGATGCTGGCAAATCGCCTCGCCTTCCCGATCGGGGTCAGCCGCAAGGTAAATCGCTTCGGAAATTTTTGCCGCTTTTTTAAGTTCGGATACGGTCTTTTTATTATTACGCTTCTTTTTATCCGGAATGATTTCGTAGGTCGGTTCGAAATCATTATCGACGTCGACACCAAGATCCTTCGCCGGAAGATCCTTGATATGACCGATCGAAGCCATCACCGTATAATCGCTTCCCAAATATTTATTAATCGTTTTTGCCTTGGCGGGCGATTCAACTATTACCAGATTTTTACTCATTTAATTATTAAAACGTTTGCAGCTTTCTTATTATTGCAGAAAAAAATAGGTCAGATTTTCAGCCGTCTGACATTAATAAACCAATCGCGTTTTTTGTCAAACTTTTTTTCAACTTATCCTATTTCGGCGTAATTTTCCAAATCATATCCGGTTTAGAGATGAAGATTCGCTCATTTTGGCTGCACTAAGCTTAAACAATTTCCCGCATTTTCTTCTTCAAATCTTCCTTGCATAATTATTTCCGGGAAGCGTGAGTATCAGGTTCCTGAGATCCAGGCTGACAAGCGTCCGGTTGAGCTCGCCAAAAGACAAACCCGTTTCTTCAAGCAGTACATCAATATGGAGATGCTGATCGGGCCGTAGCCGGTTCAGGAGGTCCCGTTCGATTCGCGTAAGCCCGGCTCGATCATCGATGCCCGACCCCGGCGGGTTGCCGCCCTCAATTCTTGGCGGCAGAAGGTCCGCGGCAATTTCAGCCGGAAACTCCGAGACTACATCCTGCCAATGCTGAACCAGTTTCGCGCCGGACTTGATCAGGTAGTTGGTGCCGAATGAGGTTTTCGAAGTTATGTTACCCGGAACGGCCATCACTTCACGGTCCTGTTCCGCGGCAAGACGGGCCGTGATCAGCGATCCGCTTCTTTCCGATGCTTCGATTATCAAAACCGATAAGCTGAGCCCGCTGATTATCCTGTTCCGGTAGGGGAAGTTTTCCCTGAGCGGCGGCGTTCCGAGCGGAAACTGCGATATCACCGCGCCCCCGCTTTCGACGATTTTCTCTGCGAGACCCAGGTTTTCTTTCGGATAAACCCCGTCAATACCCGTTCCAAATACAGCCAGCGTTTTTCCGCCTCCCTCGATTGCGCCTTTGTGAGCCGACGAATCGATGCCGCGGGCAAAACCGGAAACTACGCAGACACCGTTTTCGGCCAGATCACGTCCGAGCATCCGGGCCGCATTCTTACCGTACGTCGAACATCGCCGTGATCCGACGATTCCCGTGCAGGGGGTCTCGAAACAAGTCTGCCAGTTTCCGAGGACGTAAAGAGTGATCGGAGGATCCGGTATTTCCCGAAGCAGATCGGGATAGCTGCCGTCGTCGAGAATCAGCACATCGCCGCCAAGCTTTTTTACCTGTTCCAGTTCCCGGCCGGCCTTATCGTGGAATTCGGCTCTGAGAATACTCGCGATGGATTCCGGCGTTAAACGGAGGCTTTCGAGTTCGCTTCTGAGTGCGTGAAAGACATTTTCGGCCGAGCCAAATCGTTCAAGCAATTGGGTAGCCTTGCGGGGTCCGATCCCCGGAGTCATATTGAGTGAGATCCATTCTTTCATTGTGAAGATCGGGTTCCGGGCCGGTGAAATTGCCCTGAAACCTGAGGTTGAGTTTATATGACGATCTTAAGGCTGATCGTCAGTCGAGTCAAATTTTTTGATACGGGTGGCTTCCGAGTTTAACCGGTTGGGCGCCGGCGATTAACCCGATATGAATAGTCCTATTTTGGCCGAAGCTTTTCAATGGCCATGGTTGTCATCACGACGATCTCTTCAAGATCCGAGTTTAATTCCGCAAATTTGTCCTGTGAAATGAGTCTCGCGTCGGCCATAATCTCCAGCCAAAAAAGGCTTTGATCGGTTTGATGTCCGACTTCCGTTAATCGGCTGATGAGGTTTTCGGAGGATCTTGCCCGGCAAGCCGCACGATAGCTCGCCCCGATCGCCGCCGCTGCCCGCAGCAGCTGATTGCCGATCAATTGCGCTCGCTGGTGTTTTGGAAGGTCCTCGACCAGTTTAACGACTCGCAGGGTGATTTGCTTGGTGTAATCCTTGAATTCCTGCTCGGTCATAAAATTTGAGCGTACTCTTGCTGCCATAATAATAATCTTTAGACGTTCAAAAACAGTGATTTTGGCGGAGGCGTGTGGGAATCGAACCCACCTAAGCTTACTCTCGCAATCTCACGAGCGGTTTTGAAGACCGCGCCGCTCACCAGAACGGACTCGCCCCCTAGTTCAAATATTCATCAATTTCGATCTTTAAACTTCCCCTCAACAAAACTACGCGTATCGGTAAAAAAGTGTCAAGTTAATAAAACCAAAATTACCGGGGGTTTAACGCCATTCCGGAATGGCATTTATGCCTCTAAACCCCGCTTGACCGCCAAAAATACGCGTGATATTCTTGTCTCTTTTGTAAGCTCGATGAGGCGAACTACGCTCGCGGTTTTGATAGTGCATTATTTCACAAAGAGAATAATTTTATGGCTTTTCTAGTATTTGCGGAGACGATTCAGCTGCTTCCTGACGGCAGCCTCCTAATCCATGTGGCCATGATTCTGGCGATGATCTGGATATTAAACCGGACGTTTTTCGGCCCGATAAACAAAGTTATTGTTTCGCGTGAAAAGCACAAAGGCGGGCAAAATGGTGAAGCTGCTGCGATTTTAAAAGAAGCGGAAGCAAAAAATGCCGATTATTCCACGCAGCTTCAAGAGGCAAGATCCGAGGGATATTCATTGATCGAGCAAGAACGCAGCAAGGCAGTGTCAGCCAGAAATTCAAAAATTGAAAATGCTAAGGCTGAAATTGCGAAGTCGGTCGAGAATCAAAATGCCGAACTCAAGAAGCAGATAGGCGATGCAGAAAAACTGATTGCCGAAGAAGCCGCGAAAATGGCTGATACGATTAGTTCGAATATCCTGAAAACCGGCTGAAAAAAAGTTTTTGATACGTTTACCGCGTTGCAGGCCAAAGAGACAACAGGGCAACGTGCTGAGAACCATTTAATATGTCAGCTTTTGTATTCATTCTGATTTTACTTTTCGCGGAAAGCGGGGGCGCTGCGCCTTCTGGATCGGGCTGGGAAAGTTTTCTTCATTTTTGGGAAACTTATATGAACCGCCCCGGTTTTGAGGTTTGGAGATTCTTCAATCTGCTGGTTTTCGTGCTGATCATTGGGTATTTGCTCAAGAAGCCGTTAAGCGATGCCTTTAAGCAAAAGCGGGAAGCGATTCGGGCTGATCTGATAAGGGCGGAAGAAGAAAAACAAGCGGCGATTGCTCGACTCACCGAAGCAGAAGCCCGACTTGCGAGATTGGATTCGGAAAAGACGCGCGCAATAACGGATGCCAAATCCGAAGCGGCAGCCGAACGGCAGCGAATTGATAGTGAAGCGGAAAACGAGATCAGCCGGCTGAAGGGCCAGGCAGCGAATGAAATCAAGAGAAAGACACAACAGGCGAATTTAAGATTGAGAAGGCACTCGGCGGAAGAAAGCATCCGGCTTGCGGAAGAAAAAATCAGGAACGCAATGAACGCTCAAAAGGATGCCGAGCTTGTAAAGTCAAACATTCAGTCGATCGGGGGATTTAATTAATGAGTGTTGAAACCGTTGCTCGCAGATACGCTGGCGCTCTGGCCGATGTCCTTTCCGATTCGGGAGATATTGAAGCGGTTAAATCGGAATTAAGCGACTGGAAGGAAATGTTAACCACCAATGTCGATTTACATAATGCTTTTCACAATCCGTCGATAGCGCATGCCAGCAAAGAAAAGGTTTTAGAATCGCTGATCGAGAAATCGAAGCCAACTGAAACGACGGCCAATTTTTTGCGCGTACTGCTCAGAAATAATCGTCTGACGGAAATCGATGCAATCAATGAAAAGCTGGGATCCGTTTTGGAAGAGCGCGGAGGAATCATCACTGCGAAGGTCACTTCATCGCGCAAGCTGTCCGATGCCGAAATATCCGACCTCCGTTCAAGTCTGATCAAGGTTACCGGAGGAAAGGAAATCAGATTGGATTTTGAGATTGATGAAAGAGTTATCGGCGGCGCCATTACCAGGGTCGGGTCGACGGTTTATGACGGCTCGGTCCGAACGCAGTTGGATTTATTAAAAGAACAGATGATCAAAAGCTAGTGCTGAGATCCACGTCAATAACAAGCAAAAGCTAAGATTCAGGAATTGAGATAAAGAACATATGGAAGCAATTAAAGCCAACGAGATTAACGAAATAATCCGTTTACAAATTGAAAATTTTGACGCGACAATGACGGTTGCGGAAGTGGGCACGGTTATCAAAGTGGGAGACGGCATCGCCGAAATTTACGGGCTCGAAAAAGTGATGGCGGGCGAACTGCTCGAATTCCCGCACGACGTGCGCGGACTTGCCCTCAATCTTGAAGAAGATAAGGTCGGGGTGGTTCTATTCGGAGATTTCCAAAAAATTAAGGAAGGCGATGAAGCGAAACGCAGCGGACGGATTATGAGTGTCCCGGTCGGAGACGCGATGATCGGCAGGGTGGTTGATGCACTCGGAAATCCCGTCGACGGCAAAGGTGAAGTTATCACCGATGAATACAACCCAGTAGAACGTATTGCACCCGGAATCATTGATCGCCAACCGGTGAATGAACCGCTTCAGACCGGGCTCAAGGCGATTGACGCGATGGTTCCGATTGGGCGTGGACAGCGTGAGCTGATTATCGGTGACCGACAGACGGGTAAGACGGCAGTTGCGGTCGATACGATTATCAACCAAAAAGGAAAAGACGTTATTTGTGTCTATGTGGCGATCGGCCAGAAGCGTTCGACGGTCGCCCAGGTTGTAGAAAAACTGAGAGAATTCGGCGCGATGGATTATACGGTGGTTGTTTCGGCAACTGCATCTGACCCGGCGGCGATGCAATACCTCGCTCCTTACACCGGCGTCGCGATCGGCGAGTATTTCCGTGATAACGGCCGTCACGCGGTCACCATTTATGACGACCTATCCAAACAGGCTGCGGCATACCGTGAAATTTCGCTGCTTCTGAGACGTCCTCCCGGCCGCGAAGCATATCCGGGCGACGTATTTTATCTTCATTCACGTCTGCTGGAACGAGCGGCAAAGATGTCCGAGGCACGCGGCGGAGGAAGCCTGACCTCACTGCCGATAATCGAGACCCAGGCGGGCGACATTTCGGCTTATATTCCGACCAACGTGATTTCGATCACGGATGGACAGATCTTTTTGGAAGCGGACCTTTTTAACTCGGGAATCCGGCCGGCGATCAACGTTGGAAACTCGGTTTCACGGGTCGGAGGGGCAGCGCAGGTTAAAGCGATGAAACAGGTTGCAGGTACATTGCGGATCGATCTCGCTCAATATCGCGAATTGGCGGCGTTTGCTCAGTTTGGATCTGATTTGGACAAATCGACACAATCACAGCTCGAACGCGGGAAACGCCTGACCGAGATTCTAAAACAGGGTCAATATCGCCCGATGGAAGTCGAAAACCAAGTGCTCATCATTTGGGCTGCGACAAAGGGATATGTCGATGATGTCGAGGTTTCGGATCTCAATCGGTTCGAACGCGAGTTGTTCGAATTTATGAAAAACTCGAATCCGGGAACTATGCAGTCGCTTCGCGAAAAGAAAAAAATCGATGATGAACTGACCGGTGAATTGAAAGAGGCGATTTTAGATTTTAAGGCAACGCGTTGGGCTAAAAACGAAAATGAACCGGAGGAATCGGTGGAAGTTGAGGCGAGCGAAGAAACTGAACGTGTTCCGGCAATCGCTCAGGCATAGGATAGAGTTTCCGGGATTGGGATTCCAGACTTTTTTCAGATTATGGCAAGTCTCTTAGAAATGCGGCGGCGAATCAAGTCCGTCAAGAATACACAGCAGCTAACCAAGGCGATGAAGATGGTCGCAGCGGCTAAGCTCAAGCGTTCTCAGGACCGTGTCAATGCAGCACGCCCTTATGCGGTGAAAATGAGCGAGGTGCTGGGAGGATTGAGCGCGAAGGTGAGCGGTGAGTTTTCACACCCGCTGCTTGATGAACGAGGCGACGAGCGCTACTTGATCGTTTTGGTAACCGCGGATAAGGGATTGTGCGGCGGTTTTAACGCAAACGTGATCAAGACCGCAGCAAAGTTTATGAATGGCAGTCCAGGAAAATCGATTGAAATGATCCCCGTCGGAAGAAAGGGAAGGGATTATTTCCGTCGCCGTGAGGTTGGATTTGTCGAAGAGTATATCGGCGTCACGGGAACCGGAAAAGCCGAGCTTTCAGATGCGCGTGAAATTTCAGAAAAGATCATCAGTATATTTGTTGAAAATGAAGAAATTGACAAGGTGTTTTTGATTTTTACAGAATTTAAAACCGTTATTTCGCAAAAGGTCAATTTGGAGCAGCTGCTTCCGATTCCCGCAACGGAAAGAGCGGACGGCGATACTGAGTCAGGCGCCGAAGCCGAATATATCTACGAGCAGCCACCCGCGAAAATCTTTGGGAAATTACTGCCAAAGCAGGTTGAAACACAGATTTACCGGGCGATGCTCGAATCCGTAGCTTCGGAACAGGGCTCGCGTATGACTGCGATGGATTCGGCGTCAAAAAATGCAGCTGAATTGATCGACACATTGACGCTCAATATGAATCGAATAAGGCAGGCGGGTATTACGAACGAGATAATCGAAGTCGTGTCGGGGGCATCGGTCCAGTAAGGCAAATCAAATCAACGGAAAGGACAAGCAAATATTTGAATTCGAAAATGATTTCGGATATTCTTTGCTTGTTTTTCTCTTTGGATCAAATAAAAGGAAGAATACTAGGAGGATGGGATGGAAATTCTGGGTTTTGGGCTGATTGGATTTGGTATCCTGATCGCGCTGGTCGGCTGGATTTGGCTGATCGTCAGCGGGTTCAAGGTGGGCGGGCCGCTGTGGGGCATTTTAAATGTCTTTTTCCAACCGATCACCGGCATTATTTTTTGTGTGATGCATAAGACCGGCTGGGTTCCGCTGGCACTTATGATTATTGGAAATGTTATCGCCGGTATTGGGATGGTACCGCTAATAATGAGTAATGTAGATAAGTTTCCTCAATAGATGGTTCCGGCAAAGAATGCGGATAAAAAATGGCGCTACCGATTATTTCGATATGCGCCGTTTGTCGTTTGGGTTTTGCTCATTTTCTGGGCCTCGACATCACAGGGATCGATGTCGCAAACGTCATTCTTTGTTCGTCCGATCATCGAGTTTCTCTTCCCGGGCGCAACGGAAGAAGTCATCGCCCGCTACCACTTCTATCTTCGAAAATTTGCGCATATTTTTCTTTATGCGGTTCTCGGCCTTCTCTCGTCCCGGGCACTGTGGGATTCGGGAAAGTACTATTTAAGAAATTATTGGCCGGCGGTTTCAATTTTGCTCGTAATCGCTATCTCCGCGACTGATGAAATCAATCAGAGCCTCAATACCATCCGAACCGGCTCTATTTATGACGTAATGCTCGACTGCGTCGGCGGATTCTCAGCGGTGGCATTATTGGCCGCTTCGAAAAGATTCCGTAATAATTGAAAAGATATCGGTTTATCGCATATAATCTAAAAATCTGTACATTTCAAATAACATATTATTTTAGAGATTTAAGGGGTCGTTCGCGTATTTGTTAACGAACTTTCTGAGAGATTTTTCGTTAGGTTTAAGAGAAGGAGATTTAAAGATGGGAATACTGGATAAGGTTAAGGAAGCAGCGTTGAATCAGTTCATTGAGGTAATCGAATGGCTCGATGATACCCAGGATACGATCCTCTATCGTTTCCCGGTCGCGGGACAGGAAATCAAGAACGGCGCCCAGTTGATTGTGCGGGAATCGCAGGCTGCGGTCTTTGTTTATGAGGGACAGGCGGCCGACGTGTTCGGACCTGGAAAATACACAATAGACGGTGGGAATACGCCGATTCTCACGAAATTGGGTGCATGGAAACACGGATTTAATTCCCCAATGAAATCGGAAGTCTATTTTGTTAACACAAAACAGTTTACGGATATGAAATGGGGGACTTCGAATCCGATCATGCTTCGGGATGATGATTTTGGAATCGTCAGGCTCCGGGCTTTTGGAGCCTATTCGATGCGGGTAGCCGATCCTCAAACGTTTATCAAGGAAGTTGCCGGTACCAATGCCCATTTTGAAACCGAAGATATCGATGTGCAGCTGAAGAGATCGATTGTAACCGAGTTTACCGACGCGATCGGTGAAATGAAGATCCCTGCTCTTGATCTGGCGGCTCAATATAAGGAAATCGGCGAAGCCATACGAGGGAAGATCAATGAAGATTTTAAGGGTTACGGGCTCGAAGTCACGAAATTTTATGTAGAGAACGTGAGCGTACCTAAGGAAGTGGAAGAAGCGCTGGATAAGCGAGCATCAATGGGCGCGTTAGGCGATGTTAGTAAGTATACGCAGTTTCAAGCTGCCGATGCGATGCGCGATGCAGCTCAAAATGAAGGCGGCGGAGCGGGACTCGGAGCGGGACTCGGAGCCGGATTTGCGGTCGGTAATCAGATGGCCAACGCGTTTGGGGGCGGGCAAGGCCAACAGCAAGTGGGATCCGGAAGCGGTCAACAGGCCGCCCAAACAGTGCCTTGTCCGGCCTGTTCGAAACCAAATGCCCCCGAAGCAAAATTCTGTGCTGAGTGCGGCGGCAAAATGGAAGTAGCCAAGGTGCCTTGCGTAAAATGCGGTGCAGAACTAAGGGAAGGTGCCAAATTCTGTTCCGAATGCGGATCGAAACAAGAGAAAATGAAATGTACGGGCTGCGAAGCAGAACTTGCGCCGGGTACCAAATTCTGCGCTGATTGCGGAACCAAGGTTGAAGCGGCGGACGAATAAGCAAGTGAACACGTGTAAAAAATTAGAAGGGCGGGAGAAATAACTCTTGCTCTTTAATTTTGGTTTAGTCAAGATCCATAGATCGGCTTAGAGAGTCAGGCGATTGCCCGAAGTTGTGTCATAATAATCGCAACTGAATTAGGAAATATTCCGGCAGAAGCCGGATCAAACCGGATTTTTGGGAATAAGGATGGAGATAGAAATTTATGGCGATTAGTCCCGATCTGTTGGAAATTTTACGGTGTCCGAAATGCAAGTCGGAAGTAAAGCTGAACGATGATAAGAGCGGTCTTGTCTGTCAAAATTCCGACTGCCGGCTGGTTTATCCGATCCGTGACGATATACCCGTGATGTTGGTAGACGAAGCTACCGTAGATAATAAATGACTACCGTAGGAGGGGTGACGGCGAAAACGGGAAGCAGGGGCTCCGGATCCGGACAAAAAACCCGGGAATCCCCGGCCGCCCTTCTGACCGGTACCGACATCGACTGGAAAAACGTCCGTAAGGTTCTTGTTGTCCGCCTTCGTTCGATTGGGGATACGGTGCTTGCAACGCCGTCGCTGATAGCCCTCCGGAGATTTCTTCCGGATGCACAAATAGATATCATCCTGGAAGATTGGGTTGCGCCGCTTCTAGACGGTTTTTCAGAAGTCGATAACGTGATCACCGTTTCAAAATCTTCCGGCAACCGCCTCAAACTCGCCCGAAAAATCAGAAAAGAAAAATATGATGTGGCGTTTAATCTGCATGGAGGTACGACGGCGACATTCTTAGTCAGGGCCAGCGGGGCAAGGCACCGCGTAGGTTATTCCGGCTACAGCTATTCGTTTCTTTACAACCATCGTTTGGCATCTGCATCGGCGTTCTGGCAAAAGGACGTTAACCACTCCGCCGAGCAGCAATTGGCATTGTTGGGATTCACCGGCGTTCCGGTTGAGGAAAAACCGGGGTCACGTCTTGCAATCACCGAGAGCGCTTTGGCATTAATCGATGACAAACTGAACGCGATTTTTGGGCCCCGGATTTCGAAGCTGGCGCTTTTACACCCTGCCGCTGCCTTCAGTACGAAACAGTGGGCGACCGAAAACTTCGCAGAGATTGCAGGCCATTTTAATGACAGGGGTTTTCAGGTCACGGCGGTCGGGGCGAAGGTTGACCGGCCGCTACTTCGGCAGTTGCAGCGCGATTGCGATTTTGCGATCGGGATTTTTGATGACTTGCCGCTTTCCGAAATTGCCGCCCTTGCATCGAAAGCCGATATTTTTGTCGGCAACGATTCAGGGATTGCTCACATCTCGGCGGCCGTAAAGACACCCTCGGTCGTAATTTTCGGCTCATCCAACCGGGATCACTGGAGACCGTGGACCGACGCGCCAAACGAAATCGTGTTCGAACCGCTGCCATGCCAACCGTGCGCCGGTTATGTCTGCCAAGAATTTGATGAACCGAAATGTATATTGAGTGTTAAAACAGACAGAGTAATAAATGCAATCGCAAAATTGTCGGTAGAGATGTAAACGTATTGAGTGCGGTTTTAGCTCTAGGACAGAGTTTTTGGTTTAAGGGGCATGACCGTAGCCCGTTTGATTTAAGAATTATTACCTCAAAGTACCGAATAAATTTTACTTTGAGGTAATGATAATTTCTCTTTATTTTCAACTTGAGAATCAATGACCAAAAATCACACTTTTCCCCGCTTATCTTCTGATCACCGGTCTGGCATAAAAAGTTCTACACCATCGGGACAACGAAACCAATATCCCCCTGCGGCAGCTCGCTGCCGTTGGGCCAGGCGGCGCTGACCGGCTTCGAATGCACGTCTGCGTGCGCTTGCATTCAGGTCTCTGATTATTCTACGAATCCAGGACTGTCCGATTCCCGTTGGCGAGGGTCGGAGTCTTTGCTCCATCGCCCCCCCGACTTGCAACCAGTAGCGTTGCCAGTCGTTGCCGGCGGATTCCTTTGCTTGCCGTTGTGCAGCCGCGTTTCCCTGGTAGTTACTTGTCCATAGTTGATGAACTCTTTGATGCGCCAACCTGCACTGATCAGAAACGTCGGTCCGTGCATAACCCCCGGTCCTTGCCTGCCGGGTTAATCGCGTATGTGGGCTGATTTCCGGCATATTGAACATCCAGGAAGTCAATATACCGCTCGCATCCGACAGAAAATAGAGTTTTGAGTTGTTCTCGGAAACGGTGCTTGGAATTCTAAACGTGGCTACGAGCGTGGCTGCAGCAATTGAAGCCGGGCCGGCTGCCTCGGCAACAAAACCCGCAACGACCCCCGCTGATGCAAGCGCTGATGTGACCGCTATCGCGCCCGCTTCGGTCGCCGCCGTAACAAGAAACGAGAATGCTCCCGCAGCATCTCCGCCTACACCGATTAGTGTTAGAGCAACATCAGTGTAGTTTCCTGCCTTCATGTCATTTATTAATGCGGGAATGCTGAAAAGGGAATTCATCCCCGGAACCTCGAGCCCGACACCCGAAAACGCCGCATTTCGGAGGTCGATAAATATCTGAAGCATATCTGCAGCGCGGCTTTCATCTGCTTGTGTAGCTAATGGAACGTTTCGGAGTAGTTGTTCTATATCACGTTGAGTAGGCATCACAATCCCCCTTTTTCTGATTTATTTTTTTTGTGAATCGAGAGTATCGAATTAAATTTACTACGAGTTGGACGAATTTACATTTGAAAATTTGCCGATTTAATTTTTATGGTTTTGCAATGGTTTCAGGACAAGAATTCGCCTGTAAATTCTTTTGGTTTGTCCCATGATTTTCAAGTATTATTGGCAGAGAAATGAAAACGCTTTGAGTGGGAAGCGCCATTACGTTAGTTCGCGCCCGCGCGGAGATCGACGGCCCCGTTTTACCGTGACCCGAACGGCGTCAATCCTTGACACATCATCCCTTTAACACTAGTATTTATAGTTTCGGCTCTAATGGCGGAAGTGTGTTCATATGTTTGAATCGTTATCCGATAAACTAAAGAAAACGTTAAAGAATCTGCGTGGCCAGGGCAAGCTGACACCCGAACACGTTGATATCGCATTACGTGAAATCCGGATGGCGCTTCTCGAGTCTGATGTAAATTATCAGGTTGCGAAAGACTTTGTTGAAGCGGTTCGGATAAAGGCCGAAGGGCAGGAGGTCTGGCAGGAACTAAAGCCCCACGAGCAGGTCGTAAAGATAGTTTATGACGAACTCGTGAATCTGTTTGGCGGCAGCAGTTCACAGCTGGTGTTCACGAAACAGGTTCCGAACGTAGTTATGATCGTCGGCCTGCAGGGATCCGGTAAGACGACATCTACCGGTAAGATCTCGAAATGGCTCGCTGAAAACCAGGATCGAAAACCGCTGCTTGTTTCGGTCGATGTCTACCGGCCGGCAGCGAGAGAGCAACTCCGGGTCGTTGGAGAAGCGGTGGGTCAAAGCGTTTACCAGGATGCTGAAACGGACAGCCCGATGGAATTGGTTGCCGGCGCATTAAAGCACGCCGGGGATTTGGGTTACGATACGGTCCTTGTCGATACCGCCGGACGCCTGCACATCGATGAAGAGCTGATGACCGAGCTTGAGCGGGTCAAGGCAGAGACGAATCCCGTCGAGATCTTATTCGTTGCTGATGCGATGACCGGGCAGGACGCGGTTCGCTCGGCAGAAGAGTTTCACAAGCGGATCGGGATTACTGGTGTCGTCCTGACTAAAATGGACGGCGATGCACGAGGCGGTGCAGCGCTTTCGATAAAGCAGGTTACCGGACAGCCGGTCAAGTTTGTCGGGGTCGGCGAGAAATATGATGCAATTGAACCGTTTTATCCTGACCGGATAGCTCAAAGAATTTTGGGGATGGGTGACGTCTTGACGCTCATCGAAGAAGTTCAGTCGAAGGTTGACGAAAAGGAAGCTCAGGCACAGCTTGAGAAAATGGCGAGCAACAAGTTTACGCTCGAAGACTTTCGCAATCAGCTGGGGCAATTCAAGAAGCTCGGTTCGATGACAAAACTGATGAAGATGCTCCCCGAACAGATGACAGGGGGAATGTCGCTTTCCGACGAACAGGGGGAAGTGGTAGAAAAGCAAATGAAACGGACCGAAGCGATCATCGATTCGATGACGTTTGAAGAACGGCGCAATCACAATGTAATCAACGCCAGCCGAAAAACACGTATCGCCAACGGCTCGGGTTCCACGATTTCAGAGGTTAACGGGCTTCTTCGTCAGTACGAACAGATGCGTAAGATGATGATGCAAATGAACCGCGGGGGTTTATTTGGTTCGCTCGGCAAAAAAATGATGAGCGGGGTCGGCGGCGGACTCGGAAATATGTTGGGTGCCGGTGGAACATCCGGCGGGCTTGAAGGAATGTTTGGCGGCGGTGCCGGGCAGGAATTCGATAATCAATACGAAGAAAAAAAGGATTCGTTGACGAAAAGGCTAAAGAGAAAGCAGCGAGGGAAGAAAAAAAGGAAAAAGAAACGATAGGATAACGGAATCTGATATCCGGGACTGAAAGGGAAATTATGCTAAGAATTAGATTGACCCGAATGGGCGCGAAAAAACAACCGTTTTATCGAGTGATCATAAAAGAAAAACGCTCAAAACGAGACGGGAAATACATGGAAAACCTGGGAACTTACAATCCAATGGTCGATCCGCCGGAAGTGAAATTAAACCACGAGCGCATTGAATACTGGATTAGCAAGGGTGCCAAGCCTTCAGAAACGGTGGCTAGTTTGATAAAAAATAATCCGCAGCTTACCGAAGAAGAACAGGCCGCCGCAGATAAAAAGCGTGCGGATATGATCGCAGCCAGGCGGGAAGCGGAAGCAAAAGCGAAGGCTGAGAAAGCTCAAGCTGACCGTGAGGCGGCTGAGAAAAAAGAAGCGGAAAAAGCCGCCGCCGATAAAGCCGAAGCCGAAAAGGCCGCGGCAGAATCGAAAGAAGCGGAGGCCGCGGAAACCAAGACATCCGAAGCTGAAGAAGCTTCCGTTGAGGTTAAAGCCGACACCGCTCCTGACACGAAAGCGGAAGCCGCAACCGATGACGCTCCTGAGGCAAAGGCAGAGACCAAGGCCGATGACGCTTCTGAGGCAAAGGCAGAGACCAAGGCCGATGACGCTCCAGAGACAAAGGCAGAGACCAAGGCCGATGACGCTCCAGAGGCAAAGGCGGAGACCGAGACCGATGACGCTCCTGAGGTAAAAGCGGATGTTGAAAAAGATGAGAAAGTCCCTTCTTCTGCCGATGCTGCAAGAGTGAAAAATGAAGCTGCCGCGGAAAAAAGTGCCGATGCTTCAAAGGCGGGCAGCGAAAAAGAGGCGGCCGCGACAAAAACTGAAGAGGCTGAGACTGTTGATGGAAAACCTGAATCGAAAGATGCGAAGGCGGGAGAATAGGGAACCAGAACCTATCAGGATTCTCATTTATCCATTGATCTAAAACTATGAAAGAAGCCGTCGAAAATATTGTCAACCGGCTGGTCGATGAGAAAGACAGCGTTGAGGTGTCGGAATTTTCCGAAGGGAAAAATTCGACGATTGAGGTGCGGGTCGCCGAAAGCGATATGGGACGCATTATCGGGCGTCGGGGTCGAACAGTAAAGGCGATTCGTTCGCTGTTGTTTTTTGCGGGGCAGAAGCAAAACAGACGATTCAATTTACAAATAGTCGAGGACCGGTAGCCGGGCCGTGGAAACCCGATGAGCGATGAATTGGTATCGATAGCGAAAATATCCAAACCGCGCGGATTGCGGGGCGAGGTTATTGCGGACGTTTTGACCGACTTTCCGGATCGGTTTGAGAATCTGGAAAGAGTTTATGCGGTCGGCGGCGAAGGAATTGACCGGGAGTTGACGTTAGAAGGGCATTGGTTTCAAAAAAACCGTGTAATTCTGAAGTTCGCCGGATTTGATTCGATTGAAAGCGTTGAGGAATTGCGAAACCTGGAGATTTGCATTCCGGAATCAGAAACCGTCGAGTTAGAAGCGGATACCTTTTTCGATTGGAATCTCGAAGGCTGCCGGGTTATTACCCAAACGGGGACTCCGCTGGGGATGGTAAAAGAAGTTTACCGGGCCGGAGAAAATGTTAATCTTGTCGTCGCCGGTTCGGAAAAAGAATATTTGGTCCCCTTCGTCAGCGCAATTTGCACCGACGTCGATATTGAAAAAAAGCTGATTAGGGTTGATCCGCCGGAAGGATTGCTCGATTTTTGATTTTTTGCGGAGGGTCTGCGGGCCGGATGCGGGATTGATCGATGAAAATAGATGTTTTGACAATCTTTCCCGAATTTTTTACCGGGGTTTTTGACTTTGGAATTATTCGGCGGGCGAGGCTGGCAGAAATCGTCGATATCGGGGTTCATGATCTGCGGGATTGGACGACGGATAAGCATCGCAAAGTCGACGACCGGCCTTTTGGCGGCGGTGACGGAATGGTATTAAAACCGGAGCCGGTTTTTGCTGCTGTTGAGGATCTGGTCGGGACATGTCAGCGGGACCAATTTCCGTCGGGGACACGGGTCGTATTGCTTACTCCTCAGGGTGAATTGCTAAAGCAGGTGATAGCTTCGGATCTGGCAGGAGTAGATCATTTGATTTTGATTTGCGGACGCTATGAAGGGGTGGATGAGCGGGTAAGCCGCGCATTGGTAACCGACGAGATATCAATCGGAGATTATGTTATATCCGGCGGCGAACCTGCCGCGGTAATTTTAACGGATGCTGTCGTAAGACTGTTGCCGGGTGCCTTGGGAAGCCGCACCTCGGCTGAAAACGACTCTTTTTCGAATGGGATATTTGATTTTCCGCATTACACCCAACCAAGAGAATACAGGGGACTGGAGGTTCCGGAAATTCTACTTAGCGGAAACCACGTCGAGATTGAAAAGTGGCGGAAAAGAAAGGCGATTGAAAAGACAAAGAGTATCAGAAAAGATTTAATAGAAGGAGCCAAAGGCGATGAGAATTCCGAACCGGGAGGAAATCGCTGATTTTGAGTTATGAACCGTTTAGATGAGATTGAAAAAGCGCAATTAAAGGATGATCTTCCGGCGTTCCAACCGGGCGATACCGTTCGTGTTCACGTCCGGATTAAAGAGGGCAACAAGGAACGACTGCAGGCTTTTGAAGGCATATGCATCGCCCGCAAACACGGCGGGAACCGTGAAACGATAACCGTCAGAAAGACTAGTTTCGGGGTCGGTGTCGAACGGATCTTCCCGGTCCATGCGACGATAATCGACCACATTGAGGTCGTTCGTCACGGTAAAGTTCGGCGGGCAAAACTTTATTATCTGCGCAAGCTGCGCGGTAAAGCGGCGCGTATTCCGGAACGCGACATGCGTCAGAAAAAGAAAGGCGAAGCTGCAAAAAAATAGCGCCCGGATTTTCGAGTATCAGCTGATTTTTCAATTGATCTCGAATTTGGATTCGGTGAATCGCAAAGGAACCAGAAGACAAAGCCGCAAGATTACATAGTCTTGCGGCTTTATTATTGTAAAATAATTAGAATATGGCGGTAGAAACATCAATCGGAGTCGAATTCGAGCGCAAAGCAAACGCGAGGGGTTACAAACTTGTCGCCGGAGTTGACGAAGTCGGACGCGGATGTCTCGCCGGACCGGTCGTTGCCGGTGCTGTCATCCTGGATTTAACGAAACCGATTCCGGATGGTTTAGACGACTCCAAAAAGCTATCAAAAAAGAGGCGTGAATCGATTGCAAAGGAAATCAAAAGACATGCGCTTTCATACTCAATCGGACAAATCGGAGCGGATGAGATTGACCAAATAAACATTCTGGAAGCGACAAAAAAAGCAATGACTCTGGCGGTAAGCAATCTAAAGGTTGACGCCGATTATTTACTTATCGACGCTCTCGAACTCAAATGCATTAACCTTCCCCAAAAGGGAATTATAAAAGGCGATTCGATTTCCGTTTCGATCGCAGCAGCTTCGGTCATTGCCAAAGTCTACCGGGACAACTTAATGAAAGATTTTGCTTTGGATTTCCCCGAATACGGATTTGAGCGACACGCCGGCTACGGCACGAAGGCGCATTTTGAAGCGCTGCGAAATCACGGAGTAACGAGGATTCACCGCAAAAGTTTTCGCGGGGTTGTACAGGATTGTTCTTTATTTTAGTTTTTAAGCGCGGACCCTTGACGAAATTCTCATCGTTCGTTATGTTTTCTGATTTCGATCGTAGAATTGTTGCGCCGCCCCTTTTCATCGTCGGAACAGTGGTTTTTTCCGCTGCTATTTATGATTTATGTACACGTCTTGCAGACGATAACCCGGCAGCGTGTTGCATTGTGGGGAAGTCAAGAACGCCGTATGCGCACTCACGCACGCCGACCAAACGCATGACGGTTTCAGCCGTTGCACGCGCCGTATTTCGGTGCGATTTTGAAGCATTGGAGAGGTCTTGGCGGCTTAGTTTTGTGTTCGACCGACAAGGGAGAATGAACGTAGTGGCTCACGTGGAAGATATTGACCTGAGGGTGTTTGATCCGCCGCAGGACCTGCAGTTGCTTGATTGTTGGCTGCGGAGTCCTCACGTGGTCGAATGGTGGGGAACTCCGGACCTGCACTTGAAAGAGATAGCTCAGCGGTCGAGGGACACACACGCCGTGATCACCGTTGACGACAGACCGGTCGGCTACATGTGCTGGCAGAGACCGTCACCATCGGAACTTGAAACGGCAGGACTCACCGACCTTCCTGAGGATCTGGTGGATATCGACATTCTGCTTGGCGAGGCAGAACTCCTGGGCCGCGGGTTGGGTCCGAGAGCACTCGCCGTTCTACTTGCCAAATTGGGCGGCGAGGGCGTGGGATTCGCCGGCGTAGGGACGTCGACCTCAAATCGCGTAGCGATCAGAGCGTTCGAGAAGGCCGGGTTTCGACTATTCAGAGACTTCGAGGATCCGGAATTCGGACCTTGCAAGTACATGCTTGCGCAGCTGAGTGACGCCGTCGAACCAGCGGATGGAGCGGACGGCGTTGCTCTCCGGCACGGCTTAAACGCGGCCAGTTAGGCGTAAATTAGGAGATCGGTTCTCTCAAGTTCACGGGACGGGAAAACAGCGGGGTAAAATGTTATGGATAATAAGTGCGGATGGTTGGTGGCGGGGCTTCTAGTTCTCTTGTTCCTTGGTTCATGTGCAACGAGCTCCGACCAGCAGCGGGACCTGATCAAGGACCGGTTTCCCGATGCACAAGGCGAATTGCGCAATGCTGTGGAATCTATTGCAGATGACATCGTGAAGGGAAATATCGAGGGTCTCCAGGCGATGCATCTTGAGAGCGACAAATTTACCAAGTTCGGTCCCCGCAGTTTTGACCGGCAAGACGTGACGAGCACTAACAAGTCAGAGGCAGCGTTCTTCAGCTCAGTCTCGAACGTGATTTACGAGATTAAAGACCTGAAGATTGATGTATTCGGAGACATCGGCATTGTCACGTATTATCCGAAGGTTTCATTCGTGAAGGACGGGGAGGAGAAACGGGTGGCTGGTCGGCAGACGTTGGTGTTCCTCAAGACAAATGCCGGGTGGAAGATCGTGCACGAACATGGAACCATCAGGAATTAGCGAACTTGCCATTTGTCGAACATAATTATCGGTTGAAGAAAGTGCCAAGGATCGGCCGGCTTTTCTTACGACTCTGGGGATTCTGACTTATGATCGCAAGGGATAAGCGAAAACGATCTATTTCTTTCAAGACGGTATGGCTGGTTCTTCTATTCTGTGCGATAGAGGTCTTGACAGTTTCTTCACAGCGAAACACCGTGGTAGGCGATCTGCGTTTGCACAAACTTGAAAGCACCGTTTTCGGAAACACCAGAACAATTCGAGTCCTTTTGCCTCCGGGTTATGACCGAAACGCGAATAAAAACTATCCGGTGCTTTATCTTAATGACGGCCAAAACCTGTTTGATGTATCGACCTCCCAAACCGGATTCGAGTGGCGGGTCGACGAGACGGTGACCGAATTGTTGTCGTCCGGAGAAATCGTCCCTTTGATAATTGTCGGAATCGATAATGCCGGAAGACGTGAGCGATCAAATGAATATCTACCTTTTGAGGATGAATTCCTATATCCGCCGATGCCGAATCCCAATGGATCCAAGTATCCGGATTTCCTGACCGAAGAAGTAATGCCATTTATCGATGAAAAATACCCTACGATAAGAGGCCCTGAATATACAGGGCTAGGAGGTTCTTCATACGGCGCTTTAATTACACTTTACACCGTTATCACGAAGCCTGGGGTTTTCGGGCGCGTGTTGCTCGAAAGCCCGTCGTTCTACGTTTCCGGCACACAGATATTAAAGGATGCTGAATCAATCAAGCGCCTGCCAGAGAAAATATATGTGGGGGTCGGAACTAATGAAGAGGCTAAGAAAGATTGCAAACCCGGAGATCTAACTCATGAAGCGGTCCGGGATGTTCTTAAACTAAAAAATATATTGCTCAATCTTAAATTCAAAAAACGGAGTCTTAGCGTATTTATTGATGAATGCGCCGTTCACAGTGAAAATGCATACGGGAGGCGGTTTCCCGATGCCATCCGCTTTCTATACGGCAAACACGGTTTGAAATAGATCGTAACCGCTATTGGTTTGGCGATAAGGGCCGGGGAATCGTCATGAGTTTCGTTTGCCGACCGTCAATATAGTAAACCTTCTCACCGTCAAAAAATGCATCTTCTTCGAGCATGATCCTTATTTCCTTGTTCCATTCTTTGATAAAAGTCGCCGCGTTCAGTTCAATGGAATGCGCCGTATCCGGATATAGCGGGTAATCTCCCTGTACCGGGACGCCTTCCTGTTGATCCCAGAGGCCGATGGTTGTACCGGCGGCGTGACCGTGAAATCCGATCGGGTGGGTGTAGATCGAGCACTTTATGTTCTCCGTCTTACACTGGTCGAGTGATAGTTTCAGAATCTGATTTCCCGTCCTTCCGGTCTTGAAGTTTACGGTCAATATATCCTGAACCCGGTTACCTCTTTGAAAGGCGTCACTGAGAAACTTTGGAGGTTCTTTTTCTCCGGCTTTTAGGACATAAGCGTGCTGCTGGGTATCGGTGTTAAGGCGGAGATAGGTAATTCCAAAATCGACGTGTAGCAAATCGCCCTGGAGGATGACCTGATCCTCCGGACGGTCCGAAAAAGCCCTCAAATGTTCGAACGACTCAGGATCCATTCGCTGAATCGAAACTGACGGATGGAACCAGGTGACGAATCCGAGTTGCCGAATCCGATCTCGATACCACCAAACCACATCGTCGGTAGTGGTGACTCCCGGTTGGATGACTTTTTCGGAAAAGCCCTCGGCAATGATTTGTTTTGCGATCCGAACGATATTCGGATAAACCGCCATCTCGCTCCGGGTCCGGGTCTCAAGCCAACCGATGGCGACATTTTCCGCGCCGGTAACGCGTCCCTTAAAGTTTGGGGGAAGCGCATCAATTAATTGGTCAAAATGAGTCGAAGATATCCCGTCGGCGAGCGCAAAATCCTTTGATTTATTAACCCCGATTTTCTTCGGATTCCGCGAGACGATAAAATCGGCCAGCGCCTTCCACTGATCCGGTTGTTTATCCGCGTCCCAGGCTTTGACAAAAAGCTTTCCAACGGCGTATCTGGCCATTGCATAAGTCTCCAGCTTTTTCCCATCGCCAGGATCAAAAATCACCAGCATCGTATTTCGTCGCGCCGACTGCCAGGTCGAAGGCAAAAAAGTCTTTAGAACCGGATCTTCGTTATATTCACGCGAGATAATTATCCACATATCGACGCCGGCACGTCTCATAATTCGCGGCAAAACATTTTCTACGCGGTCTTCAAGCCAGAGATCGATCACCTTTGCTCGTTCACGCATATTCAATGTTTTGGGCGAATAGGGGTTTTGAGCCTGAATTGAAAAAGAAAAGACGGCAAGAATGGCTGAGATAATAATTTTTTTCATATTGGTTTATGGAGTCGGTCTAAATAATTCTACTGTACGCTCCCCGATGAATTTCCTTATGACGATCCCAAATTAATGAGTCGGCCGCGGAAGGCTTTAGGGACAAATCAGAAGCAGGAAAAAGAAAACATCAAAAATGAAAATCAGAAGCCGAAACCTAAGGCCGGGTACTACGTCCCAAACCATTCTCCGCAAAATGCAAGTTCCGCCGATCCCATTATCAGCATTTCATCATCATCCCGCCAAACTGCTTCAGTGACGCCGCCAACCGCATGAACGGCAACGGTGCGTGCCGTTTTTCCAGTCGCTGCCGACGAAACGGCGGCTGCTATCGAACAAGTTCCCGATGACGACGTTTCACCCGCGCCCCGTTCCCAGATTCGGATTTCAATCCTGCGTTGATCCGTAACCCGAACAAACACAACGTTTGTCCGTTCAGGGAATTGAGGGTGAATTTCAATTTCGCTTCCGATTTTCCGCCAGTCAAAATCAAAATCCTCGACGAAAATTACACAAACCGGATTTCCGACATTGAGGGCCGTTACCGGAAGCATTCGATCCGAGATTTGCAATTCGTAATTCTCAATACGCGAGTCGGGGCGGTCAGATTTAAATGGAATCCGGCCCGCGGCAAAATGCGGTTTTCCGAGTTCTGCCATATACCAGAATGTATCTTCGTCCCGTTTCAAGAATTCATAATTCTTGATTCCGCTTTTGGTCTTTAACCTTAGATTGTCGTTTGTCCATAGATTCTTGAAGTAAAGATAGCCGACGGCGCACCGCGTTCCGTTTCCCGAAAATCCGGCCTCGCTTCCATCGGGATTAACTATCCGGCATGAATAATCCGCTTCGCCGCCGTCAAGACGTTCCAAAACTGCGACGCCGTCGCTGCCGACTCCCGAATTTCGGCGGCAGATTTTCTTTGTAAATTCAGAAATGTCGGGGACATTACGGAGTTCCGTATTTTCAACAACAATATAGTCGTTGCCAAACCCGTGAAATTTACAAAACCTGATACCCATAATTTACTGATATGATAAGATTTATTCACATTTTATCAAGTAAAAATTATTCCTGGGAGAAAACCCGTTGGCGCCATTGATCATATTGCTCGCGGTATTTTGCTTATCGTTTGCCGTTAATAAATACTTGCTTCGTGAAAAGTACGGGCTTTCCCTGATCGGGCGGATTTCGATGGCGGCGGTGCTGATCGCCGCCGGTATTTCGCATTTTACGAATACGGAGATAATGATCCGCATGATGCCTGAAGCGATACCGGCGAAGCGGGAAATCGTCTATCTTACGGGAATATGCGAATTGCTGGCCGTTATCGGGTTGATCTGGGGGCGTTTCTCAAGACTTACTTCGATAGTCCTGATTATTTTCTTTGTCGCGATCTTGCCGGCAAACGTCGCAGGTAGTTTCAAAAAGGTGGACTTAGGCGGTATGGCATACGGTCCGGCTTATTTGTTATTCAGAATTCCGTTACAGATCTTGTTCATCCTGTGGACGTATTATTTCGGGATCCAAATTCTGAAACGCGAAAAATAGTCACCCGACGGCAGCAGCGGGGGGCTTTTCAATCCGGTCGAGCTATCGTTTTTTCGGAACTATCTTTAACACCAGTTTTTCGTCTCCGCGCATTACCACTATTTCGTATTCTTCGTCAGCTCTCATTTCGCCGAGCACGTAAACATAATCCGAAATATTCCGAATCTCTTTTCCCGCCAGCTCGATAATCTTATCTCCTGATTTGAGGCCCGCGTCCGCGGCCGGTGAATTCTCGCTGACGCCGTCCAAAACCAAGCCGTCGTTATTGCCGTCGGCATAACTTGGAACTGTGCCCAAGGAAACGCTGAACCCGCGCCTCGCGCCGGTCATTCCCGAACTCTTAGCGACCGAATAGGTGGGCCGGTCCGGGTTTGAATCGATTGCGCCGATGATGTCCTCGACAAAGTTCGAAATGACTTCGAGTCCCTCGTAATTAATTTTTTCGGCGGTATCCGATGGTTTGTGATAGTCCCTGTGGGTGCCGGTAAAGAAAAAGAGAACGGGTATTTTCTTGCCATAAAACGACGAATGATCGCTGGGTCCGAAGCCATCCTGATTGAGCTGCAAGTTAAACACCTTTTGCTTTTCGCTGTCAGCTCCGGTCGCGCTTGCTGCCACGATAGTCGAATTTGTGCTATATGTCATAGCGTTTACCGGAGCATAGGGCTGTTTATTAATGACAAGGTCGTTCCATTCTTCTGCAGTTCCGATCCCGCCGACCGTCAGTTTTCCATCGTCGAGTCTCCCGACCATGTCCATATTTATCATCGAAACAATGTTCTCCAGCGGAACAGTCGGATTATTCACAAAATAATTAGAACCGAGAAGTCCCTCTTCCTCCCCTCCAAAAGCTATAAAGACAATCGTTCTTTTATTTCCGCGGTTTTGCGATAAGCGTCGTGCAAGATCGATCAATGCTGATGTCCCGGAAGCATTATCATCCGCGCCATGGTGAATATCGTTGGAGTTTACTGCCAGGCTCCCGCTTCCTCCTCTCCCGAGATGGTCATAATGCGCACCGAGGACAATGATTTCTTTTTTTAGAAGCGGATCGTTTCCTCTCAAAACACCGATGACGTTATATGCGTCCACCGATTTCTTGACCAAATCTATGTGTAGCTTTGCAAATAACGTACGGACTTTTGAATCCGGTACATCTGATTCCGGGGTCTCACCCTTTGCAACCGAATTAAGCAAGGTTTCCATCGCCTCAAGTCCCGATTCATCGGTCTCGAGAATCCCCGTTACGGATTGCCGCGACATGACGATCGTCGGAACCGCCGTTTCTCCAAGCGTTTGATCATACTTAAAGGAAAGCTTCTCTTCGGCAAAATCCCGGCTGCGGGAAATGAGAATTAATGCTTTGGCGCCTCTCTCCTTCGCAATTTTTGCTTTTGCATGGGCGTTAAAAAGGAAAAACATGTTGTGCGGATTGTCATTATCCGGGGTGCCGTCAAATGCCAGAACAATTTTGTCCTTTACATCAAGATCCTTGAAATCGTCGTATTCGAGTTTTTCGGAAGAGATGCCGAATCCCGCGAAAACGACCGGGGTAAAAGGCAGTGAGGCGTTTGGCGAAAATCCCAGCGGCGCCCACTCAGAATTTAGTTTTACCTTCGAAAGCTTTTTAGTATTCGTAATTTCAAATCCATTGCCTGCACCCGGATCGATACCGGAAATATAAGGGAATCCCTGCAGAAAGCTTTCCTGTTTTTTTCCTTTTGCGGATTTGCCGGTTACTCCCGCCTTGAGCCGGTACCGGGCAAACATGTTTGCAACATATCCTGCCGCATAGGTCGCGCCTTTTTCACCGGTCCGACGCCCTTCCAGTTGATCGGAGGCAAGATAAGCGACGTGCTTCCTGAGGTTTTTTTCGACTTGTGATTGTCCGGCAGTTTGAGCGGAAACCCCTAAGGTCAAAAATGCTAAAAATATAAAACTAAAAAATTGCTTTTTCATTATCACTCTTTTAAGGAAATTGATATTTTGGTTCCAAAAACACGGTTTTGACAGTCGGTATGGGTCACTTCACAAAACCACCTGACGGTTATAATCACTCAACCCAATCAGCGATAAATACATTGGTATCTCCCTGTTTGGCAGCGTTCCGGTTGGACGCAAAAACGATTTTCTTGCCGTCAGGCGAAAACATCGGGAACCCGTCAAATGATTCGAAATTTGTGATTCTCTTAAGCCCGGTTCCGTCGATATTGATCATCGCGATTTCAAAGTTCCGTTTCGATGGCCCTTCAGCAAAATAATTGGTCGCAAATATAATTTTTTTCCCGCCCGGATGAAAATATGGCGCGAAGGAGGCTACACCGAGCCTGGTGATCTGGCGCTTGTTGCTTCCGTCAGCATTCATCACCCAAACTTCAAAATTATTCGGTTCGATCAGATCATTGGCCAGACGGTCTTTGTAACGCGCTATTTCCTTTTCGGTTTTTGGATGATAACTCCGGTAAACGATTTGTTTGCCATCAGGCGAAAAAAAGGGCCCGCCGTCATAACCAAGCGCATCGGTCAGCCGTTTTACATTCCTACCGTATTTATCCATCGAGTAAATATCAAGATCGCCGTCGCGAACTGAAGTAAAAACGATCGTTTTTCCATCAGGCGATACGGTGGCTTCGGCGTCATATCCGGGCGTGTCTGTCAGCCGCTTGATACCGGTACCATCCGGTTTTGCGCGAAAGATATCAAAATCTGAATAAATCGCCCAAACATAACCCTTCGAAAAATCGGGATTTGGCGGACATTTCCTGTCGCCGAGATGGGTCGAGGCGTAAATGATTTTTCTTTTGCTCTTAAAATAAAAGGCACACGTCGTCCGTCCGTCGCCCGTTGAAACCATCTTTATGTTTGAACCGTCAGCGTTCATCGTATAAATCTGATCGCATTCACGTCCGTCACGCTTTGATTGGAAAATCAACTGATTCCCGTCTGAAGAAAAATAGGCTTCTGCATTTTCACCGGCAAACGTCAGCTGTTTCACGTTCCTAAGGTGGGTTTCACCTTCAAAACGTAGTTCATCGTCGTGCCCCTCGCTATACTGCGTAATAGGATCCGCTGATTCGATTTTATGGTTGATTAAAAAAGACGCTCCGATCAATATCGACAAGACTGAAGCTGCAGTTAATATAGATTTCATATTATTTCGGAAAAAAGAGATGGAATTTAATAGATATTAACATTTTTAACGTTGATTTTTGAGCGCAGGAAACCGAAAATTCAAATCCGGTTTCTTACAAAACTGATGGACCAATTGCCGGATATCTAATGCTGAAGCGGATTGGACATCTCAGACGAAATACATTTTTTGGCAAAATGTAAAAACTCGAGTATTACTGATTTTAAGAAAATTTGGTATATTATTGAATCTAAAGGTTAATGGAGCCGAATAACACTGCATGACGTTTAAGACAAACCAGGATGTTCTTGATTGGTATGATAAGCAGCCGCGCGCGCTGACGGAAGAATTTATTCGCGATATCCCATGGGAATCCGTCAAAAATCATCCGTTTGACCGGCGGTTTGTTCCGGTTTTGATTTACATGAGGGATATTGAAATCTTGACCGACATGTATCACCGGGAACTGTTAAACACTCCGACCGGGAAGGACAAAGTAATCGGAACTTTTATGGAGCGGTGGGGAATTGAAGAAATTACTCATGGAGAGTTGATCAACCGATTTCTAAACGAGGTGGGAATCGACACGGGTAAATCGTGGAAGGACGATATTACGCGCAGTGTTTCGAGATCGTACCATTTTTATGCGCGGGCGCTGACGATGATGACGAATTGTGTCGGAAGAAGTTTTACCGCCGCTCATATGGCGTATGGCACAATTAACGAATTATCTGCCGCGCAAAGCTATCGAAGGCTGATCGAGCTCGCTGATCATCCGGTTTTGACTCACATCCTCAAGGCGATTATCAGGGAAGAATCCGTACACACTCATTTTTATTTGAGTGTCGCGCGGCTCGAACTTGCCAAGAGCGATTTTGCCCGTAAGATCGCAAGATTTGTCGTGGAGAAGTTTTGGAATCCGGTCGGCAGCGGCGCCCGTCCGGTCGATTTGACGAATTACACGATTGCTACTCTTTTCGGCGACGATGACGGAATCGAGTGGATCGACCGACTGGTGACCCAACGGGTTCAAACCCTTCCGGGGTTTAACGGACTAAGTAAAGTTACCGACCGAATTGCAGAAATCGGAACCAGTACGAAAAGTAAACAGTTGCTGCAAAGCGCTTATTAACAGCGAGCGGTAGACAGCGAACTTGAAGGAGTGGTGATCAGCAATGGCAGGTCGATGCTCCAATCATCCGTTTTTGGCCGAAAAATCTTCCATAAAGCTGACCAGCGCCTTAACGCCTTCGACCGGCATCGCATTGTAGATAGATGCACGGATACCGCCGACGCTTCGGTGCCCTTTCAGGCCGCTTAGCTCGGCGTCAATTGCTTCTTCAGCGAATCGCTTTTCGAGTTCGGAATCCTTGATCGTAAAGGTCACATTCATCATCGAGCGGGCCGGCTTTTCTGCATGGCCGATATAAAACCCGTCGCTTTGGTCTATTGCGTCATAAAGGAGATTTGCCTTTTTGAGATTTGTTTTTTCCATTTCCGGGAGCCCTCCCCGGTCGTTTAACCATTGGCAAATCAGATCAATAATATATATTCCCCAGGTATTGGGTGTATTGAGCATCGAATCTTTTTTGGCAATCGCCCTGTAATCAAGCAATGTGTGCTGGTTTTCCGGAACTTTTTCAAGCATGTCGTCGCGAATGATTACGACCGTGACCCCGGAAGGTCCGATATTTTTCTGAGCCCCGGCATATATCAAGGCGTATTTCTCGATGTCAATCGGTTTTGAAAGTATGTTTGAAGACATATCGCAGATGACCGGTACCCCGGCACCGTCAAGATCACGCTTAAACTCAACGCCTTCAATCGTTTCATTCGATGTGTAATGGATGTAGGAAGTTCCGCTGCTGAAGTCAAGCTGGTCATCGTCGGGGATTGACCTAAAACCGGACACTTCTGAGTTGTACGCGGCCACAACTTTTCCTTCTCGCGCGCCCTCTTTGATTGCTTTTTTACCCCATGCCCCGGTTACGACATAATCGGCGGTCCGATCTTGATTCAGGAAGTTTATCGGAATCATCGAAAACTGAAGTGTCGCGCCGCCCTGGAGAAATAGAATCTGATAATTTTCCGGGACGCCGATTAAACTGCGTAGTCCTGCCCTGGCGCGTTCGATTACTTCATCGAAATCCTTTGAGCGGTGGCTTATCTCCATTATGCTCATTCCGATACCATTAAAAGAAAGCAGTTCACTTTGCGCCTTCTCCAATACTGCAAGTGGAATCCCGGCCGGTCCGGCACTAAAATTAAAAATCCTTTTAGTCATCAAACGCTCCCTGGGTAATGTAGATCGGTAAAATGAACGCCAAGAATACCACAACTGAAAACGAGATTAAATGGCCGGATCCACGAGGGTGTTTGGAATTTGCATGTAATTCCAGGTTGGCTACACACCCGTTGTAAAATCACGCAAGGATAAGGTAAAATTGAGGTATTCTTAACAACCACGTGATCGTATACGACATCTCAGATAGCGGTTTGAGATATTATCCTGGACAGTATTTATTGGAGGTTTCCATGTTTCGTAAAAATCATTTTCTGCACATTCTATTTCTGATTGCGTTGTCAGCCGGAAGCACTGCCATTTTTGGTCAAGGCGCAACGATCGGCGGCAAGGTGCAAAAGCAAAACGCCGATGAGACCACCGTTCCGGTCGCTAACGCAAGGGTCGATTGTTACAGGGTCGACATAAAACAAGGGTGTCGCTCGGTTGAGACTAATGATAAGGGCGAATTTATTATTCTCGGAATCCCGTACAGCGCTCAGGTGGTAATCGCCGTAAGCGGTAGCGGTATCGGTCCGCGTATATCTCAAGCAATTAAGCCGGGTACCACCAACGTAGTAATTACCGTTATAGAAGGCGACAGCAGCGTGTTGACTGAGGAAGAGGTGCGCGAGGTTGCTGCTGCAACGCAGGGCTCAACCGGGGAACTCACCGCCGAACAAAAGAAGGCCCAGGCGGAATATGAAAAGAAGCTGGCAGAAACGATTGAGAAAAATAAGAAGATCGAGGAAAAGACGGCAATCATACGCGCGGCGTTAACGGCCGGTAATAACGCGTTTAACAGCGGCAATTACGATTTGGCAATCGCAAAGTATGAAGAAGGCATCTCGGCCGACCCGGAATTTATCGGAAGCGCGCCCGTGCTCTTAAACAATAAGGGTGTGGCGCTGAAGAAGCGGGCTGTAACTTATTACAATGCAGCTATCAAGAGTACACCCGGCAAAGGTGACGAAATCAGGCAAAACGCACTTGTCGACTTAACCGCCGCCCTTAGCTCGTTTGATAAAGCGCTAACAATATTGACGAAAGCCAATGCAGCAGAAATTGTAAATCAGGTCGACCATAAGAAGAATATTTTTAATGCACTGGATGGAGGCCGCGATGTCATAAGTATCTCGGCTCAGATTCAGGTCGCTGACCCGGAGATGGTCGGTCCTTCAAAAACAATAACAACAGGTTATATCGAAGCCGAATCGGACAAGGCCAAGAAGGGACAAGCACAAACCAATTTGGCCAAGTTTCTGATGTTTGCATACGACTATGAAGGTGCCGCCGCGGAATTCAAGAAGGCACTCGAATACTCGCCGCAGGACCCCGATATTTTGGCCAATCTTGGACTCTCCTTATTTACCGCTGCGGCAATAAGCAACAACAAGGCTCAGAAACAGGAAAGCTTGAATTACCTGGATGTTTATCTGAAAGTGGCGCCGAAAGACCACAGCATGCGGGACGGCGTCGCCGAAACCGTTAAGGATTTGACGACGGTTGATAAGTTGAAACCGCAAAAACTTTAGTCGACATTGGATAGAATAAGTCTCGGGAAAAATAAAAGCGCGCGATTTTCGGATCGGGCGCTCTTTTTTTTGACCGTTGCCCACTAATCAAAACGAACTTAGATTCTTTATTTTGAGGGTTTTACAATTAAGTCCGAACCTCCTGAAAATAAAAAAAGACTCTTGACATACGAATCACAAACATTTAGTATCTATATTTAACAGTGACCAACACTGTTTATTAAAAAGACCCGTCACCGTGCTACTTGATTCTCATACCCTCATTACAGTAATTCTTAACGGAGCTTGATTCAATAAATAAATGTCAGCAAAACTCGGAGAAATCCTCGTCCGTGAAAATTTAATAACGCCACAGCAGCTGCGTGAAGCTCTCGATTATCAGAGGAGCAACGGCGGACGTTTGGGCTCAAATTTAATTAAGTTAGGGATAATATCAGATGAAGTGATAACGGCAGTGTTGTCGCGTCAGTACGGTGTTCCGAGCGTAAATTTAGAGCTTTTTGAAATCGAGGCTGAGACTATAAAACTAATTTCACACGAGGTGGCGATCAAATATATGGTCCTGCCGATATCGAAAGTCGGAGCGACCCTGACGATGGCAATGGCGGATCCGACGAATGTCTTTGCCATGGACGACATCAAGTTTATGACAGGCCTCAATGTCGAACCGGTAATCGCATCGGAAGCCGCAATTCAGCAGACGATAGGAACCTATTATGGTTCATCAAAAGAACTCGAAATAGCCGATGTGGAATTTGACAGCGAATTTGACAAGCTCAATTCGCGGTTGGCATCAAACGGAAGCAAAAAATCCGTCGCTGGGGAAGGCGCGCAGCGCCTCGTCGATTCTGATCTTGAGGTCTCACTCGACGATATCGAATTCAATCACCACGGAATGGGCGGTGAAGATGTTGAAGTCATCGAAGACAATGACGAAATCGATCTGGCCCAACTCGCGCGTGCAAGTGAAGACGCTCCGGTCGTTCGCCTTGTAAATGTGTTGCTTGTGGATTCGCTGAGGCGTGGCGCTTCCGACATCCACGTCGAGCCGTACGAAAAGGACTTCCGCATTCGGTTTAGAATCGACGGCATTTTGTACGATGTCATGCATCCGCCGATGAAAATGCGTGACGCGCTGATTTCGCGTCTGAAGATTATGTCAAAACTTGATATTTCCGAAAAGCGGCTGCCGCAGGACGGGCGTATCAAGATAAAGGTCAAATTTGATGACCGTTCGAGGGAACTCGATTTTCGTGTCTCGACACTGCCGACCCTGTTTGGCGAAAAGGTCGTACTTCGATTGCTCGACAAAGACAAACTCATGCTCGATATGACCAAGCTTGGGTTTGAGGAAGAAAGTCTCGAAAAATTCAAACGGAATGTCGAGAAGCCTTACGGAATGGTTTTGGTTACCGGGCCGACCGGTAGCGGAAAAACCAATACTCTTTATTCCGCGCTGCAGTCTTTAAATACCCCCGAGACCAACATTATGACCGCGGAAGACCCGGTCGAGTTCAATTTGCACGGTATTAACCAGGTGCAGATGAAAGAACAAATCGGATTAAATTTTGCGGCTGCCCTTCGTTCGTTCCTGCGCCAGGATCCCAACATCGTTTTGGTCGGTGAGATCCGCGACTTTGAAACCGCAGAAATCGCAATCAAAGCGGCCCTCACGGGGCACATGGTTCTTTCGACCCTGCATACAAATGACGCGCCGTCGACAATTTCCCGGCTCGTTAATATGGGAATCGAGCCATTCCTGGTTGCTACCAGCGTCAACATAATTCAAGCGCAAAGGCTGATCCGGAGGGTTTGTTCCCAATGCAAGGAAAAGCAGGAAATTCCGGCCGAAGCAATGATCGAGGTTGGTTTCTTGGAAGAAGAAGTTTCGACGGTCGAGATATTCAAGGGTAAAGGTTGCGCCAAGTGCAACGGAACCGGTTACAAAGGACGCGTCGGATTGTTTGAAGTGATGGAAGTAACCGACGAGTTACGTGAATTGATCTTGATCGGTGCGAGTGCAATAGAACTTAGGAAGAAAGCGATCGAACTCGGCATGGTTACGCTCCGCGAATCGGGGCTTTGTAAACTGCGAGAAGGTGTGACAACGATTGAGGAAGTTGTTAAGGAAACAGTTATCTAGGAGGATTTATGTTGCGAGCGATTATATTATCGATGGTTTTGTTTTTAGCCCTGGGGATGATCGGGCCGATTGCTACTGAGCAAACGGACGCCGCAGCTGTCCAACGGCAAAAGCGGAAGTACAAGAAAAAACGCAGAGCCACAAAATATCGCAAGTATCGGAAGTACCGGCGTTCGAAAAAGTATCGCAGCTCAAGGAGGTATCGAAGTTCCAAGCGGCGTTATAAAGCCAAGAAGCGTTACCGCCGTGCCAAGAGCCGATATAGAAAATCAAGAAAGCGCAGCGTAAGACGATACCGCAAAGCACGTAAATATAGTGCCAAACGGCGTGTCAACAGAAAACGCAAGGTTAGAAAATACCGCAAAGCACGTAAATATAATGCCAAACGGCGTGTCGATAGAAAACGCAAGGTTAGAAAATACCGCAAAGCACGCAAATATACGGCCAAGCGGCGCGTGAGCCGAAAACCGCGCGTCCGGAAGTACTCCAAGAAGTGGTGGCGTCAATATCGCGCCAGACAGGCTCGCCGGAAAGCCGTTGCAAAACGAAAACGAGCCTTACGGTTGAAACGGATCCGTCTTGCCAAAAAGAAACGGTCTTCGAAAGCGAGAAGAATCAGAAACCAACGGGCAGCGGCGCAGCCGAGAGTGCAGGCTCAACCCCGACAAGCAGCGATGCTGCCGTCAGGTAATCCCGCTCCTTCTGGCTGGGTACAAAACGATGTGAGCAGCAGCTCTTTGTTATTTAACGTCGATGGAGGAAACGGGTCTCAAATCGGTTCGGCTTCGTTAACCGTCTTGGGTCCCGCGACCGGACAGACTGTGACCGGCTGGCGCAACAGCAGCGTCGGCGGTGTCCCAACTACCGCGCTTCGCCGGACCGTAATCGATCAGATGATCCGTGAAAATGGATGGGTTGAGAACGATTATCAAAAGGAAATTGCCGGTAAATCGGTCTATGTAGTGGTTGCCAAGTCTGCCGATTCGAATAATCGCGTTGAATCCAGAACATATTATTTCACGGAGGCCAACGGGCGAATTTACAGCCTTGCGACCAAATCGTCGAAGGAAGATTCAGAGAAGATCGTCCGACAATCGGAGAAAGTACTTGAATCGCTCCAAAACCGGGGGACGAAAGTGCAGCGGGCGAAAAACTGATGTTCTTTCTATAATTCAATCCTCACCTTGTTTTATCAACTTAATAGATTGATCTACAACCAGAAATGAGCTTAAACGACCAATTAAACACACAAACACAGATAACTCTGCCTGAATTGTTGAAATGCATGACGGACCTCGGTGGTTCGGACCTCCACCTAACCACCAAAAGCCCGCCTCAGGTGAGGGTTCACGGTCATCTAAAGCCTCTTGAAGGCTATGCGGAGTTTTCTTCTGAGGAGACTAAACGCCTGGCTTATTCAGTTTTGACGGATCAACAAAAGCACCGGTTTGAGGAAAATCTCGAACTCGACTTTTCGTTTGGCCTGAAAGGAATGTCGCGGTTTCGTGCCAACCTCTTCTATCAGAAAGGAGCGGTCGGCGCTGTTTTTCGCGCGATTCCGTACGAAATACTTAGCTTTGACAAGCTCGGTCTGCCTTCGGTTGTAAAAGAGCTATGCAAACGGCCGAGGGGATTGATTCTTGTAACGGGTCCGACCGGTTCGGGGAAGTCGACTACACTCGCCTCGATGGTGGACAAAATAAATATTGACCGCCATGAACATATACTTACGATCGAAGATCCGATTGAATTTCTCCACGAGCATAAACAGTGTATTGTCAATCAGCGGGAGGTAAACGCAGACACCCACGGCTTCGCGGATGCACTTAGAACCGCTCTGCGTCAGGATCCTGATATTGTTCTGGTAGGGGAAATGCGTGATCTGGAGACAATCGAAATGGCGCTCCGGATCGCCGAAACCGGCCACTTGACTTTCGCTACGCTTCACACAAACTCAGCCTCCTCCACCATCAACCGAATTATCGACGTCTTTCCCGCCGGCCAACAGGGTCAGATCCGCACCCAGTTATCACTTGTACTGGAAGGCATACTTTGTCAGTCGCTTTTACCAAAATCCGACGGTAAAGGACGATGCATGGCGATGGAAGTTCTGGTGCCGAATTCCGCAATTCGAAATCTTATCCGGGAAGATAAGATTCACCAGATTTATTCGATGATGCAAACCGGTCAGGATAAGTACGGTATGCAGACATTTAATCAGGCGCTTGCGACGCTTTATCACACTCGAAAGATCACGATTGAACAGGCGATGCAGCGAACATCAAATGCTGATGAACTCAAGACCTTGATTGATCGTGGTGCCGGAACAAACGATTCCTACGGCGCAAAACCAGATTCCGGAACGCCCGGTTCCGGTAACAAACACCCGAGCCCATATTCTAAGCCGCGACCGATCGGAACGCGGCCTCCCGTCCGCTAAAAAAATTCACACTTTAACAGGAGCTGCAAAAGCAAATGCCAACATATACTTATAAAGGAAAGAACCGGCTAAACGAATTGGTTACCGGCGAGCGAGAAGCCAAAAGTCAGGATGAACTGAAGGCGCATTTAAGGCGTGAAAAGATCACGATGACCCAGGCGTCAGAAAAAGGACGCGAGATCAGGATTCCGAAGCTCGGTCGAACCAAAAGAAAGGTGAAGGCAAAGGAATTGGCCGTTTTTACGCGTCAGTTTTCGGTGATGATCGATGCCGGTCTACCGCTTGTCCAGTGTATTGATATACTCGGTAATCAGCAGCCGAATGCATTTTTTAGAGATGTATTGAACTCGGTTCGCGAGGACGTCGAACAGGGATCCACGCTTGCCGCGGCTCTTTCAAAGCACCCCAAAGTTTTTGATCCGCTTTACACCAACATGGTCGAAGCCGGTGAAACGGGCGGTGTACTCGATTTGATTCTTCAACGTCTGGCGACCTTGATCGAAAAAGTCGTCAAACTCAAGCGGAGCATCGTATCAGCATCGATTTATCCGGCTGCGGTTGTGCTCGTCGCAATCGCCGCCGTAGCGACGATTATGATCGTTGTTATCCCGCAATTCCAACAGATCTTTCTCGGGCTGCTGGGGCCGGGAGAAGCACTACCGCTTCCGACACGGATCGTTATGTCGATCAGTAATTTTCTTGCCGGTTGGGGCGGTCTGGCGTCGTTAGTCACTATTATCGCGGCCTCAGTAGGGACCAGCTTTTACTACAAGACGCCAAACGGGCGTCATCAGATCGACGCGCTGTTGCTTAAACTTCCGATATTTGGAGGGATCATCAGAAAGATCGCGGTAGCGAGATTTTCGAGAATTCTTTCAACGCTTATGTCTTCCGGTGTGCCGATCCTTCAATCACTCGAAATCACTGCCCGGACCGCCGGTAATGTGGTTATTGAAAAGGCGATTATCAAGGTTCGTGACGGGGTCGAGCGCGGCGAAAGTTTTGTCGAGCCGCTTAAGGCGACAAACGTATTTCCTGAAATGGTCGGCCAGATGATCGGCGTCGGTGAACAAACCGGTGCGATGGATGCGATGCTCGGAAAAATCGCAGATTTTTATGAGGACGAGGTCGATTCGGCGATCGCCGATTTATTGGCTATGATCGAGCCGGTTCTCATCGCATTTCTAGGTATAACAATCGGATCGATAGTTATCTCGATGTACCTGCCGCTGTTTACGCTCATAGGAAAACTCGCTGGCGGAGCAAAATAGCAAAAACACACGGCGGCGACATCGCTGTTGTAAATTGTTGCAGAAATTTCATAAAGGTGATTCGGCTAGAATCACCTTTCTTTTTTTTAAATCGATTTTTTTTCAGACATCAATCCGGAACGATATCAACGAGCGGCGTGCCGTTTTCACGATTACACGCGCCAATTCAATTTTCCTATTAGTCCAGCGATCCGTACCGCGGTCTTTACTGTAAGTGTCCGATTATAATGCGTTGATCGAAGGTTGAATCTATTTTCCCAGATGTGTAAGTGGAATTTGGTATAATGTCCAACGACTTTCGATTGCGGATAGAATTATGAAACACGTGATTCTCTTATTATTATCGTTTGGTTTAACTGCGATTTCCTGCGCGTCGCCGGCTCCGACGGGTTTGGCGGACGACGAAGTTATTTTGGCGAAAGAAGCCGGTCAGGTCGAGACGAAATTTAAAGTCGAAACGGTAGCCGAAGGACTACGAGTACCCTGGGGATTTGCGTTTTTGTCCGAAGGAAATATGCTTTTTACCGAACGCCCGGGAAGGGTTCGGCTGATCGAAAACGGCAGATTGCGTGAGCGGCCGATTTTGACGGTGCCGGATGTTGAGCCGTCCAGCGAAAGTGGCTTGATGGATATTTCGCTACATCCTAAGTTTTTTGAGAATCGTTATGTTTATCTGGCGTACGCTTATAACGCCGACGGGAAGCGTGTAAAAATTGTCCGCTATAGATTTGACGGAAATTCTCTGACCGAAGACAGGATCATAATCGACAATATACCCGGCGCCCCAAATCATGCCGGAACCCGCTGTCGTTTTGGTCCCGACGGAAAACTCTATGTCACCACCGGTGATGCTACCGATTGGAATCTTGCTCAAAAGACTAATTCCCTTGCGGGTAAGACCCTTCGGTTAAATGACGACGGTTCAATTCCCGATGATAATGGGTTCGTTGGCAGCAAGAATTACCGGCCCGAAATTTGGACGATAGGGCACCGGAACGCACAGGGATTAGCCTGGCAGCCGGAGACCGGTTTGATGTTTCAAACGGAGCATGGTCCGAGCTATTTCGAAGGGAAAGGTGGAGGCGGTGATGAAGTCAACATCGTTGAGAAAGGAAAAAACTACGGCTGGGCGGAAATCAGCCATAACGAGAAACGCGACGGGATGGAATCGCCTCTGTTAGAGTATTCCCCTGCCTGTGCGCCCGCCAGCGCGATGTTCTATACCGGTGACAAGTTTCCCGATTTTAATGGCGATTTCTTTTTCGGCTGCCTGCGGGGAACTCGAATAATTCGCGTCAAACTGGAAGGCAGAAAGGTCATTGCACAGGAAAATCTGCTCAAAGGAAATTTTGGCAGAATTCGCGAGATTGGCGAGGGACCCGACGGATATATCTATTTCTCGACGTCAAACCAGGACGGCCGGGGCAGACCCGCGGATAATGATGATCGAATTCTGAGATTGGTCCCGGCCGGATGATCTGAATTACTTGGATTCGTATTTGTGATCCTTACAAACCGGCTGGACTCACCGCATTTTATTTGGAAAAGCCGGACCAGTCATTCAATCAATTAATCGGATTTTTGTATGACGCCGCTCGGTTTTGGTGCATCTAAAATCGGGATACTAAAAGGTTTTTATAAATAGGAGTAATTAGATGGATTTACATTTGCGATCTTTTTGGCAGCGTTCGTTTGCCCTGTTCATACTTATATCTTTGCTTTCCGTTCAAGGGATTGCTCAGATGGCGGCAGCCCCGCAAGTGTCGCCGCCGGCGACGCGTTCGCTATCGAGGGCCGAACTTGAGCTGACATCAGCCATCAGTATTGACTCGATAAAAGAGTTTACCAACGCGCTCTCGGCCGATGAGATGGAGGGGCGCGGAACGATGCAGCCGGGAGGTGAAAAAGCGGCAAACTGGATCGCAGAAAAGTTTAAGAGTCTCGGCATAAAGCCGCTTGGCGATAAGGGATCCTATTTGCAGGCGATAAAGTTTAAGGAATCGGTATTTACGCCGGAAACAGCTTTTCAGGCCGGTGACGAGATTTTTAAGTTCGGCAAGGATTACGGGTTCGTTCCATTGCCATTTAAGAAAATGGATTCCGAAGTTGAGGCAAAAATAATCTTTGTTGGTTACGGGATGGAAGCGTTTTCGGAAGGCGGAAATAATTTGTCGAATGTTAAAGACAAGGTCGTTTTGATGATTGACGGGCCGCCGGAGAGTATCGAAAAAGAACGTTGGGTGAAGGCAAACGCGAATGTCGCTCTCTTTCAAACGTTGGTGTTAAACGGGGCCAAAGGAATCTTGATAGTTGGAAATGGAAGAAAAGATGACAAAACCGAAGAATATATAGATTATTTTGGCCGGCGTCAGGTGGAATTGGCGAGTGAGGCGGATTCCCCGGCCCCTTTTCCGATTCCTCCGATGATGATGATCAGCAAAAGTGCCGCTAAAAAGATATTTGATAAGGCGGATGTCGGGTTTGAACAGGCGATGAATAACGCCGAAGAAAGCGACTTTGAATCTTTTGAACTAAACCAAACTGCCAAGATAGTTACAAAGTTCGCGTTTAGGATGGGAACGGCAAGTAATGTCGTAGGTTATATCGAAGGATCCGATCCGAAGCTGAAAGACGAGGCAGTTGTTTTTTCAGCCCATTACGATGCTTATGGAATCGAAAACGGACAGATATTTAACGGTGCCGCTGACAATGCACTTGGTACGTCTGAGATGCTCGCCGTAGCACAGGCATTTTCAAAACTAACGCCGAAACCCAAACGATCGATGATATTCCTGGCGGTTACCGGCGAAGAATACGGACTCTACGGTTCCAAATACTGGGCAAAAAATCCGACCTGGGATATAAAAAAAGTTGCCGCCAATCTGAATTTGGATGGCATCGGAACCGAGGTTTACGGTCCGGTCAGGAATATCGTGGGGTTTGGGGCTGAGCATTCTACGCTCGGCGTGATGCTCGACGACGTGGCGAAATCATATGGAATTAAGATTATGCCTGATCCGCAGCCGGAAGAGAAAGTGTTTACACGCTCGGATCATTATTCGTTTGTCGAGCGGGGCGTACCGGCTTTGATGTTGATGGGCGCCCCCGAGGGATCCCCTGAAGAGTTGGTTGCCAGAATCAAAGCGTGGGAAAAAGTCAGCTACCATCAGCCGTCGGACGACATTATGGAAGACTGGGATTGGAGCGGTGCCAAGACCGTTGCGGACGTGATGGCAGTTCTGGGGCACAGAATCGCAAATCACGATAAAATGCCCGAGTGGTTGAAGGCCTCTCCGTTTGGGGCGCTAAAGCGCGGAAACACGGGCGAGCTTCCGGATTTGGATTAGGCGTAGGACAGAAAGTAGAAAGTAAAAAATTAAGAAGTAAAAAGTAAGAAGTGGAAGGCAAAAGCAAGAAGCAAATAAGCACGCGCTGATCAGCGACTCCGTTTGCGCTAAGATTTCCCTGAAAGAGTATTTTTATTTTCCGGTAGCTTAGATGGCTCTTTTACATCTCGGCGAGCGCGATTCCGTCCGGCCCAGTTCCGGTCTCGCCCTGCCCGACTACCTCGAGTTTTTGAAGATCGATCTTTAGAACTGAATCCCGCTGAATGGTCGTTACAAATGCCCATTTGCCGTCCCTGGAAAAGACAATTCCTAGCGGGCTGCTGTCGAGTTTCAGACGTATTATCTCTTTTCTGTCAGCGACGTTTGTTATGACGATTTCTTTAGTATTTGGCAGGGTCGAAAACACCCGTTTACCATCTGGCGAGAATCTTACCCGGTAAGGTCGGGCGCCCAGATCGACCCGTCCGACGACCTTCTTTTCGGCTGTGCTGACAATATCGACAGCGGCTTCAGCGTTCAACCCGACCCAAACTTCGGCGCCGTCCGGCGATATATCAATTGCTTCCGGTTGTTTGCCGACCGGTATTTGCGCAATTCGGGATGCGGCCGGAGGTAAGCCTTGTAGTTCAATAGCCGTAACGTTGTCGGAGCCGATGTTGGCTGTGTAGAAATTCTTTTGATCTTTCGAGCCCGCGATCATATGGCTGGCATTCTGGCCGGTTCCCATAATCCAGTCGACCTTGTTTACCGCCGGATCATAACGTGCAATCGCCCGGCTTGCTTCCGCAGTAAAGTAAATCTTTCCGCCGATCTCCTGGATTCCATGTGGGCGAATCAAGGGCGCCAATTCAACCCGCCGCAGCTCTTTAAGCCCGATCAGGTCGATCACGGAGATCGTACTGCCCGGCGTCTGAGCGCCATAATTTGCCACAAACGCCATTTTGCCATCCGGCGAAGTGACGACTTCATGGGGGGAATCTCCGACCGGAATCGTCCGCAGAAGCTTCATAGATTCCGCGTCAAGAACGGAAAGGGAAGCAGCACTCTTATTGAGTACCAACAAGAGAGTCCTTTCGGATTGATTCTGGGAAACACAGCTAAAGGCTGAAAATGTGAAAAGAAAAATCAAAGACAGGAAGTTGGCAAAAACGCGCATGATAGTCACTCCGGATAATAATACTGATTTCCCGGTTACGGATCAAAACCCGATAAGGTTTCGGGGAGGCGGCCAAACATCGGCCGCGAGATGGTAGCGCCGAGGGTCTCGATTGACGTCTAGGTTCCGAAACTCTCCCCGAAATTCAGTTTTTCTTGGATGGTCTTGGATTCAACGCCCCACTTTTGCCATTTTCGGACGAGGCCAAATCTCGTTACCTTAAAAAGACTTCCGTGATGTTTGAATCCGAGTTTTTCAATTACGTGCCGCGAAGGTTTATTTTCTGCCATAACTCCAATGAATACGCGTTCGATGCCCGGAATTTTTGCAGCATCATGAAGCCCCTGCAGGATCGATTTCTGATAAAGGCCCTGCCCGCGTGCATCAGGATGCGTGTAGTAATCAAATAGTACGGCAGTGTCGTCCGGGAGGTTAAACAACTGATCCACTTCATATACGCGGGAAACTTTTTGGCGCTCTATCAGCCAGCCGTAGTGTAATAATTTCCCGTTCTCAGCGTAAGTATAAGAACGGTAACCTTTTTCAAAATTGTCTAAAACTTTTTTATGAAACTGACTGGTAGTTTCCTGCCAACCCTCAACCGGCCTGTATTGCAGCAAGTCGGAGATAGAATCCTTTTTCATAAGCGCTGGATTCTTAAGCGATTCGATGGTTCTGACATCGATTGAATACATTCGGCATTCCTGATTGTTGAACATTCTTCTGACAAGATTCGTCGCGATTGTCTTAGGGACCGCGGAAAATTTTGCGCGCTTCATTTTGTGCAGAATCCGATCGGCAAGGT
The DNA here is from genome assembly GCA_041576495.1 of Aridibacter sp. GTDB lineage: Bacteria > Acidobacteriota > Blastocatellia > Pyrinomonadales > Pyrinomonadaceae > Aridibacter. The sequence goes on along the minus strand of JBFGKW010000001.1, from coordinate 4,523 downwards.
CGCATACATCGGATTTCGTGATACAAAGATGTTCAAGCGATTTTCGGGCAAACGTGATGAACTTTCGTTTTATAACCGACGCAAGAAAATCCGATTTTTTGAAGAACATCGTGAGGGAATACGATTCCTGTATATCGGTTGCAAAACGGGTCTTATAGCCGTTTCCGGGTGAAAGATCAAATCTCGTGAATTTAGTCTGCTTCAGTTTATGCCCGAGCATCAACATATGAATCTTGCTCGGTGACTGTTTTGAAAAATGCGGGGACATCGACGTTATTGAAAGTAGCATTTCATCCTGATTTTGAAAACACACCTGAGCTGACGCAATCTCATCGTCGATTTCAAGCAGGGTCGGATAAACAATATCCGTTTCTTTCATCAAATCTATATGGAAAGATTTCCGGTTTTTGTCTTTTTCGAAGCGGACGTTGTGAATTGCGCTCAGACGGAGTCGCGAAAAATCCTCGATCTGGTCAAATATATTTCCGAATCGTTCTGCACATCGAAGCTCGGTAAACTTCAGCGTTCCGCGCTTTTTTAACTGCCGGATCCGGGTTTTGTTGCCTCGCTTTCGAAGGGATGCCGCTGAGGTATTCTTTGCATCGAGATCGACCAGCGGCCGCGGCACACTCTGCAGTCTTACCAATTTCGACCAGGTCCCTTGAAGCCATTCAAGCGGCGTGTTGGGAGCAAGAAACATCAACTGCAATCTTGATTCAGGGTAATAATCGCGTAGTTTATTTACCGCTTTTTCTGGAAATGCGTTCCCGTTTTCCGGCGTTGCGAGCCACGTCTGGTATTCCGAATGATAACCGCCGGCAATCGTCAACCCGTCATCTGCAAAATTTCTTGAAATCGGCAAGAGCCCGGTCAGATTGCCGGCCTGGTCTGTTTGATAGATGAGTATCAGCTCGGTGTCTTCCTTATAATTCCTGTACCATATCCGTATGTATTCAAGCTCCTGAAACACAGTCCCCCACGGACATTTTTGATACAGTTCTGTCCATCGAGTACAAAATCCTGCATCGTTTAACAGTGCTTCCGCCTGTTCATTTCTGGCTAAAATAAGACTCATCCATTTTAAACAAAGGATCAACGACGCAGTTTTTCAGATAATGAGGTAAAAAACGGTTAGATTTTAAAATGCGCACGGGATCGATTGAGAATATCGGGTGCACCTCGACTTTGGATAGGTCTTCGGCGGGCGGCTTATTTTTTGAGCCGGTCCAGAAATGCTTTTCTAAATTTGACAACCTTTGGTGCGACGACGGCCGCGCAATACGGTTGATTGGGATTGTTTGCAAAATATTGCTGATGATAATCCTCGGCAGGAAAAAATTTTTCAAATTCCGTAATTTCGGTAACTATCGGGTTATCCCAAATCCCCTTTTGTTCGATTTCCTTTAGTATTTCTGCAGCAATTCTGCGCTGTTCTTCCGAATGATAAAAAATTGCCGATCGGTACTGGGTCCCCATGTCGTTGCCCTGACGGTTAAGTGTAGTCGGGTCGTGAACTGCAAAAAATATCTGAAGAATCTCCTTAAACGAGATCTGATCGGGGTCAAATTCGACTTGAATCACTTCAGCGTGACCAGTCGAACCGGTACAGACCTCAGTATAAGTGGGGTTTTCGTGTTTTCCGCCGGAATATCCCGAAACTACGTCCGTGACACCAATTAAATCATCAAAAATAGGCTCAACACACCAAAAACATCCGGCGCCCAGGGTCGCCGTTTCGGTTTTTCCATTTTCCATAATTCTTAAACTTCCTTATCCGGTCCCACGGATGCCTTATTCTACAAAAATTTTTTTCGCCGGCGCTTTAATACGAATCATTCCCGCCAACCAGAATTTACCACGATGCTAATTGCGGGTAAATGTGGTTAACCGCGTTAAGCGTGATCGGGGGCCGCCGAAGCGAAACAAAAGCGGCCAAACTTCTCCGGCACGTGAAAATTCGGCACTTTGGTTTCGGTCGGCTGCCAGGCGAGGTAACCGCGGGACTCCCCGCCGCCGACGATGCGGAATAAATTACCGCGCCAGCAGTCTCCGGTTTCCGGAGTTTTTCCGAGTGAATTCCATGGGATTTTCATCGCCGTCATAAAACTGCCCGTGCGGATTTCGGCCGCCGCGTTCAAACCTGAAAAATATTCCCAGTTGGTTTCCCGTTTTCCCAAGTTGTGCTGTATCTCAAGGTCCAGCCATTCCCCGGTCGGCGAGACTTCAAATTCGAAGTAATTCCCTGGCGCCCCAGCTGAAGGACGGATAAAAAGTTCACAGACATCCCGTTCCCAGAGGCCCTGTGTTTTCTTTTCCGATTTTGGTTTGGGGTTAATATTCAGAGGCTCGGACTGGTTACAAGAAAACCTCACATACAGCGACGTATCGGACCACAGCATCACGACCGCCGTTTGACGAGATGGCGGTACGGCATCCCCGGACCAATAATGACCGATGCCAAGAACTTCACCGTACGACCAGGATTGGTGACCCAGGTCAACGATCGGGAAATCCTCGTTGATATGCCGGATCGTTGCTGAATTACTGTTTGCCATTGGAATGGAACAATGCAAAGGTCTTAAAGATTTTCATTAAAAAATCCGATCACTTTTGCCCAGGCATCATCTGCCGCCGCCTTATCAAAAACTTCCGGCCGCGTGTCATTAAAAAATGCATGATCTGCATCGTAAGCGACGGAATCGACGGGCAGATCATATCTTTCGGCCGCGGATTCCAGTTCGGCTACTTTCGCAGGGTTTATCCAGGCGTCCTTAGTACCCGAAATAAAAATCACCGGAACGTTGAGCTTTTGCAGTATGTTTTCGGGGGGAATGTCACCATAAAACGGAGCGGCCGCGCTGATACCTTCAAGCACGCACGCCGCGTGGAGCGCATAAGTTCCGCCCATGCAGTATCCGGAAATACCAAAATGTCGGATACCGTAACTTTCACGTGCTTTCGCAATCGCATTGCTAATCGTGTCAAGGCCGTCATCGAGAGCCAGGTCCGCCATCATTTTAGCCGCCTCATCCGGATTGTCGGCGATTTTTCCGTGATACAAGTCCGGGGCGATGGCGATAAAGCCTTCATCTGCATAACGCCCCGCGATGTCTTTGATGTGGTCGTTTAATCCCCACCATTCCTGGATAAGTATGACGGCCTTGGTATTTTCTCCGGCTTGTTCCGGTAAAGCCGCATATGCAGTGGTCGGTCCGGTTTGTGTTTCGAAGCTGATTGTTTCGGTTTTCATAAATGCTCCTCAAAATATTGTTCAATTTCAGACAATTATATGAGAATGGAGTCGGCAGCCCAAACCGACCTGTACGGGGAGCCCGTGAATTTGCACTTCCCAAACACCCCGGCAAGGAGTAACGGATACTGACACTGATTCAAAAATCAACTAGAATTACGTGAACTACACAAAAAAGGGAAAACCAGATGTTCAAAAACCTGCTAATCGCCATTATCGCCTTATTATTTTGCCAGCCAGGGCCGGCAACGTCTCAAGTCAAGCGAAACGTAAATCTCTTGCTCTATAACGGAAAGATTTTTTCGGCTGACCAAAATGGGACTATTCATCAGGCGGTCGCGATTGAAGGTGAGAAAATTGTTGCCGTTGGAAACACCGGTCAACTGCGCGAAAAATTTCACGCTGCGAAGGAAATCGATCTCAAGGGGCGACTGGTTACGCCGGGATTTAATGACGCTCACATTCATTTTGTAGGTGTCGGCCTAGCCCTGCTCCGGGTCGACTTAAATGGGTCGAAATCGCTTGCGGAAGCAAGGGCAAGAATCGCCGTGAAAATTAAGGAATTGCCGAAGGGTGCTTGGGTTTTGGGACGCGGCTGGGATCATACGCTATGGGGGAACCGGCTTCCAACCCGCGCGGATCTCGACGACATATCGCCCGACAATCCGGTCTTTGTCCAGCGTGTGGATGGTCATATCTCGTGGTCTAATTCCCTGGCCTTTAAGCTGGCGGGGGTTACCAAGGACTCGAAAGCGCCGGTCGGAGGCGAGATTGTATTCGGCAGCAACGGGGAACCGGAAGGAGTTTTGAAGGAAACTGCGCAGGGTTTAATCGGTCGGGTCGTTCCGGAAACAACGCAGGCGGAGATTCGAAAGGGAATTGAACTGGCGGTTGAGGAGGCGAAGAAATTTGGCCTGACAAGCGTTCAGGGAGGATCGGATTATGAGGCCATTCCGCTTTACCGGCAGCTATTGAGCGAAGGCGCGCTGACAACCCGCGTTGCGGTCTGGCAGAATTTTGAAACGCCGATAGAAAAACTAATAAAACAACGCCAGGATTTTAATGCATTGCAATTGAACCCGGCCCGCTTAAAGCTCGGAATATTGAAAGGTTATGTTGATGGAACGCTGGGATCCCGGACCGCCGCAATGCTTGCTCCGTTTTCCGACGATCCGGTAAACAGCGGAATCCCCAGGATGCCCGAAGATCAAATGATAAAGATGATCGTCGAACGCAATGAATCGGGTTTTCAGATTGGACTGCATGCGATCGG